>CAMHDS010000098.1 GCA_946183925.1 uncultured Fibrobacter sp. | reverse complement strand
AGCCCGCGACTGTTAATCGCGTTGTCCTTGGTTCGAGTCCAAGTGAAGCAGCTTAAACGTCCCGATCTTACGGTCGGGGCGTTTTTTTATATTTTTTGTATATGCGGTTTATAAAAACCTTATTCTGCCTTTTGTTTTTTGCAAGCTTTGCCTTGGCCGATGCTATTCCCGCAAGCGCCCTTGCGACAGGCGGTGCCGTGACCCGCGACCAGCAGTTGCGGGAAATTCGCGACATCATGCGTGGCGGTCGGGGAGGTTATATCGACCTGGGATTCAACTATTTGCCCTTCAGGACCCAGACTCCGCTGGAAAGCCCCTATGGCGAGCACGAGGGTTATGCCTTCAAGCACCATTTTGCAGGATTCGGCAGTGGTGAGGTGGCAAGGAACAACCACCTGGGCTTCTTGCTTTGGTTCGAACGTTCCGGCTGGGATGGCGAAGACTTTTTCTTCTGGCCCATGTACAATGATTTTTCCATCGCCCGTTCCGTGACCACCTGGGGCCTTACCTATACCCAGTCGTCCATGAATTTTACCATGGCGGGGGGCATGCAGCACCAGAACGTGGAATACGTGGGGGATGTTTATCCTCACGAGAACGACTCCCTGCTTTACTCCTGGGGACTTGTCCGTTGGGGCAAGACCAGTGTTCAGGCCAATTATCACAAGGCCCACTGGCAGTCCGTGAGGATTTCCATGGATCTGGAATCCAGGGCCATCTACGGCGGTAGGGGGCACGGTCCCCTGACTTACCTGCCCAACATCGACGTGACGGTGTACAACGGCAAGGGCGATGACGATTCCGTCCGCGTTTTTTGGGAACAGAACCTCTTTGCCCAGGTGCTTTATGGCGAGGTGGCCTTCGATTTCCCCCGCAAGGAATTCCATTCGGCGGCCCTGAAATATTACCCGGATCCCTCCCGCATGGTGGCCATCGAGGCGACCTGCCTGCGCCGTAACGTGCGGCATGGCGCCAAGGACCTTCTCTGGGGCGGCGGTATCGAACTGCCCTTCGTGCGGTTTGCCTACAACTCCAGCTACGACTATGAAACCTTCTTCCATGCCAAGGGAACGTTCCTGGTGGAATTCCAGTTCAACTTGGCTACCATCGACGGATTGCTGTTCGCCCGGGGCGGGACACGCTCTGCCCCCATGGAAACCCTGAACATCGAAAGGAAGAAGAATTTCGAGAGCAAGGACAACAAGGGTCTTGACCTGATGAGTGGAGCAAAGAGCGAACCCAAGACGATAGAAGCCAAGGGTATCCGTTACGAAAAGTCCGGCAGCGAAGGAGGCAAGTGATGAAGTCTAAAACTTTACGATTGTCGCTGATGGCCGCAGTCTTGGCCTGCTGCTTTGTTCTATCTGGCTGCATCAGCCACTGGTTCGAGGATTCTACCACCCGTCTGCAGATTGAAAACAGGACCGGTGCCGACATCGTGGAAATCGATATCGTTTCCGAGGATGGCAGCCTGGTGCGCCCCTGGATTCAGGATACCATCAAGGACAGTTCGGTGAGCCGTGTCTATGAAGAGGACTGGGTAGGGGATTTCAAGGGGCGGATACTTTATACAGGTCATCGGGTTGAAAAAGGTTATTTCAACATAAGCCTTTCCGGTGGCAGCCTCTATCTGGTGTTTACGCGTAACCCCGACGGGACCCTCCATTTCGAGTCCAGGTAATTGTTTCATACATTTTTACTACATTAATCTATAGTGCAGATTACAAAGCTCAAAATATTCGGTTTCAAGTCCTTTGCCCAAAGGACGGAAATCAATTTCCCCACCAAGGGCCTTACGGCGGTGGTGGGTCCTAATGGCTGCGGCAAGTCCAACATTACCGACGCCATCCGTTGGGTCTTGGGCGAGCAGCGCGCCGCCACGCTTCGTATGAGCAAGATGCAAGACGTGATTTTCAGCGGTACCGAAGAGCGTGCTGCCATGAGCCTTGCAGAAGTTTCCATTGTCATCGACAACAGCGACGGCGCCCTGAGTTCCGAATATTCCGAGATTATCGTTACCCGTCGCGTGCACAGGGACGGTACTGGCGAATACCTGATTAACAACCAGGAGTGCCGGTTGAGGGACGTCCACGCCCTGCTTTTCGACTCGGGCCTGGGTTCCAGCACCTATTCTCAGATGAACGCCGACATGATCAAGGCAGTGCTTTCCGACAAGGCCGACGACCGTCGAGTTCTTTTTGAAGAAGCCGCCGGCGTGAGCAAGTACCGCCAGCAGCGCAAGGAGGCCACCCGCCAGCTGGAACGAGTCCAGATGGACATGGCCCGCGTAGAGGATAACCTCCGCTCCGTGCGACGTTCCGTGCGCCTTTACGAGACCCAGGCCGAAAAGGTCAGGGAGTTCAAGTGGCTGAGTAACCGCCTGAAAAGCCTGGACCTTTCTGTAAGCCTGGACAAGTACGAAGATTTCAAGGAAAGCCTCACGACTCTGGATACCACCAGCCGCCGCATGAACCACGAGGTGGAAACGGCCAAGACCAAGGCCATGGAACTCCAGACCCGTATCGAAGAAAAGAAGCTCGCCATCAGCGAAGACGAAAACAACTACCGCGAGCTGGAACAGCAGGTTCAGCAGGCCACCTTGGCCCTGAACGACCTGAACAACCAGATTATACGCCTCCGGGATTCCGTTTCTTCTCTGGAAGCGGCGAACCAGAAGGCTGCCTCTGAAATTGAAATCAGCGAAGGCAAGACCCGGGAACTACAAGAAGAACGCGCCCGCCTTGAAGAAGAAAACGAGGTCCTGAAAAGCGACAGCGGCATCGAGGAACTGAACAACAGGCTCGAACGGGAAAAGGAAATCCTGCAGGTGATGCGGGACAAGCTGGACGACCTGCGCGGTCAGTCCAGGGAACTGTCCAATGAACGTCTGACCGCCGCCAACCGCGTAGCCTCCCTCCAGGGGCGTTTTGAACGTCTGGACGCCGAGTCCGACATGCTCCGGGGAAGCGTTTCCCGCTGGAAGGTCGAGGCGGACGAACTGCGGAACCGCAAGTCCGAAACGGGATCTGCCATCCGGGACATGGAAACGGGCATGGAATCTACTGTCCGTGAGCTTGAAATTTTGAACGAACGCAAGGCCTCCCTGGAATCAACGCTAGAAGGCAAGAATGCCGACCTGGCTAATGCCCAGCAGGAACTGCAGGCTTTGCAGAACGAATGCGCCGCCCTGGAATCCCGTATCGAAGTCTTGCAGAGCGTCAGCGACGAAGGAACGGACGCCGGCAAGTGGATTCGCGAGAACAAGGCGGGTCTTGTCCGCGGGTTCCTTTCGGAACACATCAGCGCCGCTCCGGAATACGCCTCCCAGGTGGAAGCAGCTTTGGGCGACAGTCTGGACAGTGCCGTGGTGGAAAGCCGCGACGGTCTTCGTGAAATTGTAGAGGGCCTCCGTAGCGAGAACGCTGGCAAGGCGGTGCTCGCCCTGATGGATTCCCTGGAACCTGCACCTGTGCCGGAGCTGAACCACCCTGGAATCAGGGGTGCCTTGAGCAGCTTTGTCACTTGCGACGACACCACACGCACTTTTGTACAGAATCTTCTGAGCCGCTATTTCTTGGTGGATTCTCTGGATACGGCCCTGGACCTGGCCCGTGAACACAGGAATTCCGATTTCTGCTTCGTGGCGGACAAGGTTATCGTAAAGACCAACGGTCTGGTGAGCCAGGGGGCCAATACCGCCGGGGCCCTCAGCCGCAAGAACGAGATTGCCCAGGCCACGGAACGTCTGGGTGTCGTGCAGGGGCTGGTCGCCCAGAAGCAGGCCGCTTTGGAATCCCTCCAGGCCGAAATTGATGAAACCAGGCAGATGCTGACTTCTGCCTCCGACGAGATTCTCGAAAAGAACAATGCGCTCCGGGCAGGGGAGGCTGGCATTTCGATCCAGAAGAACACCCTGGAATCGGTAGCCTCCCGACTTGAAAAATTGGAAGCGGACATTTCCGAAAGCGAAGGCCGCATAGCCTCCGCCGAATCCCAGAAGTCCGGCGATGCGGAACTGACCGAGGCCAAGGCCGCTATGGAAATCGCCGAGTCGGAATACGCCCGCGTAAATGACGAACTTTCTGAACAAGAAGTCCTGTTCCGCGAAAAGGACGAAGAAGTCCGCGACCTGGAAAGGTCAACCCAGGACAAGTCCGCGAAGCTCTCCCAGAATACGGACCGCCTGAGAAACATCGCCGACCAGGTCCAGTTCCTCGGGGATTCCATCGAGTCCCGCAAGCGGGATATGGAGACCAACAAGATTTCTATGGAAAAGGCCGCCCGGGATATCGATGACCTGGGAGCTTCCGTCCAGGAGAAGGATTCCGCCCTTCGCGAGTTGGAAAGTCGGCGTGACGCCGCACGTGAACGCTATGAGGTGGTCAGCGGCGATCTGGACAGCTGGCGGAGCGAGCTGGACACCATCCGCGACGACATGATTGACCGCATGAAGGAACTAAACGAGGTGGGCCGCAAGCAAGAAGCGCTCCAGTCCAATCTGGACCGCTTGCAGGAACGCCTCCAGAACGAGTGGTCCTTCGACTTGCAGAACCCCGAAGAATTCGAACGTGTGGAATACAGCCAGCCCGAAGCGGACAAGGAAATTCGCGAACTCCGCGGGAAAATCAAGGAACTTGGCCCCATCAACGTGAACGTGATGGAGGACTACGAAGACGAGAAGAAACGTCTGGAAGAAGTGGAAATCCAGTTCAACGATCTGGACCGTGCCCGCGCCTCGCTGGACCGCACCATCACCAAGTTGGATGATATCGCTCGCAGCCGCTACCTGGAAACTTTCGAACGAATCCAGAAGAACTTCCAGTTCGTGTTCAGCAAGCTGTTCCTGAACGGCGAAACCAAGATGAGCCTGGTGGAAAAGCTGGACGAAAACGGCAAGCCTGGCGATATTCTGGACGCCGACATCGAAATCAACGTTCGTCCCACCGGCAAGAAGATGCGCGGTATCAAGGCGCTTTCCGGCGGTGAACATGCCCTGACCGCAACGGCCCTGCTGTTCGCTATCTACATGGAAAAGCCGTCGCCCTACTGCGTGCTGGACGAAGTGGACGGCCCGCTTGACGACGCCAACGTGGGCCGCTTCATGGCACTGCTCCGTGAATTCAGCAAGCAGACCCTGTTCATCGTGGTGACGCATAACAAGCGTACCATGGCCGAAGCCGACATGCTCTATGGTGTTACTCAGGAAATCAAGGGCATTTCCCGTATCGCCAGCGTGCAGCTCGCCGACGCTACCAAGTTCGCGATATGATAGCTATGAGGTCGTGCCTGGGGCACTTTGAGGTATGAGGTCGGGCTTTGCCCTTTGAGGCTATATGTTTTTAGACAAAAAAACTCAAGGCGAGCAATGCGAGCGAACTCAAACCTCAAAGCGAAGCGACCTCACTGCAATAAAAGGCTTCGTCTTTGCGGCCCTTTCCGCCATCTGTTACGGTACGAACCCCCTTGGGGCCCTGCATTTGTACGCCCAGGGGTATTCTCCGGAAACAGTCCTATTTTACCGTTTCTTTACGGCGGCAATGTTGCTTTTGGTGGTGATTCTTGCGAAAGGCTCTCACTTCAAAATCTCCCTTAAGGAATTCGCGACTCTCGTGGCTTTCGGTTTCTTGTTTGCGGTGAGTTCCCTGACTTATTACGCCTCCTTCAAGTATATGGACGCGGGACTTGCTTCGACACTCTTGTTTCTTTACCCGCTGGAAGTTTCTGTGCTGATGGCCGTTTTCTTCAAGGAAAAAATCAAGGTCTGGACCATTGTTTCCATCGCTGTCTCCATGGCGGGAATTGCCCTTTTGTACCGCGGGGGAGACGGAGTGCCCCTGAGCATGGTAGGGCTTGTGCTGGTGTTTATCTCTTCTATATCCTATGCCATCTATATGGTGATGGCGAACCGCATCAAGCTGCAGATGGGCTCCGTAAAGATGACTTTTTACGCCATCTGCTTTTGCCTTGGGTTCCTGCTGCTTTATTCGATGACGTTTGGGTCGGGGCTTCCGCCGGTGTTTACGCAGGCCAGTTCCTGGGGCTGGGGCTTTATGCTGGGTGCTGTGCCTACGGTTTTTTCGCTCATTTTCATGGTGAAGGCGGTGAAGATTATTAGCTCTACACCCACGGCAATCCTCGGGGCTCTCGAACCCGTAACCGCCGTATCCATCGGTGTGCTTGTCTTTGGAGAAATCCTCACAGTCCGCCTTGGAATAGGAATTGCCCTGATTCTCGGCTCCGTGGTTCTCATCGCCGCAAAGCGGAAATGATTTTTTTAATTTGGAATTATGCAGTGCAAATGTTCAAAATGCGGTAAGGAATTCAACGACAAGGTGGGCATGTCCCCCCTTCAAAGCAACCTTGCTATCCGCGTGCGGAACAGGGTGGGAAATATCTGCCCCGATTGCCGCCAGGATACCTGCAAGACCAAGCGGGGTAGGTGGAAAATGTGGTTCTACGACCTAAAAGTCGGGGCCATCTGCCTGTTGCTGCTTTTGCCGGTTTTCCTGATCTTTGCGGGACTTGTGGTTTTCATGGCACTCTACGTGCTGTAACAAAAAAAGACCCGGCACAAACCGAGTCTTTTTTAGTAGCGGGGGCAGGACTTGAACGCTGCGACCTTTGGGTTATGAGCCCAACGAGCTACCAACTGCTCCACCCCGCGTCGAGGTATGCCCATATATAGTAAAATTCTATGTCCTTGTCAAGTTGAATTGGCGAAAACAGCAAGAAAAGGGCGTTTTTTAATAAAAAAACAAGGTTTCGTTGACGAGTTTTCGTTTGAATGTTTATCTTTGGTTTAATGGAAAGGACGATACAACAGTCGCGGATTCTGTTTCTTGATACCGGCCCGCTGGTGCGGCTTTTGCAGATGCACCCGGATTTTTATCCGACGGTGTCGGACATTTTGGACATGGTGTACGAAAAGAACATCCAGGTCCTGGTTTCGCCGGTTACCTTGTTTGAGTTAAGCAGCAAGGCTTTCGCCAGTGGGGAAGGTGTGCTTGCCCGCCAGTACCGCGAGTTTTTTGAGAATTCAGCAAATGTGAAGGTTTGCCCCGTCAATGCTGAAATTTCGGTAAAGGCTGCGGAACTCTATGCCGCTTCCCAAAAGACAAACCACAAGATTACCGAGGCGGAATCCCTCCGGCTTGCGACAGCCTTCGTGAACGGCGCCGACTGCATCTTGACCGAATGCGCGAACTTCCGGACCCTTACCGACGCCCTTGTCGTGACTTTGGACGAACTTTAGTACGTTCCCCGAACCACCAATCACGACCTTACGCCCTAACCACTAGCCACTATTTTACTATCTTTTCCCCGTAAAAATTCGGAGAAATCATGTCCAATTATTGTCCTGTTATCGGTCTTGAAATCCATTGTCAGCTCGCGACTAAAACCAAGATGTTCTGCGGCTGCGAAATCGAAGTGAATACGACCCCGAACAAGCACGTGT
>CAMHDS010000097.1 GCA_946183925.1 uncultured Fibrobacter sp. | reverse complement strand
GCGGCCTCAAGACTCGTGGCGAAACCGAAACGACGGCAAGCCTCAAGAACCTCGTGGCAGCAGCCAAGAAACTCCGCGATGAAAAATAAAGTTTTCCATCCATTTGATGAAAAACACACTTTAAAGCTCTGTCCTTGAATTCTAGGGACTAATAAATTATATTAGTCCCTATGAATACCATTTGCAGACTATTCCCTTTCGCGCTTGCGGCATCCGCTTTTGCCACAAACGCGTTTTTCTATAACCAGGCTGGCTACGATTCCGACAAGCCCGTCTCTATCGTAGTGCAAAGTTCCGACAACCTCGAAGGCACGGAATGGACGCTCTTTCTCGCCACCGATGGCGGCACAACTGGAGCAACCGTCAAGAGCGGAACTTTCGGCAAAGGCGAAAATCCGGACAACTGGTCTACTAATGGAAAATTCTACACCATCGATTTAGGAAGTTCCCTGAAGGCAGGCAAATACAATGTTTCCGTTGCCGCAGGCAGCCCCTCAACCTCCGACATAATCACCATCGCCGACAAGGCTCTCGCCACAAGCACTCTCGGCTTGGTCATGGACTACTTCTACAACGACCGCGCCGACAAGTCCCCCGTTGTCGGGTGGGACCAGAAGGTAACCGTATATGGTAGTAGTCCGACAACCACTCGCGACGTGCGCGGCGGTTGGTACGATGCAAGTGGCGATGTCAGCAAATACCTTTCCCACCTCTCCTACGCCAATTACCTGAATCCGCAACAGATTCCCCTGACAGTATGGTCGCTCGCCTTCGCTGCCGAACGAATCCCGACATTGCTCGCCTCGACAAGCACCCAGGCGACCGCGACCGAAGAAGCCCTCTATGGAGCGGACTTCCTGGTACACATGCTCGACGAGCAGGGCTTCTTCTACATGACCGTATTCGACAACTGGGGTAGCGGCAGCCGCTATCTGTGCGCCTTCAGCGGCGAAAAAGGAACCAAAAGCGCCAACTACCAGACTGCCTTCCGCGAAGGTGGTGGCATGGCCATCGCAGCTCTTGCCCGTGTATCAAAATTCATCTCTGGCGCCCCAAGTGTAGACGGGAAGGCATCCACAAACATCTACCTTGAAGCAGCCGAAAAGGCCTATGCTCATTTGTCCGAAAAACAGAGCATCGGCGGCACATGCGCCTACTGCGACGACGGCAAGGAAAACATCATCGACGACTACACCGCGCTCCTCGCCGCCACGGAACTTTACGTCGCCACTCAAAATACAGCTTACCTGAACGACGCCCGTGTCCGCGCCCAGCATCTTGCAGACCGCATCAGTGCAGATGGCTATTTCTGGAGCGACGATGCCAAGAAGCGCCCCTACTGGCACGCCAGCGATGCGGGCCTTCCGCTGTTCGCCCTCGTACGCTACGCCGAAGTCGAAGCCCCCGTCTCAAAGGATGATTGGGGTTGTACCACCTCCTTAACCGGCACTTGCGCCCATCCGTACTTAACACCGGTCCTGGACGCCATCCAAAAGCACTACAACTGGCTTATCTATGTCACCAACAGTGTCGAAAACCCCTTCGGTTACGCCCGCCAGACTTATCTAACGCAGAACAAAATCAAGGACGGTTTCTTTATTCCGCACGACAACGAAAGCAACTACTGGTGGCAGGGCGAAGATGCCCGACTGGCAAGCCTCTCTGCAGCGACCATCTACACCTACAACACGCTGAACCTCAAGAACAGCACGAATGTAAACAAGTACGCGACCGATCAGCTTGACTGGATCCTGGGTAAGAACCCCTACGGGGTCTGCATGATGAACGGAATCGGAAAAAAGAATCCTGACAAATACGACGGCACCTCCGATTACGACGCCACCCTCAAGGGCGGTATCGCGAACGGCATCAGCGGAAAGGGCATTGACGGTTCTGGAATCGTCTGGGACAACGTCGCCGCAGCAGGATTCCCTGCCGACGAACCTTGGAACAACTGGCGCTGGATTGAACAGTGGCTCCCCCACAGCACCTGGTACCTGATGGCACTCGCCACCCGATACGATGAAAAGGCAGCGCCGCTTCCCCTCCCTGCGGCCATTCCGAACGCAAGAATCGCCGCCCCCGCCATGGACATCCATCTGCAGGGGCGCACCCTCTCGGTTAACGCAGCGGGCAACGCCAAGGTGCGCGTGATGCGCCTCGACGGAACAGTAGTCGCGACCGCCTCCTTAAGTTCTGGCCGCGCGGTGCTCAACCTCAACAAATTCCAGAGCGGAATCTACCTGGTAAAGGTCGATGGTCTCGGAGCAAAGAAAATCACCCTGAAATAAGGTGAACTCTACCTAAGACCACTATAAAAGCATCGGCATTTACCGATGCTTTTTCTGTTACCTTTTTTCATTTCTAGACATTCATCAAAATGCACAAAACACCGCCAAGGGAGACCCTGGCGGCTTTTAAAGCAAATTCGTTATCTAAAATTAGATGCCGAGTTCCTGAGCAACAGCCTGGATGCCAAGCTTGTTGATCGTGCGGAGACCAGCGGCGCTCACGCGGAGCGTGACCCAACGGTCTTCTTCAGGAATGTAGAAGCGCTTCTTCTGGAGGTTCGGCAGCTGCTTCATCAACTTCTTGCGGTTAGAGTGGGAAACCATGTTGCCCACGAGGCCGGCCTTGCCGGTAACTTCACAAATGCGGCTCATAATAAACTCCGTTGTTTTATAACGGACGCAATTTTAGAAAAAAAACGGCGTTCCGTCAAGGTTAAATTATCAATCTTGCAATGCCTTTGGCAAATTAAACTTGGTCGATTCCACTAATTTTACAAAATTTTCGATTTCTACAGGGGCAAATTTCGACTTGATCCAGTCGACCACCCCCTGGACCAGCACTTCAGGAGCACTGGCACCGCTCGAAATGCCCACAGAATCGATATTTTCGAACCATTCCGGCTGCAGGTCGTCAACCGAGGCTATCAGATGGCTCTGGATGCCCTGTTCAAGCCCAAGTTCCATCAGGCGGCTAGAATTAGAGGAATTCTTAGCGCCGACCACCAGGAGCATATCCACCTTGGAGCAGAGATCGAGGACTGCCGCCTGGCGGTTACCCGTCGCATAGCAGAGATCCCCCGCATCGGGCCCGATAATTCCAGGGAAACGTTCCTTGAGAGCTTCGATAATCTTGCGGGTCTCGGCCACAGAAAGCGTCGTCTGCGTAATATAGGCGAGTTCCTTTCCTTCGGGGACCTGCACCGTCCGAGCGTCCTCTTCGTTCTTGATCAGCGTAATCGCACCCGGCGGAAGCTGTCCCAAGGTACCAATCACCTCGGCATGGCCCGCATGTCCGATCAAGATGATATGGCGGCCAGCGGCATAATGGCGCTTGGCACTGAAATGCACCTTGAGCACCAGCGGGCAGCTTGCATCCAGCACCTGCAGTCCACGTTTTTCGGCATCGGCATAAATTTCTTCGGCGACTCCATGAGCAGAAAAAATCACCACGGAACCGGCAGGGACCTCGTCCAGTTCATCGACAAAGACGACGCCTTTCGACTTGAGCGTATCGACCACAAACTTGTTGTGCACAATCTCGTGTCGCACGTAAATAGGGGTACCGAATTTTTCGATGGCGCGCTCCACCACATGAATGGCACGGTCTACACCGGCGCAAAATCCTCTGGGGGTCGCAAGAATCACTTTTTTCATTTAAGGCCCTTTATAAAATTCAGCAACAAAAAATAGGAATCTAAAACCTTCTTCTTTTCCTGCGCAAGGTTCAAGCGCACCGTATCAACCGACGGAAAGCGGCGGCGCAAGAAATCAGCCGGCGAATGGATCTGCGCCAGCACATGCGCCGAGACCAGTTTTGCCACGACATCTTCATGCCCCCTGGCATAGGGCCCCACACAAGTCGCCACGCCCATCCGTAACGGCTCCCAAAAATCGTGAACCCCGAGCGTCCGGGCAAACGAGCCTCCAACGACGGCACTCCTACTTTTCAACAGGATTTCTCGGGAAAGCCCAAAACGCGACACCAGCGAAACGCACCCCTTCCGCACGACAGGATAGTCCACCACAGGCAGTCCAGCATCCTGCAACAGCCTGCGAAACAGATTCAATTCGGCAAGTCGGCGAGGCATCAGCACAGGAGCCTCCCCCTTGTCAACGGAATCCTTCACCATCCGCACAAGCGCCTCGGATTCTTCCTGATGGAACGAGAGGAAAACCACATCGACAATCGGGGTTTCAGGAGCACTAACAAGTCCCCCATCGCGGGCCCAGTTCAAAAGCTTCCAGTCGCCACCCATAGTGCAGGGAACGGAGCCCTTGCTCGCATAGGAAAAACGCCCCAGGTCAGCCGCCGTCTGCAGGCAGGCTATTCCCATTCCCGAAAAGTCAAGGAACGGCAACGACCGACGATAGCGCCCCGATACAAGCGCAATGTTTTTTTTCGCCGAAATTCTTGAAAGGGTCGAAAGGTAACCCGGCCATAATTCATTTTCTGCAAGAACCAGCCCCAGGGGTTGCACCGACTTCACGAAAGAATCCAACACAGATGGAATATCAGCCGGAGCAATCGACACATCTGCAATACCAGCACAGGCGTCGTTCAAATAAGAGACGACTTCCGCTTTCTGGGATGTAATTAAAATCTTCGGACAGTCGGCCCAGTCCTCACGAAGGGCGCAGGCCAAATTCTGCAACATGCGGCACTCGCCCAGGCTCGCACCGTGCAACCACAGATACGGTCCGGCGGGCCACGGCCCCGACAGGCGTTCTTCTATTCGATATTCTTGGTCAAGACCTGGCAACAGGCAAGCGGCACGAGCCACCGAACTGGCGGCTACGTTCCAGACCGCTCTGCCCAAGCGCACGCCTATGCCCATATCAAGAAATCAACCTTCCTGAACAGGACAAGACCCACCATCAACGCAAGGCTAATCCATGTAGCCATATCGGCAAGAATCGCTTCCTTACCGCTGCGTCTCGGTCCAGGGACGTGAATCTCGCGCGGGATAAAGGCGGGGGTATGCATTGCCCAGAGTTTCCACTCATCACCATAGCGCGTTTCAAGATAACGGTCATCCAGCTTGGCAAGCCTGAACCCGACCGCAAACAAAATCGCCACGAACGGAATGACAAACGGACTTAATCCAAAATGAAGAACAATCAGGGACACGCCAATCGCCATATTGGACACATAGAGCGGATGACGCATACGGCCATAGGCGCCCCAGGTGACAAGCACGGGAGCATCCTGCGAACTGCCACGGGTATGTTCCCCAATGCAGCAACGAGCCTTGATTCGCAGATATACAGAAATGATAAAGATGTTGACAAAGATCAGGAACGGGACAATGTCGAGATCCCCCGCCGGGCACACCAGGGCAATCACGGCAAGGATACCGAGAATGACTCCCCGATAACGATAGAGGAACGGACGCGGAGGACGATTGTCCACTTCGGGAAGTTCAACCGGTTGGGCCTCGGCTTGAGGTGCAGAATTTTGCGGGGCAGCCTGCTCCGGCGACGAATTTTCCACCTTGACAGATTCTACTTGATTCACAGGTTCTTTCGGTTGATTATTCAACTGTTCTTCCATAAAAGCCTCCGCTAAAAACACCCTGCTTTTAAAAACACTCTGTTTTAAATATACATTCAACTTCAGCAGAAAGCACATCGTGACTAACAATTATTGTCCATTTCCCCATTTTTTTAGCCGCATCCAGGTAGGCAACGAGCAACGGCTCCCTGTCACCCAACGACACAGAGGCAAAAGGCTCGTCCAGCAGCACCGTCAAAGCTTCCGAGGCAAGCGCCCACAGCAGGGCCGCCCGCGCCCGCTCACCCCCAGACAGCCCCTGCTTTTCAAGCAAAGGCGCCAGGCCCGCCGTCATCATAAACTTTTCAAGAATGGCCATTTTTTCCGGTTCATTGGCCTTTACCCGGTCTATCAGCCGCAAAAGCATCCACCGAGGCGGAAGTTCCAAGTCCTGCGCCACGAAAAATACATCACGGGGAGCAGACACCTTGGCCGAGTTCCACCGCTCAAGCCCCGCCAGCAAGCGTAAAAAAGTAGACTTGCCGACACCGTTCCTGCCACGGACAAGCACAGGTCTTTCTCGGGACCAGCGAATATCAAGGCCGCCAAACACATCTTGATCTGCCCCCTCGTAACGGAAACGCCCGTCACGGACAACGACGCCCTCTCCCGCAGGCCCTTCAGAAACCGACGCACGTGCATGAGATGCGCCATCTACAGAAGGGGCATCAACGACTCCGAGCGACTCAAACTTTTCGAGGACATTCAGCGCACTCATCGCCGCGCGGAACTGCGGCATGACGCGGGCGCACTCCTTGACCGGCTTGTAGCAAAGCAAAACCGCAGACGCAAAAAGAACGAGCCCCGACGCATCCATGTAGCCGCGTCCCATCAGGAGCGCACAGAAGGCGAGAACGAACACCATCGCAACGACCGAGACGGTTTCTGCCCAAAGCGAAAGCTGCGATTTCTTGATTGCCGCCGAAGCACCTTCATCACGCAAGCGACGGACACTCTTCAACAAACCATCTGAAATACCGCTCCGCTCATCGCGACCGCTCCACTGCCTAAACAGCCGTCGGGCAAGCGTCAGATCGCCCCGAAAATCGGAACGCAGGCGCATCAGGGATTCCTCGGCAGGACCGAGCCTATGCAACTTCCGCTGCAGCAACGCCACAAACGGCACGATGACTACGAAAAGGAACAGGGTCAGAGGCCACGAAATGTAGAACAGCACCGGCAAAAATACCACCAGCTGGAGAATCGCCTGCACCGCCTGGAAGAAGACTCCGCCATTATTCTGCAATACGACGGTCGCCTCGTAAGCCGATTCGACCTCGCGCTCCCCCTTTGACGTATGGAAGACGTTCGGCGGCAGGTTCCGCAGACGATGCAAGAAGAACGCCTGCACCCGCGACGACACCCCGTAAAGCCAGTTTTCAGAAATTTTCGACTTACCGAAAAGGAAAAAAAGTCGCAGCAGCGCAAGCACGATCATCCCGGCGAGCCACGCCAGCAATGGGACATCCGTTTTACCCCCGATTATCTCGATGAACGAGCGCACACCCCACAGCACCCCCGCATCGGCGGCACTTGCAAGAAGTGCTACCGGTAAAAAGCGGGCAACGCCACCCTTAAGGGACTTTTTTAGCCAAATTTTCAAAGTCACGAAGAAAAATTAACTTTTTTCATCTACCACCCTTGACGGATTTTAAATATTAACCTATATTTGGCCCTACTAAACGCCCCTATCGTCTAGTGGCCCAGGACTCGGGATTTTCATTCCCGCAACAGCGGTTCGAAACCGCTTGGGGGTATAAAAGACACAACTTTTGTTGTGTCTTTTTTTTACCCACAAGCCAACCGCGTCAAAGGGTATAAAAGATCAACCATTAGGTTGGTCTTTTTTTATACCCTCAAGCCAACCCGACCCCTCTTTTTTTCTCAAAAATACCCTTGACTAAATCAAAAACTTTCTTATATTTGGTCTCACAAATCGCCCCTATCGTCTAGTGGCCCAGGACTCGGGATTTTCATTCCCGCAACAGCGG
>CAMHDS010000096.1 GCA_946183925.1 uncultured Fibrobacter sp. | reverse complement strand
ACTCTACCAGAAACTCGCGGAACTCAGGCACGACAAGGAAACCGCGCAGGAAGAGTCTTTCCTTGAAAAGATGAAGAATCTGTTCAAGTAGGCGTGAGGTCGGCGCACGGCGCCTCTGAGGTATGAGGTCGTTCGCGCGTTGCGCTCGCTTTGAGAATATCGCCCCCGACATTGTGTGTCGGGGGTGTTTTTTTGCATAACCTTTAGGAATTGCTTATGGAGAATTCTTGAGACAACGAACGACGGCATATTCTTCCATTCGTTTTTCTTCGCCCGAAAAACCGCTATCCCGCAATTTCCACGTAAAGACTACATCACGATATAATTCAATTGTAGTCCAAAATCTTATAAAAGGAAAACAGTTGGCACAAAATCCAGGATCATGAAGATTGGCTGAGAATCCGCTTACATTGGTTCCATCAGGCGCCTCAGAAGATTTCACCAATAAGGCCTTAGGAACGCCAAAGCCCCAGCTTTTATTGCCCCATTTCATCATCACATAATCATGCAGTTCGCTCCACTCACTATCTTTTGGCAAATGCCACCCGTCGGGACAAACGCCTTGAACATCACCACACTTTTCTCGCTCTGAATAATTGCAGCCTTTCTCGTTATTCATAGCATCAGTCCAAGTGTAAAGGCGACCATACTTGATACAACTAGAATCATTCTCGTAACAAATGCTGCCAGCAGTCTCATAATTCAAATTTTCCGCCATCCAGACCTGTTCGCCTATTTTTACGGTCTTATACTTTTTGCCATCGCGGGAATCTGTCATGGTCCCCATTTTTGGAGCAGCAAACGATGCCCCCGCAAAAAAGAGCGCCAGCAAAAATATCCTAGCAATTCTATGGTTCATGTTGTTTTCCTTATATATAGTTTTGGCTTACTTAATCTTGCGGCCTTCGCCGTCAGTGGCGGCTCCGCATAAAATCATTATTATTTCGACAAAGACCCACAAAAAGAAAGGAATCTCAATCAAAAGGCCTATACCCAAAATAAGCGTTACTAGGCAGACAACCTGTAACGCGAGCTGCATTAATCCCCTGAGTGTATGCCCCATATAAAAATTATGCAGCCCTATCCAGCCAAAGAACAAGGCAAGAATAAAGGCCGTAAATTTGCTCTTGGACGAGGCTTCATCCTGCATATAAACAGGGGTCTGACCCGGTTCAGCAAACGGATTCACTTTGGGCATTACGGGAGCGGCATTGGAATGCAAAGCCGCGCCACACTTGTCGCAGAACTTGGCATCGTCAGGTAATTGAGCACCGCATTTAGAACAAAACATAAAATCTCCTTTTAATAATAGTGCCAAGTCAAATGTAAACAAAAAAAAACAATGTCAAGTATTTTTTGAAATTTTGGCATTTTTTTACACTTTTGACTGATTTTAGAGAAAATTACACCGAACAAGAATATAAAATCATACCGAATTGATTGACTAAATTAGACCGATTATATATATTGGTGACATGAAATCGTCCAATTACAAGCCCAGAATTGTTGATAGCCAGATAAAAAACGCACTTTCCACTTTCGGCGCGGTATGTGTCGAGGGTCCCAAATGGTGCGGCAAGACCTGGACATCCGATTTTCATGCCAAAAGCAAAATTGAACTTGGCGATCCGAGTGGCAATTTTCAAAACAGGCAACTTGCCGAACTTGACCCAAAACTAGTCTTAGATGGCGATACGCCAAGACTCATTGACGAATGGCAAGAAGTTCCGCCGGTATGGGACACAGTGCGTTACGAAGTCGACCATCGTGCCGCTAAGGGGCAATTTATCTTGACGGGTTCCTCAACCCCGTCACGCAAGGGCATTCTGCACAGTGGAGCCGGACGAATTGCCAAAATCCGCATGCGACCAATGTCGCTCTACGAATCAGGAGCCTCCAGCGGCGTTGTATCTCTACAGGATATATGCAACGGTAAAATTGAACCGGTCATGACGGGAGAAGTTCAATTAAAGGCTTTGATAGAACTCGTTGTTCGCGGAGGATGGCCGGGAAACCTCGGGCTTACTACGGAACAATCCATGGCTATACCGAAAGCCTATCTTGACGCCATTATCGATGACGACATGGACCGCCTGGACGGAATCAAGCGGAATAAGACCAAGATGACACTATTGCTACGGTCACTTGCTCGAAACGAATCAACCACGGCAACCAATAAGATTTTGAAAAACGACATCAAGGAAGTCGATGACAACGATATTGACACAGATACAATCGCCAGCTATCTCGATGTCTTAAAGAGACTCTTTCTCGTCGAGAACCAGCCGCCATTCAGCACAAAAATTCGCTCCAAACTTAGGGTCAAGCAAGCCGAGAAAAGGCACCTGGCCGACCCCTCGCTTGCAGCATCGCTATTGGGCGCAACCCCCGATAAACTCATACACGACTTGAATACTCTGGGTTTTCTGTTTGAATCGCTTTGTGAACGGGATCTGGACATCTACGCAAAATCATTCGGCGGAAAGCTTTATCATTACCAAGATTACGCCAACAAGGAAATTGATTCAGTCATCGAGATGCCCGATGGCAGCTGGAGCGCTTTTGAAATAAAGCTCGGCGCAAATCAGATTGACGAAGCTGCACGGAATTTACTGGATATACAAAGAGATATTTCCAACGATCCAAAAGGCATTCCTCCATCCAACCTTTGTGTTATTTGTGGAATGAGCAGCGCCGCATACAAACGCCCAGACGGAGTATTCGTTGTTCCAATTACAGCATTGAAGAATTGACTAGGTTTAGTTGGTGGGAATCTTATGGGAATAGAAAACCAATAATCTTGGGAATTTTAGGTGTAATTATTCCGCTTCCTGCTGGAGTTGCGGGATCATTTGCGCGGACCATTCCTCAAAATCGCCGGCTTCAATGTGGTCGCGGGCCTGCTGCATCAGGTACAGGTAAAAATGCAGGTTGTGGATGGTGGAAAGCGTCCAGCCGAGGGGTTCCTTGGCTTTGAATAGGTGGCGCAGGTAGGAGCAGCTGTAGTTGCGGCAGCAGTAGCAGTCGCATTCCGGGTCAAGCGGAATATCGTGCTGGTGCGCGAACTTGGCGTTCTTGTAGCGGAGCACTCCCCTGCTGGTGTACACGAGGCCGTCTTGGGCGTTTTTCGCGGGCAAAATACAGTCGAACATGTCGACCCCGCGGGCAATAAGTGAAAGCAGGTTCCAGGGCGTGCCCACCCCCATCACGTAGCGGGCGCGGTCCTCGGGCAGGTAGTTTGTGCAAAAATCCGCGATTTCGTACATGGTCTCTACGGGTTCGCCTACAGAAAGGCCACCCATGGCGTAGCCGTCGGGAGCGAGTTCCTTGAGAGCCTCGATGGATTTTTTTCGGAGTTCCTTGTGCATGCCGCCCTGCACGATTCCGAAAAAGAATTGCGGGTAGCCGTGGAGCGGCGGGTTCTTTTCGAGCCATTCCATGGCGCGGCGGGTCCATTTGAGCGTATAATCAAGCGAGTGCGACGCCTCCTCGACGGTGCTCGGGTAAGGCGTGCATTCGTCAAAAGCCATGATGATGTCGGCGCCGATTTCTCGCTGGGCCTGCATCACGGATTCGGGCGTGAACTTGTGGCGGCTGCCGTCCAGCAGGCTCTGGAATTCCACTCCGTCTTCGGAGATGTGGCGAAAATCCTTGAGGCTCCAGACCTGGAATCCTCCGCTGTCAGTGAGCATGGGGCCGTTCCAGCCCATAAATTTCTGCACGCCACCCGCCTCGGCTATGAGCTTGGTACCCGGGCGCAGGTACAGGTGGTAGGTGTTCGCGAGAATGATTTGCGCCTGCATTTCGCGGAGGTCTCGCGACGAAAGTCCCTTCACGCTGGCAAGCGTGCCCACCGGCATAAAAATCGGCGTTTCCACCACGCCATGGGCGGTGTGGAGCCGGCCGCGCCGGGCCTTGCTCTTGTCGCTTGTCTTGACGAGTTCGAAGGGATTATTGTTCACGGGCTAAAGATAAATAATCGGGAAACCGGCCCGATATTCCTTTATGATATAAGGATGATCTTTTGCGTATTCAAGAATCTTTTCGCCGAGACCAGTTTTTACGAGTTCGGTAAGAGCTTGGCTTGGAACGGCACCGATGCTCGGGCATGTGGGCGTAAGCGCGATGACGAGTTCGCCGTCTTTATTCATGATGCGGAGTGGCCAGATGGAACAGTCGAAGGGCTTGTCTTCGGGCTTTAGGATGCAACCGCGTTCCGGGTCCAGGAAGGTGCAGGGAACCTCTTCTTCGGGGGCGGCGGTACGGTAATTGTTTTCGAGAACGAGGCGGCCCGCGCAGGATTTTTGCGGGTCATTAACTGTGCGGAACTCCCCCACCATGCCGTATTCATTGGGCAGGCTCAGTTTCTCGACTACTTCGGGCGGGAAAAGCGGGGTTTCCCAGAGGCTTTGACGCCGGAAGGAGCAGCAGAACTTGCAGGCGGCACATTGGCTTTTGGAGAGAATGGAGGAAAGCATATTAGTCAAGGAGATCCCCGCCTTCGCGGGGATGACATTGTGAGTCGCGGGAATGACAATTAAGGTCGCGGGGATGACAATGAAGGTCGCGGGGATGACATTGTGGGTCGCGGGGATGACATTGTGGGTCGCGGGGATGACGAGTAAGGTCGCGGGGATGACAATGAAGGTCGAGACGACACGTAACGTGGGTTTTGTCGAGAATCGTCAGCGGGTAGTACGAGAGTTTTGCCTTGCGGAGGCCTTCAATATTGATATCCTCTTCGCGGTTGATGAATTTTGCACCGTCGGCCACCAGGCGTTCGGCAAACATCTTGTTGATGACGGCATACCCGCCATTGTCCGCGTATTCTCCGATGACTTTCTCGAAATGGATGTCCCATGCGCCGGGAGCAATCTCGGATGCCATTGTTATGCCGACTGGCCTACCATCTACATACAGGACTGTGCCTCGCATTTGGAGAGCGTCGAAGTTTTCCAGCGCTTCCTGAATGGCGCAGTATTCCGTCATACGGGACTTTTCGTCTTCGGAGCGTTCGGCCCAGGCGGCTTCGGCGCATTCGCAGGTAGGCTCACAGGCAGAATCTCCGGCGACAGACTTAAGCCATGACTTTTCGATTTCCAGCGCGACGCCGGCATTTTCGGCCTTAATTTCTTGCAGTTCAAACTGCCCGTAAGTGCGGTTGAATCGCGAGATATGATTGCGCTTTTTGCGGTACTGGTTACCTGCGAGAGTCGCTAGCGCTTCTGCGGAGTAAACGTAGTCGCTGTCACCGCGGTTGTTTTCGAAATGGAGTATGGGCCCGGCGCTATCCTTGCCAGAAAATCCATCCGTTTCGACAACGCAATTCGCATTGAAATATTCCCGCAAAATCTGTGCCCGGGGCTCGTCCACAAGGCAGAATTCCAGCGGGCGGCCCGATTCGCGGGCATCATCGACAATACGTGCTAGCGCCGCCGACACATCGCCCTCCCCTAGCGGGAACGCATATCCCCGGCGACTCCCCTGTCCGTTGTAGTAGCGAAACAGGAACCCGTCTTGCAGAGCAACCTGCGTGCCATACTTTTTCCGGAGCAGATAGATGTTTGCAAAACTGGCATCGCTCCCGATATAGCCGGAGGCGGCCACGGCTTTTGCCGCGGCCTCCCTGTCTTTTAATTCTGGAGACTTGAACGGAATCACTTTTCCCAGATGGCGTTGGGCAGTTTACTGATATCCCTGAAATCCAGTTTCCCGGATACTCCGGATTCCACGTCCACGAGCTTAGCCAGGGGTTTCCCAGCCCGCTCGATAACGACTTCCTCTTTCTGCAAGGCCACCTGATTCAGGAGCGAACCGAAGTTCTGCCTTGCTTCCATAGCGGATACGGTCTTGGACATGTTACTTCTGTTCCGGAGCTTTTTCGGGTTCGGCGGATTCCTGCAGCACCTTGTCCTGGATCACCAAATCTACACGGCGATTCTTCTGGCGGCCTTCCTTGGTGGAATTGTCCGCAATGGGCATGGTCATGCCGAGGCCCTTGGCGGTCAAGCGGCTGGCGTCGATTCCCTGTTCTACAAGGAAATTCATCACGTTGTCGGCGCGCTGCTGGGAAAGCTTCATGTTGTGTTCAGCAGAGCCTGTGTTGTCGGTGTTGCCTTCGATGGACACGTTAAACTGCTGGTAAACGGTAAGGATTCCCGCCACCTTGGCAAGGCTGGTCTTCAAGTCCTGTTTCAGGGTAGCCTTGTCCACATCGAAGAGGATATCGCTCATGGAAAGGATAATGCCGCGGGCATCTTGGGAGACCTGAATCAGCTTGGACTGGAGTTCGTTCAGCTTGTTCATGGCCTCCTTCTGGCGGGCTTCGGCCTTGGCCCGTTCTTCGGCAAGGGCCTTCTTTTCGGCTTCCAGGGCCAGGCGTTCTGCTTCCAGCTGTTTCTGCAGGTCGGCTTCGCGTTCGCCGGCGGCCTTCAGGGCGGCTTCGCGTTCGGCAGCTTCTGCCAGGAACTTGTCGCGGTTCTGCTGCATTTCGGCCTGGAGTTTTGCTTCCTGTTCCTTCATGGCGTCCTTGGTCTGGGCAAGCCTCTGCTTTTCGGCTTCCAAGTCTGCCGCCAGGTTAGAGACCTTGCCACTGCGGGCATTGGCAATCTGTTCCTGGATGGTCTCGATAGAACGGTTGGTGGCGTTCCGCTTTTCCCAGTTTTCCGAAATGTGGGTACTGCGTTCCTGGACCTCGATTTCTGTCTTGATGATTTCGGCATACAGAAGGCAGTTGTCACCCATGGCCTTCACATTTGCCTTGGGGTTCTTCTTCAGTTCGTTCTGGATGTCAGACGCCTTCGCCTTGGCTTCGAGGAGGGTCAATTTTGTATTCCAGGCATTTGCAGGGATTTTCGCTTCAAGGGCGTTCAGGGAATCCATGCAGACGTCATAGGCGGTAGGTTCAGCTTTTTTGCTGGTGTCAGCAGGTGCAGCTTTTTCTGCTGCCGGCGCTTCGGCAGGCTCAGCGGCCTTTGTCACTTCGGCGGGGGCTGCGGCATCGGCGGCATAGGCAAACGAGGCAACCAGGGAGGCGGCGGTCAAGAACTTAAGCGTCTTCATTATTTGGCCTCCTTGTTTTCGTTGTCCAAGATGTTCTGGTAAAGGAGCTTGCGTTCCACATCGGCGCGAAGTTCGGCTTCGACGCGTTCGTCTTCGGCCTTCAGGGAATCGCGCTCGGCAAGGAGCATGGCCAGGCGGTATTCCAGGCGGCTCGCTTCAAAGGCGGTCAGGGCTTCCTGGGCTTTTTTCTGCTCCATGTAGGCCTTTGCAGAATCCAGGTGGGCATTGGCGCTTTTGACGGTGGCGGAATCCGCCTTGATTTCGGTAGCTACGGCACGGGTGCCTTCGGTCTGTTCCATAGAACGGCTCAAAGCATGCTGGTTGGTGGCGCAGCCCACCAGGGCTAACAATGCCAGGCCAGAGATCAAAAATAAAGATTTCATTGTTTCTCCTAGGACATTTAAATCTATCTACCTTGATAAAATAAAAAAAATTATCTTTTGGGGCGTAATAAATTGAAAAAAAAATGGACCAGCCCATAAAATCCTTTTCTGTCGGCAAATACCTGCAATCTGTCAAGC
>CAMHDS010000095.1 GCA_946183925.1 uncultured Fibrobacter sp. | reverse complement strand
GGAGCTTCTTCTGGATCCACGGACGGCGGAGGTCCAGGTAGCGGTACTGCAGGCGCAGGTCGTCGTTTTCCTTGCACTCTTCGTTCGGGTCGTTGATGGCCAAGGGGGAGGTGAGGGCCGCGTTCAGGATCTCGATCTGGTCGATCTTGACTTCGATTTCACCCGTGGCGAGCTTCTCGTTGGCGTTGCCCTCTTCGCGGGCGTAAACCTTGCCGGTCACCGTAATCACGTATTCGTTGCGGAGCTGTTCGGCGGTCTTCATCACGTCGGCATTGTAGTCCGGGTTGAAGACGATCTGGGTCTTGCCATACTTGTCGCGGAGGTCCACAAAAATCACACCACCATGGTCGCGGCGGCGATCCACCCAACCGGCGAGTGTTACGGTCTGGCCAACATCTGCCTTGCGCAGCTGGCCGCAGTTATGAGTACGTTTCATGAGTTTATCCTTGGATAAAATTTTTCGCGCGAAAATGTAGAAAAATTTGCCAAAGGGGGAGGCCTCCCGCACCACCTAAAGGTGGCCATGTACACTAAGCGCTAAAGCGCTAAGTGTCCAAAGGTCGCTCCAGCCGCTTTGTCACCCCGCCTTACTTACGTCATCCCCGCGCAGGCGGGGATCTCCTTGCGGCTTCCTCTACCCCCTCTCCTAGGGGGCCACCCCCTAAAACCCCTCCCTCTGTCATCCCCGCGCAGGCGGGGATCTCCCATCCTCACCCCCGTACGGGCAATTTCCCACCCATTTTATAAGTTTAGCGAGGTGACTACCGTCACATATTTTTTTTTGTTGTAATATTTTCGTAAGTATTTTGTGCGATTTACTCTTGACTGACAAAGTAAAATATTCTAAATTGTACTATGTAAAGAAAAAAAAACAAGGTGTGGAAAATATGAAAAAATGGTCATTTTCGAACAAGTTTGTTCTAATTGCCGGCCTGGTTTTGGCAAGCCAGGGGTTTGCCGCTAATTGCGCCGCAGATTATGTGCCGCCTGAAAATCCGGTTTGGGATGGTTCCACAAAGACAGAACCTTGTACGAAAGATGGGTTCTACATCATTGACAATGCGGCGAAATTGGCTTGGTATGCTGCTTATGGTTCCGACAATAAAGGAAATTTTACTAGGGGCAATGCCAAATTGACTGCCGATATTGATTTGGGCGGTAAACTTTGGACTCCGATTGCTGCTGGTAAGGGGGGGGGCACTGAATACACTAAAATTTTTGATGGCAATGGCCACGTAATTTATGATCTTTACATTAAAGCGTCAGAACTTGCTCAGATAAAAGGAGAGTATGCTCAAAATCTAGGCTTTGTTGGTGTGCTTGGTGGCGGCACGATAAAGAATTTGATTCTTGAGAATGTCAATATACAGGCCGCTACTAATGCGGGTTCCGTTAATGGCTTGACTACAGATAACCAGATTTCTGTAGGTGCAGTTGTCGGTTGGATGAGTGAAAAAGGTTCAAGTAGAGTTGATACTTGTATGGCTTCGGGAACAATTAAGACAACGGGTAATGGTCAGGGCGTTGGCGGTATTGTTGGTAATGCCAAGAAGGGAACCATATCAAATTGTTTGAGTCTTGTTGAAATTCATACAAGTGGTAGTGATTCTTACGTTGGTGGCGTTATCGGTATTACAAAGACTGATGTTACTGTTTCTTCGTGTGTGTATGCTGGCCCTGGTCTCACAAATACGGGGGCAGAGGGGTTGACTGGTGGAATAGCAGGGAATGTCTTTACAGGAAAATTGACTACAAATAATAATTATTTTGAAGGAACAGGCATTAATGGGGTTGGAGGAACAATTTGTAAAAGTAAGAAAGGCGAATGTACTCCACAGAATGCTACAAGTGCAGCCAACTCAATAGCGAATGCTGACGCGCAAAATGTCAATGAAACCAATGCTGATAACGTTGCTTGCGCTTTGAATGGCACAAACGGGGATGGTTCCTGTAAAGAAGAACCTTGGTCCGTAGGTCAAACAGGACTTTCCTTGAACGGTTACGGTGCCGACGGTTATAAGATTACCTTTAAGGCAAAGAGTGGTTCTTTCTCTGATGGAACAGTTTCGAAAAACATCTTTTTACAGAAGGGAATGATTATTTCTGCCGCCGAAATCGGAGAGCCGACCCATGCCGATAGTGCTTTTGCCGGATGGTCTCTGGATTCCAATGCTACCGATCCTGTAGCCGATTTAGGAAGCGTGTCTAAGGCAACGAAGGTTTATGCGGTGTGGTATCCGATTTTCACAGTTACCTTTAGTGCCGCACCGGGCACATTTACTGATGGCGAAACGGTCAAGACTATCCAGATTGTCAAGAATGAAAGGATTACTGTTGAAGATATTGAACTTCCTTTCTCCTACACGAACAGTGAAAACGTCAAGTACTACTTTACAGGGTGGGCATTGGCAGAAAATGCCCCGGAAGAAGATACGCTTTCGGTGCTTCCCAATGCTACCGAAAATACCATTCTTTATGCTGTTTGGACGCAGGCTATCACCTACACTGTGACTTATAACGACAATGGTCATGGTAAAACCAAGGTTGACTTTGTTCGGGTGGAAAAGCGCCAGAAAACGCAGGCCCCTGATAATCCCGAGGCTGATGCTGGTTATGTGTTTGCGGACTGGTTCAAGGAACCTGCCTGTGTCAATGCATTCAATTTTGATGAAACAGAAATAGTGGAAAATTGGGTCCTTTATGCAAAATGGACTCCGGTTCCGTTCTCGATTACCTATGTGATGAATGAAGTGGGGAGTCAGGGCAATAATCCTGTATCCTACAACATTGAAACACCGACAATCACTTTGGCTAACCCGGCTGATGTCGAAGGGTATATTTTCGAGGGCTGGTACAATGACGCTGGATTTACTCATCCGGCGAACAAGGTTCTCCAGGGCTCGACTGGCGACAAGACTTTCTATGCCAAGTGGACCAAGAAAACCTACAGAATAATGTATCTTGCGGACAATAATTCCCAGGGTGCCGTTACGGACCAGTTCAAGGAGCATGGTGTGCCCATTATGCTTGCATCTGCAGGTTCCTTCAACCGCAAGGGATATGGTTCTCAGATTGGTTGGGCGACCGTTGCAGAAGGAGTGAAAGTTTATGACTTTGAAACAGTTTATGAAAACGAAGCCCCTCTGACACTTTATCCTGCATGGGGTTCTCCAATCGTATACACGATTTCCTATGTGTGTGATGTGTGTACAGGTGATAATCCAGATAAACCTAATCCGCATACATATACGGTAAACGATACAAAGGGTGAAAATCTGCCTATATATAATCCGACGTATCCTAATAATTATGAGTTTAAGGGCTGGTATTGGGATAAAGCCTATACAAAACGCACTACGAATATCCCGATGGATACCGTTGGCAATCTAACGCTGTATGGAAAAACACTAAAGTATTATTACCTTGCATATGAACTGTATGGAAGCACAAAAGCAAACAACCCTGAAAAGTATACAATAGAGCAGACATTCACGTTGAAGGATCCTGCACCAAGGGCTGGCTACACCTTTGGCGGTTGGTATACTGAAGATACATTTGTCAACAAGATTACTGAAATCCAACTTGGTTCTTCGGAAGACATGACATTGCATGCCAAGTGGATTCCGGAATCTGTCGAAACTCAGTATGGCGCTATCACCATCACGGAATCTAACATCAAGGTGGACGGCGAAATCGTGACCACTCGCACTGCGGTCATCGATGGCAATTACACAGGTTCAGGAGTTGTCGATGTTTCTGGCGTGACTGTTTCGTCGGTGACCTTCGACAGAGTCTTCCCCATAGTTGAGGGCGGTGCCCGTTCGACCATCATGTTGCCCTTCTCTATATCGGTTGATAAGACTCATGGCGGAACTTTCTATGAATTTGCGCGGATGGACAAGGTCAATGGTAAATGGCAAGTTGGTATACAGAAAGTGGCGGATGGTGCCACCTTGGTGGCGAACAAGCCCTACATATTTGTCGCTTCCGAATCCAGTCTGACTTTCGATGTCAGTGCCGAGTCCCCCGTTACCTTGAACACTAGCGAAATGCAGCCTGTGACAATTGGTTCCTGGACTTTCGCAGGTACATACGAATACCTGGTTGTCGGTGGCATGGATGACTACGGCCGGGTCTATGGCTTCTCTGGCGAGTCAAAGGACGGCGTGTCCATTGGAATGTTCGTGAAGGGCGGTGCCGGTGCGACCATCAAGCCCATGCGTGCCTACCTTGTCTACAACGATGGCGGAAATTCGGCTGGCAAAACGGCAGGCAGCGGCTTTGGTTCTGGAGCCTTCGACCTGCCCGATGAATTGGATGTCGTGATTCTGGACGAACAGGGCAATGCAACTGAAAGGGGAATCCTGGATGTCCGTACGGGCGTGATCCGTTCGGGCAACTGGTACGACCTTCAGGGCCGCAGGCTGAACAGCAAGCCCATGACCCAGGGAACATATTACCACAACGGCAAGTTGGTTATTGTAAAGTAAGTCGCTATGAAAAAGGAATATGTCTCTCCCGGGATGACAATTGTGGAATTGCACCTGCAATCAAGCGTGTTGCAGGAGTGTTCTCAAGATGAAATTCCCGTTTATGTAGTACCATAGGAAGCGAGAAAGTATGAAGCAAAAAAAAGAATATGTTGAACCGGAAATGAAGGTTGTGGAAATGGAGTGCCAGGCTGCTTTGCTTGAAGAAAGTTTTGAAGGCGACTTCGGTCTTGCACCCATGCCCAAGGACCATTTAGCCTAGGTGACTGGTTGCCCTGTCGTGACGGGGCTTCTGGACTCATTATCGAACGAGCGGGGGTAGACCCCGTTCGTTGCTGTGCCCGCCTTGAGCGGGCATCTCCTTTTTTTTATACTTGACTCCATGGGAATTCCCTCTCAGAAAACGCTTCAGCATCTTTCTGCGCTTCTGCGTCTTGGACTTGGCGCAGAAGGTTCTGGTGTGAACTTTCCGCAGAAGCTCGAACCTGATGAATGGACCTGCATTTATTCTCTTGCCAAGCAGCAGTCGGTGCTGGGTATCGCCTTTGCGGGTATCGAAAAACTTCCCAAGGAAAGCCGCCCGCCAATGCAGTTGCTGATGCGCTGGGCCACCGAGGTGGAGGCCATCCGCGGCATGAACGCCCTCATGAACAGGGAGGCGGCCCGCCTTACCCGGCTGTTTACGGATGCTGGCCGCAGGAACGCCATCTTGAAGGGACAGGCCAACGCCAGGCTGTACCCGGATCCGACTCTTCGCCAGTCGGGGGATATCGACATCTGGGTGGAAGGCGGTCGCGAAAGCATCAACCAGTTATTGGTCGAGATGGGTTTGGTTGAAAAGTCGGACCTGGCGTTCGGCCGTTTTTTGCACCATGCCCACCTGGAACGGACCAAGGACGGAATCATGGCGGAGGTGCATTACAGGCCCGCTTCCGGTAACCCCTACAAGAGCCGGGAACTTCAGGATTTTTTGAACCGGGAAATTTTGAGCGCCCAGATGGTGCCCGAAGGTTTTTACGCCCCCAGTATCAAGTTTGCACTGGTGATGCAGCTTTCGCACCTGCAACAGCATTTCTACAGCGGCGGCCTCGGACTCCGGCAATATATCGACTATTATATTTTGCTGAAGAATTCTACGGCAGAGGTGCGTCGCGAGGTGGCGCAGGCTATTCGCGGGCTCGGCATGTTGCACGCCTGCAGCGCAGTGATGTGGGTGTTGCAGCAGGTGCTTGGCTTGGAACGGGACATGATGCTCTGCGCTCCTTGTGCCTGGCGGGGGAGGCGGCTGCTTCGCTTGGCCCTGGTGGGCGGAAACTTCGGAAAGTACCGGCAGAAACCCCGCAATGTTTTTGTCCGGTGGTTCAGGGACCGCAGGCAGGCCCTGAGTTGGCTGCCCTTTGACCCTATGAATGCGATTTTCAAGGAACTGAAGTATTGGCGACACACCCTTTACCTGATGCCCTTGCGGGTGAAGCGCCGGAGGATTGGGCTATGAGCGAGACCCGCTATTACAAGGTGGCCGGTCACCTGTTCTCCGTGACGGTGGACGGTTGTTTGTTGGATGGAACCGCCGCCGAAAATTTGGACAAGAATGCCGCCGACTCGCAGGGCGATTTCTTTGCCAGGTGCATGGACAATTACGAGCCTTTTGCGGAACCTTCGGAATGTCAGCCCGGCCGGGGTGCCGGGGTCAATGTATTTTCTCTGTCCGTTCTGCCGCCCGCCGCCTTCGACTATACCGAAGAAATCCGTCAAGAGGACGAGGGTCAGACCATCATCTGCGGGCATTCGGCGGTGGGGGAGTCGGTCTTTGAATTTCTGTTGCGGGATGTTTCTACGGGAACCTTGATTTGTTCCAATGGCTATCGGGAGGCCCGCCTGCTGATGGGCAGTGTGGCCAAGGACCTGCGTCTGCAGAAGTTCGCCTTGAACAATTCCCTGATGGTGCTCTACGCCTTGGCTACGGCTGGCCTGGGTACCGCCCTTTTCCATTCGGCGGTGGTCAGCTACAAGGGCAGGAGCTATATGTTCCTGGGCAAGAGCGGCACCGGTAAGAGTACCCACGCAAGGCTCTGGCTCAGGCATATCGAGGGTTCTGAACTGATGAACGACGACAATCCGGTGGTGCGTTTTTTCGACGACGGGCCTGATGGCGCGCCCCGCGCCGTGGTTTACGGCTCCCCCTGGAGCGGAAAGACCCCTTGCTACAGGAACGTGCAAGCTCCCGTAGGCGGGATTGTGCTGCTTTCCCAGGCCCCTCACAACAAGATTGTCCGTTTGAAGGGTGTGCAGGCCTATGCCGCCCTGGTCACAAGCATTTCGGGCAAGCGTTGGGACAAGTCCGTTGCCGACGGTCTGCACGCTACGGAAAACGCCCTGGCGAAAAACGTTCCCGTTTGGCATTTGGAATGCCTGCCCGACGAGGCCGCCGCAAAACTGTGCAACGAGAATGTTTCTGCACAGGATGTCATTCCGGGCAACGACAATAGCGTCATTCCGGGCAACGACCCGGAATCTAGATGGCGGCTCAAGGCCGCCATGACGAGGGACGGACATGCCCACTGACGAACAAATCCTTTCCGAAGCCATCCGCCTGGTAGGCGAGGGCGTGCAGGTGACGCTTCCTGTAAACGGCAGGAGCATGTACCCCTTTATCATCGGGGGGCGCGAAAGCGTTGTGCTGGTGAAACCTCAGGAACTTCGGGTCGGCTACGTGGTGCTAGCTCAGGTAGAAGGCGGCCGCCATGTGGTCCATCGCATCGTAGGCATTGACGACGACCGCATCACCTTGATGGGGGACGGCAACCTCCAGGGTCGGGAACATTGCACTGTCGATGGTGTCAAGGCCCTTGCCGTCCAGGTGGTGGGAGAAACTGGTAAAAAACGCCCGCTTTACGGCCCTTGTGGGAATTTGTGCGCTAAAATTTGGTATATGGCTCGCCCTGTTCGGCGTTACCTGCTGAAGATTTATCGTGTCGCTAAAGGCTTAGATTAGCTGTTTTTCCACCATTTCGAGAATTTTCCGAATCGCGTCGTCTGGCGATAGGTCCGTGTCGCCGCCGGCAGCCCGTGTATGCCCGCCTCCGCCGAATT
>CAMHDS010000094.1 GCA_946183925.1 uncultured Fibrobacter sp. | reverse complement strand
GGCCTCGAAGAGGCATTTTCAACTCACAAAAACAATCCATTAACTTAACACCCTAATTAAAAACCTATTATTTAAATTTAAAGCTATAACCCTCTGTGCATTCCTGATTGGAAAGCATTATACTTCTAGCGATTCTACATACTTCAATGCACCTATAACGCGTTCTGTATGAAACGACAACTGATCATAAGTCTTGTACGCCTTGAGCTGCAGGATAGCAGCCTCGGCACTCAGCACTCCGCTCTCAAACAGGTTTACGGTTGTAAAAACCTTATCATTTGCCACGGGACCTTGCACCAAATCGTAGTTGTGCCCACGTGATTTGCGACAGTCAGTCACAAAATAGAGCCAAGGTTCATCGGCCCCGGTGAACTTGCGGATATTCAATTCCGGATTGTCAAGCAATGCTTCGTCGAACTCATAAACACTGACTACCGCTCTTGTGGCTTCTTCCCGCTCCTGCTTGATGTGCGCCCAACGAACGGCCTGCTCGTAGTTGCTCGTGGTATAGAAGCCTTTACCGAAATCGGCATTGGACCGCCCCGGTCTGAGCGAAGGCCTCCTTACCGCCACCGTTGAGCCATGATACAGTTTCATCTCCTTCTCCTGTTTATAAACCGCTGGACATCGTCTATAATATAATCCATCCCTTGCGTATGCAACAAGTCGTAGTTGTCGATGAGATACTCATCGGCACCAGACTCTTTGAAGACCATCCAGGCACGCATACCGCTTATCTGTTTACGCGTAGCATAGTTCTCCAGGCAGTAGGTGTAGAACTCGAACACCTCTTTGGGTACTTCCACCTGCCGACGGCTGCGCCGGTGTTCAAACTCCTCGTAAAGGGCTTCGGTACTGAGGTACCACCACTTGGCATTCTCGTTATAAAGCCGCTCATACATTGGGTTCACGTAGATGTACACCAGTGCATCATCCAGCGAAATACGCTTTACCCTGGAAACATACTCCGCCAAATGCGCAATCTTGACAGGAATTATATTTTCTTCGTAAACACCCATTACCTACGTCATTAACCCAAATACTGCGCTAATAATTCTCCGGCTTCAGCTGGAAATAGCTCTTGGGGTGATCACACACCGGGCAAACCTCGGGGGCCTTGGGGCCAATCACAATGTGACCGCAGTTGGAGCACTGCCAGATGGCGTCTCCCTCGCGGGAGAACACGATGCCTTCCTCAATGTTGGCCAGGAGCTTACGGTAGCGCTCCTCGTGCTCACGCTCGATGGCCCCCACCATGCGGAACTTGGCGGCAATCTCCTTGAAGCCTTCTTCCTCGGCCTCGGCGGCCATGCGGTCGTACATGTCAGTCCATTCGTAGTTTTCGCCGTCGGCGGCGTCTTTCAAATTCTCCGTAGTGGCGGGTACGCCGCCATGCAGATACTTGAACCAGATTTCCGCATGCTCTTTCTCATTGGCGGCAGTCTCTTCAAATATCTTGGAAATCTGTACGTAGCCGTCCTTCTTGGCCTTGGAGGCATAGAAGGTGTACTTGTTGCGTGCCATACTCTCCCCGGCGAACGCCTCCAGGAGATTCTTTTCGGTTTTAGATCCTTTGAGTTCCATATTGCTTTGCCTTTAATTTTACATCAAATTCTTCTATGGTTATTCCAAGAGTCCTAATGTTATTTAAAACAATATCTTCCGGAATCTGGCGACAGAGATATTGCTATATTTTCCCATAACTTAGACAAAGGCATAATCGACTGGTATGGTTTGTTTCTGGAAATCATTGGAGAAAATATCCTGAAGTTGAGGATTCTCAAGGATATTCCAATTCCGAGGAGAGAGAAACTCAATTTTTCTTGCCTCCTTAATCCATCCGTGTTGCTGAAGATAATCTGCTAAAGTCTTCTTCTGAAGAGTGGTCTCAAAGAAATCTTCTAGAACAATTTCGAATGAAGTCTTTGCATCTTCTACGGTTTTACCATAACCCATCAAGTCCAAAGCGGGAGTATAAGCAATCTTGAAGCCGTCATTCTCATAAATAAAGACGTCAAGCTTTGCTTCTACTTTACCTTTGCTCACTTTAATAAAGTTCTGATTCTTTGTCATATATAAATCTCCTTTTCTCAATTCTCTTAAAAAGGGAAAACATCTTACTCCGCAAGCAACGAGTATCAAAAAGCTTAATTATCACAAGAAACGTCATCTAAAGTTATCTATCCTGCTTGGCTCCACCTTGAAGCCCCAGAGGTTCTTCCGGGAAGCCATGTAATTCAGTTGCCAGACATTGTACTTTTGGTTCGTCATTGCTGGGCCCAGAATCACCCGGCGTAGGATAAACGGGAAATCGTCCTTGCGGGCACTCTTTCTGCTGTACACGCCAATAGACAGACGTTTGTCAATATAAGGTGCAACCAAGTTATAATCCGCATTCACCGTCCAGTCCTCACCCTTTTCCTGGACCACCAGATAGCGGTATTCGTCCTCGGACTTGTAAAAGTCGTATTTGATGAAGTTGCGGTATTTGTCCAGCAACGCGAAGTAAAAGTGGACGTCCTGATTCTTTAACGCAGTCTGTAACTCGCGAACCTTTTTCACCGTTTCGTCATTCTTGCTGATATAGTTGATTTTCAGCAAGTCTTCGTCCTTAAAGAAGGGCCCTCGCTCAAACACAAGACATACTCCGGTTCCCTTATTTCCATATTGCGCCCACATGGGCAAGGAGTCATCCAGGGCAGAAAAAGAGGTGATAAAGCGCGTGTTGGACGCCAGATAAGTATCGGCCTCGGATTCTATCGGCTCCTTGAAATTACGGATGACATCCTGCAGAATATTGGTTTCAGAAGTATCATTCATCGCGACAACCGAATTCATTCGGATAGTTCCATTCTGGAATATCTTGATGAACGTTTCAAGGCTCGTATACTTGAAGAACTCCTTTCGGTCTTCACTTGAAGGTGTCGGTAACAGCGCTCCGATAAGTGTCCGCTCCGCATCCTCGTGCAACGTCACGCACTCACGGACAAGGTCGAACTCGAACGCGCCGCCAGGGACTTCAACGCCAAAAACCTGCTCAATATGTTGACGAACCTTGTCAAACTGTTCTCCGCGTCTATCATAAGATTCAGTAACAGTTGTAAGGGCTTCCTCATCGGAAACTTTCTGCAGATGGATGTCTTTGAAACTATTATCCAACTGGCAACTGTCTTCAAATGGATGAACGGTTAAACTCCACTGAGGAAAACGTTGTTTGGAATTCACCAGATGGATAAAACTGGAATTACCGAACTTTCCCAAAAGATGTAGAAAAGAGCGTCCCTTATAGAAGATACGGAAAAAGAGATTGCCATACTGTGCTTCTTCTTCCCCTATCTCAAAGCTAATTCCTAGTACATCCGCGAATGCCGCCTGAAGACTGTCTGCGAGTTGATAAAAATGCTGCACGCACTTCTGTATCGTCTCCATTGAGAACTTATGTCCCAGGTCATCATAGTCAATCCGGAGCAGCCGGTTCATATCAACCTGCCCGGATGCCCGATAGTTGTCATAATATACCATCCTGGAGACAATCATCCGTACACCACTGTCATCCAACTTAATCTGTGCATCGTCCGCCATTTTAGTACAACCGCTCTTCCCCATTACACTGTTGGGAAACATCCACTCCCCAGTAATCTCTCCAAACCCAGCCGCCTTCAAATCCTCGCAAGAGACAGTGCCATCCCTATGCTCTTCCAAGTACTGAAAAAGCTGCTGGGACTTGGCATACGCCTGAATGGGAAACTCAATCACTTTGAGTGTCCTGTTGTCCTTTGCAAGATAGATGGCGTATCCTTTTGACATTAACTTATTCTGGTTCTACTATTTACCATGAAGCAGAATTAGCATTATGCTTTCGGCAACTATCCAAATACCCAGTTACAGCACTAATAATTCTCCGCCTTCAACTGGAAATAGCTCTTGGGGTGGTCGCACACCGGGCAAACCTCGGGGGCCTTGGGGCCAATCACAATGTGGCCGCAGTTGGAACACTGCCAGATGGCGTCTCCTTCGCGGGAGAACACGATGCCTTCCTCAATGTTGGCCAGGAGCTTACGGTAGCGCTCCTCGTGCTCACGCTCGATGGCCCCCACCATGCGGAACTTGGCGGCAATCTCCTTGAAGCCTTCTTCCTCGGCCTCGGCGGCCATGCGGTCGTACATGTCGGTCCACTCGAAGTTCTCGCCGTCGGCGGCATCCTTCAGATTCTCCGTCGTGGTGGGCACGCCGCCATGCAAATACTTGAACCAAATCTCCGCATGCTCTTTCTCGTTGGCTGCGGTCTCTTCAAATATTTTGGAAATCTGCACATAGCCGTCCTTCTTGGCCTTGGAGGCGTAGTAGGTGTACTTGTTACGGGCCTGGGACTCGCCGGCGAAGGCTTCCAGGAGATTCTTTTCGGTTTTAGATCCTTTGAGTTCCATATTGTGCTATTTATAATATTCTTTATACCACTGAGCAAACTTTCTCAAGCCATCCCGCAGGGTGATCTTCGGGACAAAGCCGAAGTCGCGCTCCAGGGCGGAGGCGTCGGCGTAGGTAGTGGGGACGTCACCGGGCTGCATGGGGACGAGCTCCTTGTGTGCCTCAAAATCGTAATCCTTGGGCAGCACTCCGGCACGGAGGAGTTCCTCTTGGAGGATGTTCACAAAGTCCAGCAGGTTCTCCGGCTGGCCGCCACCGATATTGTACACGGCGTACGGGGGGATAGGCAGGCCGTCCTCGCCTTTCTTGCGGGCGGGAGCCTTGGCCATCACACGCACGATTCCTTCCACGATATCGTCCACATAGGTGAAATCCCGGCGGCAGTTGCCGTAGTTGTAAATCTGGATGGTCTTTCCGGCCAGAAGCTTATTTGTGAAGCCAAAGTACGCCATGTCCGGCCGCCCTGCAGGGCCGTAAACCGTAAAGAAGCGCAGGCCTGTCGTGGGGATGTCGTACAACTTGGAATAGCAATGCGCAAAGAGTTCGTTGCTCTTCTTGGTAGCTGCATAGAGCGAAACGGGATTGTCCACCCGGTCGTCCGTCGAGAACGGCACCTTCTTGTTGCCGCCGTACACACTGGATGAACTGGCATACACCAGATGCTCCACCGGATTGTGCCGGCAAGCTTCCAGGATGTTGTAGAAGCCAATCATATTGCTTTGGATGTAGGCGTCCGGATTCTCGATGGAATACCGCACGCCGGCCTGGGCCGCCAGGTTCACCACAACGTCGAACTTATAATCGGCAAACAACTTATCGATCAAGGTTTTATCGGCTAGGTCTCCCTTTACGAACTCATATTTTCCATCAGATTTCGCGGCTGCGTCAGCAATGACAGAGAGCCTGTAATCCTTCAGCGAAGGATCGTAGTAATTATTGAGGTTATCCAGGCCCACAATGTGCACGGGCTCACCCTGAAATCCTTCTTTCAGGAGCCTCAAAACCAAATTGCTGCCAATGAACCCGGCACTGCCGGTTACCAAAATCGTCTTCATTTTCCGTTGAATTTACGCTTTGCGTCCTCGTAACTTTCCAAATTGCCAATATCCAGCCGCTCACCGGGCATCTCCCAGGCATGCACAGCAGTACGGCCGCATAGCCAGGCGATGAAACTGCCGGGCGCATCGGTGCCGCAGCCCTCGGCAATGCCTTCGTCCACCAACTTCAAATCCTCCCGCTTGTAAATATAGAATGGCGGACAGCACCAGTGGCTCTTGGGCTGGGCGGGCTTCTCCTCCATGGAAAGGATCCTTCCTTCGGAATCCACCTCTGCAACGCCAGTCTTGTGCAGTTTCTCCAAGTCGGGCTGAAAGAAACGCATGATGCAGCTTGTTCCCTTCTCCCGGAAATATTTCAGAAAGCCTTGTAAGCTGAAGGTTAGGAGGTTGTCCCCTGCCATCACCAGCAGATCGTCGGCAATACCCCGCTCGCTAATACCCAGTTGAATGTCCTTCACGGCACCCAGGCGGGTTTCGTTGGAAACGGAGCCGTCGTCCACCAGGAACATCTTGTCCTTGCAGGGATGTCCGGCAATCCACCGACGGAATATGTCCGCAAACTTATGGTTAGACACAATCACATATTCCGTAATGGCGCCTGCGCGCTCCAAATCTTCTATCAGCCAGTCCAAGATGGGTTTCCCTGCCACCTCCAAAAGCGGCTTGGGGAAGTTCTCCGTCAGGGGATACAGGCGGGTGGCATAACCCGCGGCCAGGATGAGACACTTCATAGATTACAGTTTAACGCCATCTGCGCTTTCGCAGATAAACACTTCGTATTTTCCTTTCATCTCCGGGAAGGCGGCCAGATACCGTTCCGTCACCGTCCGGGAAATGGACTCTTCATAAGCCGGGTCAATCAAGGCCATGCAGCAGCCCTTGAAGCCGGCGCCGCTAAAGCGGCCGCCATAGATTCCTTCTGTCTCCGTCATAATCTCGTAGAGCTTGATCTGCTCCGGAGCGCCGGATTCCCAGTTGTGAATGCTGCTCCAGCCGCTCTCGAACGAGAGTTTGCCATACGCCTCAATGTCTCCCCTTCTCCAGGCCTCGGCCCCCTTCTCTACGCGCTCAAACTCCGTGTACCAGTGCTCGCAGCGGCGGGCCCAGGGAGCGGGAAGGCGGTCTTTAAACTGATTGTAAATCTCACGCGATACATTGCGCGCGTTGGCTTCTTTGAACTTGCCGTACTCCATGCCGGCAAAGGCCTGCAGGGCGTACACGCCAGAGCGAAGTTCATCTACACGCATGTTGTACTTGGAGCCCGCCAGGCTGTGTTCCAGCCCGGAGAAAAAAATAGCTATCTTCCACGGCTTCATGGCCGGATGCTGAGGAATCAGCTCGTACGCACCGTCCTTGGTGTCAAGATACAACAGATGCCCTTTCTGGCTCAGGACCTCGCAGCTCTGGTCCAGCTTGCCCACATTCACGCCCACATACAGCAATTCCGCCTCATAGGCAATGTCTATGATCTCCTGGCTTTCCAGCACAATGCCATTCACTTTGCACAGCGCAGTGAGGAAAGAGATAATCACAGCGGCGCTGGAAGAAAGTCCTCCGATAGGGAGCGACCCTTCAATAACGCCGCAGATACCCAAATTAAGCCGATGGTGCTTGGACAGCATCAGCGTGGCACCACGAAGGTAGTCGGCCCAGTCGTTCTGCTTCTGCGAAGGGACAGAGGCAATGTGCCACTGTGCCCGCTTGGGGAACTGCAGGGAGGCCATTTCCACCACGCCGTTCCTCTTGGGCGCATAGGCAATGTGAATGCCTTTGTCGATGGCCAAGCCCGTAATCTTACCCAGATTGTGATCTGAATGCGCGCCGATAGGGCAAATCCGGTACGGGCAGAAGGATAGACCCTCCGGGTCCCTGCCGTAAATCTCGTTGAACCTGTTTTCGCAAAGCATGGCTTAGTCGCGTTTGAAAATATCTCTGGTGTAAACCTTGTCTACCACATCGTCCAGGGCAGAGTCGTAGCGGTTGGCGATAATCGCATCCGACTGGGCCTTGAAGGCGGCAACGTCGTTCACCACCTTGGAGCCGAAGAAAGTCACGCCGTCCTCCAGCGTAGGCTCGTAGATGATCACCTTGGCACCCTTGGCCTTGAT
>CAMHDS010000093.1 GCA_946183925.1 uncultured Fibrobacter sp. | reverse complement strand
TCTCGTCTCTCGTCCCTTCGGCAGGCTCAGGGCAGGCTTCTCGTCTCTCGTCTAATTCAACTGCCTATAGTTTTTACCCTACAAAAAATCTTGGAGCTTTGGGTGATGGGGGAGCGGTTGTCACTGATGACATGGAACTTGCTCGGGTGGTAAGGAGCCTTGGTAATTATGGCTCCGAACAAAAATACGTGAACAAATATGTGGGTGTTAATTCCAGACTTGATGAAATCCAGGCGGCCATTCTCCTTGCGAAATTGCCTCATCTAGATGCCTGGAATAGTCGCCGCTGTGAAATTGCGGCACGGTATTGCGCCGAAATCAAGAACCCGCAGGTGCGTGTAACGCCTCTGCCTGCAAACCCTAATGCTCACGTATGGCATGTGTTTCCTGTTTTTTGCGAGCGGCGGGACGAACTACAGGAATTCCTGAAGGCTCGTGGAATTGAGACTCTTGTCCATTATCCTATTCCACCTCATTTGCAGGAGGCTTTTGTGGGTGCCGTAGATCGTGGGGAACTTCGTCATGGCCCGTTACCGATTACCGAAGAACTGGCAAAGACAGAACTCAGCATTCCTATGGGGCCGTCCTTGACCGACGATCAGGTCGATTATGTCATTGGTTCGTTAAATGCCTTCTAACTTGAATTTTACAAAGCTTTTTGCTGGTTCTGGCGCAGTTACACTTTTTAACGCGCTTCGGGCTTTTGCCATCAACAAACTGTTGGCTATTTTCTTGCCTCCAGCGGCGTTTGCCTGTGTGGGACAGTTCCTCAATTTGATGAGTATCGGTACAGCAACGTCTTCTCTTGCCTTGCAGAATGGTTGGACAGCCCTTACCGCCCAAAACAAGAATTCTAAAGAAAAGTTACTAGGCATTTGGCGGGGCGGTCTCCGTCTTACCACGTTTGCAAGTTTGCTTACCTTTATTGCGGCACTTCTGTTCTGTTTCATGGCTCCGCTAGATACCCTCTTGCCGGGGATTCCGACTCGACTTGCCCAAGCGGCAATTCTGTTTGCCTTGCCTGGGATTTTTGCCACCAATATCATAACCATTACGGCCGCCGTCATGAATGGCCTTGACGAGAACCGCAAATGGGCGACCATCAATATTGCGTCATCCATCTGGCAGGTGCTCTGGGTGGCGTTTTTCCTGTTCACGGGGAGGCTGTCGGTTCTTTCGATCATTGCCACCCAGTCCATTGTGGCGGCGTTCTTTGCCATCCGTATCGCAAGTCAGGCGGGCTTTAGCGTTAAGTATATTTGGAAAACGGCTCTTGATACCCGCGGGCCGTGGCTATCCTATGCCCTTATGGGCCTTGTCCCCATGGCGCTCACTCCGGTGGTGCTCACGATAATGCGACTTACCGTGGCCTCTAATTTCGGGAACGATGCTGCGGGAATCTGGCAAAGTGTCTGGAAAGTTTCTGATTTCTTGTTCATGGCGATGTCGGCGATTCTCACTGTGATCATTTTGCCAAAAGTTTCTCCCAAAATGTCTCGGGCTGATTTCTTTGGTATGTTCCACCCAGTTTTGCTTCGGGTCATGGGAATATCCCTCGTGATGATAGCCACGTTGTATTTTGGCAGGAGTCTCCTGGTGCAGGTGCTGTTTTCTTCGGCCTATATGGGGGCGGTTGATTACCTGCCGCTTCAGCTTGTTGGTGATTTTTTCAGGGCCGGCGGATATGCCCTAGCCCTTGTACTAATTGCTCGGGCAGAAACGGTGAAGTTTATAACCGTTGAAATATGTTCAGAGATTTTCTTGTCTGTCGGAACGCTTGTTGGAGTCAAGCTTGTCGATTTTAATGGTCCCATGCTGGCCTATGCTACGGAAAATTTCTTGTATCTAGTCACACTTTACATCTTGGTTCGGAGGCTCAAGTGGAATACTCCGTAACCAATATGTTTGCCGAAAAGATGACTGAGAATGTCTATGTGAAGGCATTTGCTCAAGGAGTCGAGACGGAACAGCGGGAACTCCCGCCGCTTGTGTCGGTGCTGATGGCGAGTTACAATCACGAAAAATTCGTAGAAGCTGCCGTGCGTTCGGTGATGGCGCAGAAGGGAGTCTCGTTTGAGTTGATTGTTATTGATGATGGCAGTACGGATAGTTCTCCCGAAATCTTGGAACACCTTCAGGCTGAACTCAAGTTTGCCTATATATGTCGTGAAAATAAGGGCCTTGTGGCGACCATGAACGAATTGCTGTCCATGGCTCGCGGCAGGTATTTTTGTTCTTTTGCCTCAGACGACATCATGCCACCTGACCGATTGAAAGTCCAGAGCGATTTCTTGGTAAACCATCCGCAGTACAAGGTCTGCTTTGGTCAGATCCATACGATGGACGAAAATGGGGTTGTAAATCCCAACCCTGACCCGAGGTATTTGCGATCCATTCCCGAAGTTTCCTTTGAGGACTTTTTTCTTGGCAAAAAGGAAATTCATGGGTGCTCAGAGATGATAGATGTGGCAGAGTTCCGTCGGCTCGGAGGTTATAATGAATCGTGCTTTCAGGAAGATTTTCCCATGATTCTCAAGCTTCTGTATGAATATGGGAAAGTTCCTGTTATCAGTTGCAACTGCTGCCATTATCGTATCCATGGGAACAATTTGTCGTCGCTGAAGAATAAGGAGACGATAAACAGGATATACGAGGGCATGCTTAAGGCGATTGACTGTTACAAGGACCACGCTTTGTATTCAAAGGCCCGTCAGGTGTTTACGACGGCATGGTTTTCTGCTCTGGCATACAACAATAAGGGCGAGGCTATAAAGCGATTGCCGCAGTTGGCCTCCTTATCGGCTGGTTTTATTAAACGTTTACCCAAGTTGTTCATTCCGAGGGTGTTCTTAAAGCATTAGGTGTACAGATGGTTTCGGTCTGCATGGCGACATATAACGGTGGGAAATTTATCCGCGAACAACTGGAAAGTATTCTTTCGCAGTTGTCGTCTGATGCAGAAATTGTCATTGCTGACGACGGCTCGGCTGACGATACCCTCGCCGTAGTGAAATCTATCGGGGATGCCCGACTCCGCCTTTTGCCAGCCGAAAAGCATTTAGGCGTTATCTACAACTTTGAACGAGCCCTGCAGGCATCCAAGGGTGAAATCATTTTTCTTGCTGACCAAGATGACATTTGGCTTTCGGGCAAGGTGTCTAGAGTTCTCAATGCACTTGAAGATGCCGATTTTGTGACTCATGATGCTTTTATGCTTCGCCCTTCGGACAATCAGGAATGTTCATGGACTCGTTCTGGAAAGTTGAGCGAAATTCGCCCTTACAAGAAGGGGTTGATTGCCAATTGGTGGAAAAACTGCTATAGCGGAAATTGTATGGCATTCCGTCGTAATGTTCTTGAAAGGGCTCTGCCTTTCCCACGAAATTTGCCGATGCACGACCAATGGTTAGGGCTTGTTGCCGAGAAATTTTTCAGGGTGTCGTATGTTGCGGAACCTCTTGTTGAGTATCGTCAGCATAGTGGTAATGCGACGCACATCGGAAGGTCTCCCGCAGGGTTCCGTCAAAAAATCAAATGGCGGCTTGATTTAGCAAGAGCAATTTTTTTAAGTGTGTAGTGTGAAATGTGTAATGTAAAATTCCTCATTACACACTTCACATTACACATTAGAAATTGCCTGCACGACTTTCCCCCAGCTGACCTGTACAAAGGCTCCTGCACGAATCAGGTTTCTCTGAGCGTCTTCGTATTCCTTGAGAATACGGTTGTATTCCGAAACGTCGCGACGGAATTTTACGTCTTTGTGGATGCGTTTCAGGAGCATGTCCTGTTTCCATTGGGCGGCAGCAGAGAGCTTCTGGCACGAAATATCGAGTGCGTCCAAGTAGGCGGGGAGGGCGTTCAGGAAGTCCTTTTCGAATTCCTTGGCGACATTCTTGGCCTGCAAAACTAGATTTTTCTGGATGATGGCGTTCTTGCGGATTTCACTCATGAGCCGAACAATGCGTTCGTAGTCCACCTGGGGCCAGATGAGGTTGAAAGGCCACATCTTTTTCCAGTGAAACTTGAACATGGATTCGTGAGCGGTGTTCTTTGCCCGCAGGAGTTCCTTCAGGTTCTCGAAGATAATCTGGGAGGGGATTTTCGTCTTTTCTGGTTCGTTTGCCATCGCCCCCAATATAAAAAGGTTCGCTACGTAAATTGGATTTTTTTAGGGAGATTTCCTTTTTTTTACGCGAAATAGTGCCGTTTTTGCTTTTTTTTTCAAAAAATTTCGTCTTTTTTGCAAATTAAGAATTAAATTCTATTAAAACCGTTCTATCAAGAAGGATTTTATATGAATAATCAAAAATTCAAGATTCTGGCCATCGTGGATGCGGTCCTTATCGTGGTCCTCATTGTGGTCATGATGATTCTCAAGGGAAATTACAATGATCAGGCTCAGGCTTCTGTGAAGGAGCAGGTGGGGGCTTATCAGGAAAAGGCCAACGGGATGCTCCAGGAACAGTGGAAATCCATGGACCAGTACGGCATGGCCTGGAAGCTTGTATATGCGACCCTTACGGGAGACAAGTCCGAGGCCACATTCGATGTGGCTGTCAAGGCTATCGAAGGCGACAAGGATGCCCGCTTGAAACAGCTTTCTTACATGTACACCGCTGCAGGGATTCCGGACAAGGTCCAGAACGATATTAACGAAAAGGGCGGCCTTGCCGACAAGTTCCTGTTGAAAAACGAAGGTGGCGTGAAGGAAGTGGCCTGCGGCAAGAACTGTACCCTCAGCTTTACCTTTGTGAAGGGTAAGCTTAAGGATAGCGATTACAAGGCCCTGGTGGAATACAACATGGACGAAGCCTTTAAACTGGAAGCTCCTGCGGCTTTCCACTTTGAATAAGGAGATTTAGGATGAATATCAAGAACATTGCAATCGTTTTGACCGTCCTGGTGGTGGCCATTGCCGCCATGCTCTTTATGCAGAAAGGGAACTACGTGACCCAGGCCACGGAGCATTACACCAAGACCACGGGCAACAGTTTCAAGGGTTCCAGCAAGATTATCGAGTATGTGAACTCTACCGCTGGTACCACCAAGATGTTGTGGGCATTGACCTGCGATGCTGTGCAGGGTGCAAAGACTTCCCAGGACATGGCTAAGCTCGAGGCCAAGTATTTCCCGGCCACCAAGGGCTCCAACAGCATTTCCCAGAAAACCCGTCGCTTTGAACCTACGGCCGCCTACTACATCGTCACCACCTTTGACAAGGTGGATGTGGACAAGAAGACTGACCTGAAGACCCTTGCCGGCCTCAAGTCCATTGATGTCGGTGCATTGCTCGGCAATGCTACCATCGCTGCCGCCGCGGCCGAAGAAGATGAGGGCGAAGAGGAAGGCGAAGAATAATCCTAACTCTTTGACTGTCATTAGGTTACTATTTTAAACAAGACGACCCGCCCTGCGGGCCGTTTTTTAGTTATGAATGTGCCTTGCCCAGGCAAGGCTTTTAGGTCTGAACAATGAGTTAAAATGTGGCACCGAAGGCGCGATTATAAAAGCTCATAACTCAAAGCGAGTGAAACGAGCGACCTCATACCTCATACCTATTTTCTATCTTTCCCCTCGTAAAATTTAACCGAGGTTTATAATGCTCATTCTTCGTGGTACGCCGGCTCTGTCGGATTTCCGTCTCCAGAAACTTTCTTCCGATTTCAAGAGCGCAGGCCTTTCTGTCGCTTCCGTTTACGCTGAATTCCTGCACGTGGTGGACCTGTCCGCCGAACTCTCCGATGCGGAAACTGAAACCCTGAAGAAGGTGCTGCACTACGGTCCGGCCCGCGAACCCAAGGCTCTCGAAGGCGAACTCTTTGTGGTGTGCCCGCGTCCGGGTACGATCAGCCCGTGGAGCTCGAAGGCTACCGATATCGCTCACATTTGCGGCCTTCCGGCCATCAAGCGCATCGAACGCGCTATTGCATACTATGTAAAGTTTGAAGGTGCTGCACCGGCTGGCGCCCGTGAGAAAATCTCCGCCAAGATTCACGACCGCATGACTCAGGCCGTGTTTGGCGACACAGCCTCCTTGGAAGTCTTGTTCAGCAAGGAAGAACCGCGTCCGCTGAACGTGATTCCGGTGCTTACCGAAGGCCGCGACGCCCTCGTGAAGGCAGACAAGGAAATGGGCCTCGCTCTGAGCTCCGACGAAATCGATTACTTGGTGAAGAACTTTACCGAGCTCAAGCGCAACCCGACCGACGTGGAACTCTACATGTTCGCGCAGGCCAACTCGGAACACTGCCGCCACAAGGTGTTCGGTGCCGAATGGACCATCGACGGCGTGAAGCAGGACAAGTCCCTGTTCCAGATGATCAAGAACACCTACCAGCTCCACAACTCTAACATCTTTAGCGCCTACAAGGACAACGCCGCCGTGATGAAGGGCGCTGTCGCTGGCCGCTATTACGCCGACCCGCGCAACAACAAGTACGACTTCCACAACGAAGAAGTCGACATCCTCATGAAGGTCGAGACCCACAACCACCCGACGGCCATTTCTCCGTTCCCGGGTGCCGCTACCGGTAGTGGTGGCGAAATCCGTGACGAAGGTGCCACGGGTAAGGGTTCCAAGCCGAAGGCCGGCCTCACGGGCTTCAGCGTCTCGAACCTCAAGCTTCCGGGTGCAGTCCAGCCGTGGGAAAAGGACTTTGGTAGCCCGTCCCGCATCGCGTCCGCTCTCGACATTATGATCGAAGGCCCGCTCGGCGGTGCCGCGTTCAACAACGAATACGGCCGTCCGAACATCCTCGGTTACTTCCGCACTTTCGAACAGGAAGTCGACGCCCAGAACGGCAAGGAAGTCCGCGGTTACCACAAGCCGATTATGTTGGCTGGTGGTCTCGGTAACATCAAGCACCAGCATATCGAGAAAGGCCACATCGATCCGGGTGACCACCTGATTGTGCTCGGCGGTCCGGCGATGCTTATCGGCCTCGGTGGCGGTGCTGCCAGCTCCGTGCAGAACGGTGCCGGTAATGAATCTCTCGACTTTGCCTCTGTGCAGCGCGAAAACCCCGAAATGGAACGCCGCTGCCAGGAAGTCATCGACCGCTGCTGGGCGATGGACGAAGAAAACCCGATTACCTTTATTCACGACGTGGGTGCAGGTGGACTCTCCAACGCCTTCCCGGAACTCGTGAACGATGGCGGTCTCGGCGGTAAGTTTGAACTCCGCAATGTGCCGAACGACGAACCGGGCATGAGCCCGTTCGAAATCTGGAGTAACGAATCCCAGGAACGTTACGTTATCGCAATCGCCGGCGACAAACTGGATGTGTTCGACGCAATTTGTAAGCGTGAACGTTGCCCGTACGCCGTGGTGGGCGAGGCAATTCCTGAAAAGCACCTGACTTTGACCGACAAGCACTTCGGCACGACTCCGATTGACATGCCGCTGGGTGTGCTTCTCGGCAAGCCGCCCCGCATGATCCGTAACGAAAAGAGCCAGAAGCGCCCGCTCAATTCCACAGTGGTTCCGACCGATGCAACTATCAAGGACGTGGCTCACCGCGTGCTCGCGAACCCGACTGTCGCCGACAAGACGTTCCTTATCTCCATCGGTGACCGTAGCGTGACTGGTATGATTTGCCGCGACCAGATGGTTGGCCCGTGGCAGGTGCCGGTCGCTGACTGCGCCGTGACCTCTGCAACTCTCGATACTTACGAAGGTGAAGTCATGAGCATGGGCGAAC
>CAMHDS010000092.1 GCA_946183925.1 uncultured Fibrobacter sp. | reverse complement strand
CTCCGCCACCTTCCCCGCCTTCAAGACCTACCTCCTCAGCTACGCGCTGCGGTAAAACGAAAGGATGGCCGTTCGGCCATCCTTATTTTATGGCTTCAGGTCCATATGCGGGGACGGTGGACATGATAATCCTGTGAAATTATGTCTTCCCCTTCACGAAATGGACCTCAAGCCACGCTTCCGCTTCCCGTTGGTCTCGTGATTGGACCTACTGCCAAACTCTTTCGGAGGCGAAGCCGACGGGAGGGGGTCCGGGGGTCTTCCCCCGTAAATAAAATGGAGATAGACTGGAAACAGTCCATCTCCAGTAGCCCCAAACGACATTTTGTCGAACCTTTTCCTGTAGGACCTGGAGAAGATCTGGGAACTCAAGAAATGGATTCCAGACCCCTGCAATCCACATTTACATAACCTGAAGCAACAGGATGATGATGAAGAATGACACCATGAAGCAGGAGGTTTTTTCCACTTGGGGTACAACTGCGATTCGTAGATGAAGGGAAAAGTGTTTCCTTTGGATCGAGATAATAAAACGTGGCACAGATGAGGTAATTCGCTAAGTGTAAAGACCCCGCCTCGAGCCTCACTGAAAGGTAAACATCCACCACGTAGTCTTGGGGCAAAAGTAAAGAGGCCGACTCAAAGTGAGTTGGGCTCTATTTTATGCGGGAGGGATATGGGGTGACCGGAGGACTCCGTTCCGCGTCGCTTCACTCCGGCCCCTCCTAACGTCTCCTGTATCCCCGTGAAGCGGGAACTTATATCCGTCGTGCCCCCTATACTTTTAGTGGACACGCATTTAGCCGAAAAAGCAATTAAAGATTTCTTGGTCGATTGGTTGACAATTCAATTATTATTTGTAAATTTGTCAACCGAAAGCAAAACACACTAACAAACTACATATGGCTTATAATCACGAAATATTCGGGCAAAGGCTCAAAAGCGCCAGAGAAATGCGGGGCCTCTCCATGGCAGATCTCTCACAGGAGCTGGAAGGTCTTGTTACCCGTCAGGCAATCTGCAAGTACGAAGCAGGGAAGATGCTCCCAGACAGTACCGTGCTGATTCGTCTTGCCCGTATCCTGGACGTAAAAACGGATTACTTCTTCCGTCCTTTTTCTATCGCTCTATCAGGAATTGAGTTTCGCAAAAAATCCACCATGTCCGTAAAATCCGGAAAATCCGTACAACAAATGGTACTTGACAATGTCGAGCGATATTTTGAAATCGAAGAAATTTGTGGTCTGCCGCACAATAGCACTCCCCTTCAGGACAACCCTGTCATCCGTACGAAAGAAGATGTCATCGCACTGGCTGCCAGCATTCGCAAAGAATGGGGGCTGGGAAATGATGGCATAACGGATGTTATCACCCTTTTGGAAAATAAAGGAATCAAAGTCGTAGAAGTAGAGTGTGATGACAATTTTGACGGCTTAAGTGGAAAAGCGGGAGACTGCTTTGTCATCGTGCTGAACAAAACCCAACTTCACCCCGAGCGCAAACGTTTCACGGCCTTACACGAATTGGGGCACCTTTTCATGCGTTTTGACCCGGCCATCTCCGACAAAGAGAAGGAATCCCTCTGCCATCTGTTTGCCAGCGAGTTCCTCATCCCCCAGTCATCTTTTAAGGATATTCTGGGTGATTTGGGGAAGGGCAACCTGAATCTGTTCTCCTTTGCGGACATCCAACGCGCCTATGGAATCTCCATCGACGCTCAAATCCGCAAAGCCCGTGACGCGGGGATGATTTCTGAAAGCCGATACAAGAGCTATTTTATCCGTAAGCGGCAGAGCCAGAAATTCCAGGCCTTTGTCGACCGGGTTCTTACCGAAGACGAGGTTCCACAGCGCTTTAAAACGCTTGTTTATGATGCATATGCAAAAAACATTATCAGCGTCTCAAAAGCCGCATCCTTACTCAACACTTCCGTGGAAGAAGTATTATCCACGGCCGTATTTGTATAAACGAGGCATAAGATGGAACGATTTGTTGTAAGCGATACAAATATCTTTATCGACCTGGTAGAATTAGGAATCCTTGCGGACCTGTTTTACCTCCCATGGCAAATCCACACCACGGATTTTGTCATGGACGAGCTTACGGATGCCACGCAGTTCGACGCTGTATATAGCTACTGCGAACGAGGCCGTATGATTGTCGGGACACTGACTCCGGAAGAAGTGGGAAACATCTTCCAAATGAGCAGTATGCCGGGATGCAAGATATCGCCTGCTGACTTTTCGGTCATCCTATACGCACAAAAAGCGAATTTCAATATCCTTACAGGAGACAAGCGATTGAGAAACTACGCGGAGAAAGAAGGAATAGAAGTACATGGCATTTTATTCGTCTTCGAAGCTTTGGTAAAACATAGAATTCTGCCTCCTGCACTGGCCATAGAGCTACTGCAAAAGCTCAAACAACTCAACAAACGAACTCCTGCTGAGTTAATAGATGCATTGATTAAGAAAAATGAGGGTATGATGTAAACTGTTTTTCGACTATAAAAAAGGAGGGACCGCCGCCAAGCAAGACCCTCCCACGTCCTCATCAACAGATGACCATTACAGAACTAGTCAATCTGTAATTCAGGATATTTTCTGCTAATTACGTCATTTTTTGCGACAATATCAAATGACGCATAGACGGATAATACCCAATCAGACATAGTATTCTTACCAATAAAACTATTTACACTATGGGTATTTTAAAAACCATCAACCGGCATTTTGATGCCGAACAGCCGAAATCGCTGGTCTCATATAACAGGGCTATATACGTTCTGTCACGGGACAATGCATTCATTGAAGAAGTACTTAATTGCTTCGCCGTAACCCCAGAAATACGCAAACATCCCTTGACTATCGGCAACGTTAGCCCCCTCTTTGCCGACATTCAGTCACTGGATGAACAGGATTGGAAAATAGACATTCCTGTTCCATTGCGTAACATTGATCTCGTAAAGGTTCTTCCAAACGATTACGCCCTCTTCCGCATTTCTGGGATTAAAGACGCAGAACTCATCAAGACGCTTCAAGCCGACAACCTGGAAGTGGAGTCACGCTACTCCGCCCGTAGCGACCTCTTGGATTACTATAGCTTGAGCAAATTTGCCTCCTTCCTGCACGACCACAATTTGGATGCCTATGCCAGAACCATCTTGGATCATCTTCATACCCACCTTGAAGAGCAGGTCTCTTGTTCCGCCAGGCTTCTGTATCATAAAGAGGATGCAAAATATTACCTAAGGGCTGTAACCTCAGAAAAAGGGTATAAGGACTACGGGATTAACTTCTCAGTCTTGGTTGCCCTCCTGGCGGTTGACGCGTATGCAAAGGTTACACAAGATTCGGTTTTCATTGACAGTTACAGTATTGATGATTCGCGCGTTAGTCTGTCGTTCCAGTTTGCGAGGGAAATTCCTCTGCGAGACGGAATGTCCCTCTCGCTCAACTTGCTGTTGGAAAACGACGAGATTCGTCAGTCATCCGTTTCCTTAAACGCAATCTTCAAAGTGAAATACGGAGAGGATGGGCGCTCCCTCTTCTTCAAACCCACTGCGTATCAAAAAAAAGACGGGGAATACTCTACAGACATGCTTACCTACACTCATGGGATGAAAGTTTCCACTGTGTATGAGCGAATCTCTACTTTGCCCTTGCTGATATCCAGATATGCGGAACAGATTCGATCCAATGCCACCGAGATTTTGAAAATCACCAATCCCCAAGAGACGAAAAACTATCTTCTCTGTAAGGTACAGCGCTCCCGCAAGGAAGAATTCCTCGGCTATAAAACTTCCGTCATTCAAAGAATCATCAGCATGGAGGTAAACACGGTCTATGACCTTTTTGATCTCCTCCGTAACGTCGAAGAGCTTTTTGGCGAAGACATTATGTCCCGCAACTATTGGCGAGAAAACCTCTACAATGCCCTGATTGAAAAAGGACGACGCGATTGACCATTTTACCGCTTCTTCTGATAATTATAATTGTTTCAGTAATGTTTCAGGAGAATACACGAAAAGCCCCCGTAAGTTCTTGATTTAATATAACTTACGGGGGACGATTCGTAGCCCCAAATGACATTTTGTCGAACCTTTTCCTGGAGGACCTGGAGAAGATCTGGGAACTCAAGAAATGGATTCCAGACCCCTGCAATCCACATTTACATAACCTGAAGCAACAGGATGATGATGAAGAATGACACCATGAAGCAGGATGTGTTTTCCACTTGGGGTACAACTGTGTTTTGCAGATGATGGAAAAGTGTTACCTTTGCATTGAGATAGTAAAACGTGGCACGGATGAGGTAATTCGCTAAGTGCAAAGACCCCGCCTCGAGCCTCACCGAAAGGTAAACATCCACCACGTAGTCTTGGGGCAAAAGTAAAGGATGGCCAATTGGCCATCCTTGTTTTCATTTTTCAGCATCTAGTGCGGTTATACGGTTTCCTGCAGCAATTCCAATAACCTTGGATAGCACTATTTTTGCAATCAGACAACCCGACTTGAATCCCTGCTATTTATGCTTCAACGTTTTACATTGATTCCCCTTCTGGCTCTTCTTGTCTTCAGTTGCGCCCATCCTGATATCGTTTCTGATAGTATTGATAGTATCTGGCTTAAAACCTTTGAAGATGAGGATTTGTCCACGAAGGTCATAGTTGACGAATCCGATTGGCGTGAAGTCATAAAGGAAATTCGTCGGTGCCGTCAGTCGATTGGCAAGTACTACCCAGAAGCCACTTTGGTAATCGAATACAAAAACGGGTCGAAAAACCAGTTCAACATACTGTCCAGTCCTGATCGGTTATTGACTGGCAGGGGGGATTCTCCTTATTCATCCAATAGAAAGCATCCCGTATTGGAAAAATACTTGGACTTATCAAATGCTGAATACATCTCCTGGCCATCCAAGACGACCGGTCCCAATCTACCTGTCCGCAATTGCGATATCGACAGGAGGGATGAAGATACAACTGTCATCGGGTATGCTTTTGTGGATACCGCCGCCGTGAATTGGATGCTGCCGAACTTGATGAAAGATTCCTATGTCTTCACTCCTGGTTTATCTGACCTCCGGAAGGCGGAACGGATACTAAAGCGGGAATATCCGACCATCCTGAAGAAAATAGCCTATGATAAAGACGGCCATTTGTTCGAGGAAGGCGGTCTTAGTAACTACGCTCGTCAATATTTGTTTATGGAAAGTCCTGAAGGCAGTTTTGTCTATATCAACTTCGTCTATCTGAGAAGTGCTGACTTGGAAGACAAAGAACCTCCGGTCTATGATCCGGATGATCCGGACTTTGTACCACCTCCGCCTTCGGGCCATGCCTTAAGCCGTTATTGGGTCATTGTCCATGATGGCGGTGATTCTTACTGGCGAGTATTTCTGAATCTTGACAGGGAAAAGATTGAATGGTGTGGTGTGAATGGGCATGCATAGGAGATCTTATGATTGGTTTACCTGAGAGGATAATGAAAAGGGCTTTGAGGGGTCGATGAGGGAAGATTGTAGAAAATACATTTCCTGGTATGCGAATCAAATCCCGGAGAAGCAGTAGCATGGCTTCAGGTCCATTTCGTGGAGGGCAAGACATGATTTCACAGATATTTCATGCCCATCGTCCCCGTTCATAGACCTCAAGCCACGCTTTCGCTTTACGTTACAACTGTGTACCTCTGCGATGCTATCGTATTTATTTTCAGGCACTTAGTGCTAGAGAGGTACACTTCAAGGTGCACCTCTCAAAGTCTATCTAATTGTTTATCAACGACTTGGCATTAGAGAGGTGCACTGATGAGGCACAAATCTTCGGAGGCGAAGCCGACGGGAGGGGGTCCGGGGGTCTTCCCCCGGCAGCCCCTGGGGGCAGCCGCGTAGCGGCGGGGGTAAAAGAATGCGGCGCCCGAAGGCGCCGGATTCCTCTTGGGGCGTATATCGAAAAAGCATCGCAACAGCGATGCTTTTTCGTAGCCCCAAGAGGAATCGAACCTCTATTTAAAGTTTAGGAAACTTCCGTTCTATCCGTTGAACTATGAGGCCGCGCGGGCAGCCGGAAGGTTCCGGCGCGAGATTACTCTGCGCTCTTGACGACGATCTGACGACCGCGGTAGTAGCCGCACTCAGGGCAGACACGGTGATACATCACGGTGGCGCCGCAGTTCGGGCAGACGCTGAGGGTCGGGACCGCAGCGTGGTCGTGCGTTCTTCTCTTGTCTCTCCGCTGCTTGGAGAGTTTGTGTTTCGGATGTGCCATAATTACTTATCTTTATTTTGTTTTATTTTCCGTCAAAAAGTCCTTTCAGCGCGGCGAACGGGCTGTTCGTTTCTCCAGCCTCCTCGTTCACCGGCTCCTGACCCAGAAACCGCACCGTGTCGGGGTTGCACTCCCCTTCCGCGTGGACCCGCTGCATCGGCAGCGAGAGACAGACGTAGTCGTAGATGGCCTGGCTCAGGTCCAGCTCGGCGTCCGAAGCGCTCAGGAACAGGATCTCACGAGAACCTTCCCGCATTTCCTCTTCCGAGGACGCTTCCTCGCCGAACTTCACACTGAAAGCGGGGTGGGCCTCCACCGGGAGCTGCAAGTCTTCCAGGCATCGGTCGCAAGCGACCGTCACGTGCCCCTGGATGTCCAGGTCCACGCCGATGTAATGCCCTGACTTGACGGCTCTTGCCTCCACTTCGACAGCGGCGTCAAGGATTTCTGTATTGTCAAACTTTTGAAAGAACTTATTATCCGCCTGCCAGCGGTATTCCCGCTCACCGGCAGCCCATCCATTCAGAGGAATGATGTAATCCATCGCCTGAAAACAGATTAAGGGTTGCAAAGGTACAAATAATTTTCCGAATATCAATCATCCGAGCCCGAATTTCTCTTGCGGTCCAGCGGATCGAGGAGAATCTTGCGCATACGCATATGGTTCGGGGTGATTTCCACGAGTTCGTCCTCCTGAATGTACTCCAGGGCCTCCTCCAGCGAGAACTTGACGGCCGGGGGCAGGACGACCTTCTCGTCGGAACCGGAAGCGCGCATGTTCGTGAGCTTCTTGGTCTTGCAGATGTTGATGTTCAGGTCGCGCTCGCGGGTGTGCTCGCCGACGACCATGCCGCAGTAGACTTCCTCGCCGGGCTCGATGAAGAAGCGGCCGCGGTCCAGCAGCTTGTTCATCGAATAGGCCACGGCCTCGCCCGTCTCCAGGGAGACGAGGGAGCCGTTGACGCGCATCTCGATGTCGCCCTTGTAGGGCTGGTAGTCCTTGAAGCGGTGCGCGACGACGGCCTCGCCCTGGGTGGCGGTGAGGAGGTTGGACCGCAGGCCCATCAGGCCGCGCGTCGGGATCTCGAACTCCAGGAGCGTCCGGTCGCCGCGCGGTTCCATCCGCACGAGGGCGGCCTTGCGGCGGGTGGAAAGCTCGATGGCCGCGCCCACGAACTGCTCCGGAACCTCGATGGAGAGTTCCTCGATCGGTTCGCAGCGCTGGCCGCCGATGGTCTTGTCCAGCACCTTGGGCTGGCCCACCTGCAGCTCGAAGCCTTCGCGGCGCATCGTCTCGATGAGCACGGAAAGATGCAGGACGCCGCGGCCGTAGACCACGAAGGAATCGGCGTTCAGGCCCGGCTTGACGCGGAGGGCGAGGTTCTTCTCGAGCTCCTTCTCCAGGCGTTCCTTGATGTGGCGGGAGGTCACGAACTTGCCGTCCTTGCCGAAGAACGGGGAGTTGTTGATCATGAAGAGCATCGACATCGTGGGCTCGTCGACGGCGATCGGCGGGAGCGGCTCCGGATTCTCGATGTCGGCGATGGTGTCGCCGATCTCGAACCCGTCGATGCCCACCAGGGCGCAGATGTCGCCGCACTGGACCTCGTCCACATTGGCCTTGCCCAGGCCCTCGAACACCATGACCTGCTTGATCTTGGACTTCTCGATGATGTCGTAGCGCTTGCACAGGGACACCGGCATACCGGTCTTCAGGGTTCCGCGGGTGACGCGTCCGACGGCAATACGGCCCACGTACGGGGAGTATTCCAGGGAGGACACGAGCATCTGCGGAGTGCCTTCCACGACCGCCGGAGCGGGAATTTCCTCGAGGATGGTGTCCAGGAGGGCGGTGATGTCATTGGTGGGCTTGCGCCAGTCCTGGGACATCCAGCCCTGCTTCGCGGAACCGTAGACGGTCTTGAAATCCAGCTGGTCCTCGGTGGCGCCGAGGTTGAACATCAGTTCGAACACCTCTTCCTGCACCTCGTCGGGCCGGCAGTTGGGCTTGTCCACCTTGTTGATGACCACGATGGGCTTCTTGCCCATGTCCAGGGCCTTGTTCAGCACGAACCGCGTCTGCG
>CAMHDS010000091.1 GCA_946183925.1 uncultured Fibrobacter sp. | reverse complement strand
TGGACTGGGCAACCCTCAAGGACTAAGTTTCTAAAGTATTCTATCTCAAAATAAAGAACGCAGGATTTCGGTCCTGCGTTCTATTTTTTTATTTGAATTTCTACTACTTGAAGTACCGGCCCAGCAAGCCCTGGAAGGCAGATCCGTGACGGGCCTCGTCCTTGCACATCTCGTGGACAGTGTCGTGAATGGCGTCGTAGCCCAGTTCCTTGGCCCGCTTGGCCAGGGCGAGCTTACCTTCGGTGGCACCGGCTTCGGCGGCAACCCTGAGTTCCAGATTCTTCTTGGTGTCGGCCCAGACCACCTCGCCCAGCAGTTCGGCGAACTTGGCGGCGTGTTCGGCCTCTTCAAAGGCGATACGCTTGTAGGCCTCGGCAACCTCGGGGAATCCTTCGCGGTCGGCCTGGCGGCTCATGGCCAGGTACATGCCCACCTCGGTACATTCCCCTGCAAAGTTTTCCCTGAGACCCTGAACCACCTCGGCGTCCAGCCCCTGGGCAACGCCAATCTTGTGTTCGTCGGCCCAGACAATCTTGCCACCGGCGCTCTGTTCTACCTTTTCGAAGAACTTGCTCTTGGGGGCCTTGCACTGGGGGCATTCATCCGGGGCTTCCGGTCCCATGTGCACGTAGCCGCAAACCTTACAAACCCATACTTTCATATTGTGTCTCCTCTCCGCTCCTAGGCGGGGCTGATGTGTGAATTTTAATACGAACCCTAGGCCTTGAAGCTGTCCAGTGCCTCGTTGGGGCCAATCAAGAACAGCACGTCGTTTTCTTTGAGCACATAGTCGGCGATGTTACCGATCTTGGGCTTGGATTCCAGCGGGTCGCGGATGGCAATCACCTGGATGCCGTACTTGTGGGTCAGGGACAAATCCTTAAGAGTCTTGCCCTGGAACTTTTCAGGGCACACGATCTCGATGATGGAGAATCCTTCCATGAACGGCAAGAAGTCCAGCATGTTGGGGCGGTTGAGACGTTCCGCCAGGCTGATAGCGGAATCCCTTTCGGGATGGAAGATGTCGGACACCCCCAGCTTTTCGAGAATGCTGGTATGGGCCGCACTGCTGGACTTGGCAATGATATGCTTTACGCCCAACTCCTTCAGGTTCAGCACCGTAAGGAGCGAGGCCTGCAGGTTTTCTCCTATGCAGACGATAACTGAATCCGCCTTCTGCAGGGGGATAGACGAAAGCTGCTTGAGGCGGGTACTGTCCGCCACAATTGCCTGAGAAACAGAACTGGAAATGTCCTGCACCTTGTCGGGGTGGCAGTCGATGACCATCACGTCGTGACCCAGGGAGGTCAGGTGCTTGGCCAAAAAAATGGCCGAGTTCCCAAGCCCGATAATTACAAATTGTTTAGAAGCCATGGGTTAATAATAGATAATTCGGAGTTCGGAGTTCGGAGTTCGGAATTGTTTTTTTTATAAAATTCCTAATTCATACTTCCGAAATCCGAATTGCGCCATCGGCGCATCAGCCCACCATGATGTCTTCTTCGGCGAACCAGGTGGTGTTCTGGACACGACCCGCCACGGCAGAAATCAAGAAGAGGGGGCCCATACGGCCAATGAACATCACGCAGCAGATGACTATGCGGCCAACGGTAGAAAGTTCACCTGTTAGTCCCATAGAAAGACCGCAAGTGCTGTAGGCACTCACCACCTCGAACAGCACCTTGAGGAAAGAGGTCTGTCCGGCACCAGACACCCCTCCAGGGATTTCGGTACAGAGCAGAATCAAGGTCGCAAGTACAATGACCACGATGGCCACCACGAAAATCCGCACCGCCTTATCTACGGTGGTTTCAGGAATGGTGCGACCAAGAACCTGGGTCTTTTCACGCCCCAGCAGGCGGTTAAACCCCAAAAGCCCAATCACCGCAGCGGTAGTCACCTTGACGCCACCACCGCAGCTGCCGGGGTTTGCACCAATGAACATGATGACGATAAAGAAGAACAGGGAACTGGCACACAGGCCGGGAACATCTACCGTGTTGAGCCCAGCGGTGCGGCTGGTAAAGGCCATGAACAGGGTGGATTCAAACTTCTGCCCAACGCTCAGGTCACCAAGGGTATTGTTCCATTCCGTAAGCGAGAACACCAGCACGCTGGCCGCCACCACGAACAGGGTACCAAAGGTAGCGATGCGGGTATGGAGCGAAATTTTCCGGACCTTGCGCTGCTTAAAGTCAAACACATACCGGAGTTCCGTCACAGCCAAGAAACCAAATCCCCCCGCCAGGGCAAGCACGCAAGTGGAAATGTTCACCAGGGGATTCAGCTGGAACTGCACCAGGGAATCCGGGAACAGGGTAAAGCCCACATTACAGAAAGAACTTACCGCCTGGAACACCGAGACGAATATGCGGTCGTAGAGCGTGGCGCCCGAGAACTGGGTAAAATAGACCGCCGCCCCGATAAGCTCCAGAATAAAGGTAAAGGGCAAGACCGCCTTCAGGATTTTAGAGGGGTCGATGTTTCCCTCTTGAGAAAAGGCCGAAAGCAGCACGGACTGGTGGTTAAAGCCAGGGTGCATGCCCGCCAAAAGAATCAAGGTGGTAGATACCGTCATGATTCCAAGACCGCCCAGCTGCATCAGCACCAACAGAACCCAGTCGCCAAAGTGGGTAAACGTATTGCTGATATCCAGCACAGAAAGTCCAGTGACGCACACGGCAGAAGTGGCGGTAAACAAAGCTTCCAAAAAGGAGATGGGCGTCCGGAGCGACACCGGAAGCCGAAGCAGGACTGCGCCGACAAGAATCAACAGCAGGTAGCCCAGCACCACCAGCGTGATGGGGTTGGTCTGTTTCTTCTTGGCAACGGGGCCGTCGGCAAAACGCAGGCCCTGGTACTTGGAGCGCAACATGGGGCAAAAGATAGTAAATAGTCGTCAGTTATCAGTTAGGGGTTGTGAGTTATCTTATATTTGGCCTTGTCATGAAAAACTTGCGTGCCATCTTGATGCCTGTGGCTATTTTGCTCGGGATTCTTTTCCCGCAGGCCCATGTGTTGTCTCCCCTGATGCCGTTTTTGATCGGCACCATGATGTTCCTTACCTTCGTGACCAAAATCCCGCCCCAGACCCACGGTTACACCTTCAAGATTGAGATTCGAGCCTTCGTGGCAAGCCTGATTCTCATCGGAATCTTGTGGGCCATCGTTACTGCGTTCAACCTCCCGCGGGAAGTACTCTTGGGAGGGGCCATCATCGCCCTGTGCCCGCCCGCAAACGCAGCTCCCGCCATGGCGAAAATGCTGGGCGGTTCGGCATCGCTGGCCCTGAAAATATTCCTGAGCGGCAACTTGATCGCCTGCTTCTCCATCCCGCTAATTTTTGGCTACCTGACCGGAGCAGACGCAAGCCTTTCTGAAATCGCCTGGAAAATCTTCAATACCATACAGCCCATCATCAGCATCCCGCTGGCTTTTGCGCTTGGGCTCCGGGCATTTTACCCGGAGCTTGCCGACAGGGCGGCCAAGTTCCAGAAGTACACCATGTTCGTGTGGACGTTTTCCGTATTCGTGATTCTTGCAAAAGCCAGTTTCGACATCCGCGAAATGGGATTTGCCGACCTGTGGAACAGCGGAAAACTCCCGTGGATGGCGGGAATTTCACTAGTCCTTTGCCTACTGCTATTCTGGCTGGGCTGGTTCTGCGAAAGAAACCGCCGGCCCATCGAAGGTTCCCAGAGCATGGGCCAAAAGAACACCACCCTGGTCATCTGGATATCTACGCTTTACGCAGGCCCGGTGGTGGCCCTTGCCCCCACCTGCTACGTGGTCTGGCAAAACCTGGTGCTCAGCTGGATGAGCCGCAAGAAGCTTTAACGGATGCGGGCCTGGCGACTCTGTCCGTTGACCCGTACCACATAGTTTCCGGGAACAAGGCCTTGTACCTTAAGTCCCGTAGATCCAGCAATACCACTGCGAACTAGGCGCCCCTGCATATCCATCACGGACACCCGAGTACCGGATTTCACATTGAGTATTTCTAGGTTACGGTTCTGGACAGCCATACCAAAGTTTGCCACCGTGGCCGCAGGCTTGCTCCCAATGGACATGGGATCCACCACCCAGAAGGGGAACAGGGTCAGGGAACGGTTCTTCTCGTAAGTGGCATCCAGATCATATACCTTTTTGGTGCTGCCGTCCGAAGTTGTCCAACCATCTTGAAGGTAACCTTTTCTTGTGTAAGATGAACCGCGCAATTTGATGGGTACATCATATTGCTTGATATCCGAAGGCACAACTTCCTTGCCGTAGGCTCCCGCCAGGTAGGTGATGGTGAAGGTCTTGACCGACCACTTGGCATACACAGTCTTGTCTCCCGTGGAACCTTGGGTTATCTGTGTTGCCATGCTGGTATACCTGCTATCGTAATACCAGCCTTCAAAAACATAACCAGACCGGGACGGCTTCAGGAATACAACAGTCTCCGATTCCACCGTATAGGAAGCGGGATTGTCCTTGTTGTTCTTGCCTTCAGACAACTCGTAGGTAATCTTGTAGGTCTCGGGTGTCCACTTGGCAAAGAAGGTCATGTTTTCCGTGACCGTTATCGGGCTTTCGAAATTGACTTCGTTCCCTTCGGAGCATTCCTTGTCACTAAACCAGCCGCCAAAGGCATAACCCGGCACCTCAGGGTCCGCGGGTTTCGTCACGGTCCCGTTCTCCTGTACATACTCGACTGTGGAACCGACACTTTTCTGGGTATTGAAGACTACCGTATATGTCGGCGCTTCAACCCAGACCGCGTAGAAAGTCACCGTTTCAGTCGCATCACCCAAAGCCTCCGCTTCCTTGGCGTCGGCGGTCTTGGCCCATCCTGCAAAATAATACTTGGTTCCCTCTACGGTCCGGGTCGTGGGCAAATCGATTCCTGAAACATCTATAGGGTCACCCTCTGCCACGTTCTTTACCAAGGTGGAAGGGTTCCCCTCTCCAGAGAAAGTCCCGCCATTGGCATCGAAGGTTATCGCGAACATGGTCTTCCAGTAGGCGTAAATCCTGGTAGACGTTACAACGTTACCCAAACTTGCAGCCGGCTCATTGGCGTCCGCCGTCAAGGCCCACCCGCCAAAGACGGTGTCTCCACGAACCGGTATCGAAATTTCGTCGGCCGTAATCAGAGCGCCCGTTTTAAGGAACTTGGTGTATTTCGCATCCTGCGCATATTCGCCGCCATTGGCATCAAAAACCACTTCATAGACAATATTTCCATTGTCATCCAGAGTCACGCCGTTAAGGGAAATATGAGACCGGCCTACACTCCAGACCCCAGTCTCGGAGCAGGCATCAGTCCACTGGCCTTTATTCAAGTCGCAGGAAACCTTGGCCGTATTGATATTCTTTACGCCGTTCATCGTGCCGTCCACAGTCAAGGTGTCGCTAATCTTTCCCAGTCCTTTTGCAACGACATCCGTATCAAAATATACCCTGGAAACAACCAAGTCCCCTTCTTCGTAAAACCCGACAACACCTCCAGTACCTCCGTTTCCGCTATTGATGATGACGCCACCATCGTACGCGCAGGATTCAAAAGTGACCGTACCCGATTTACGCACATATCCGGTTATGCCACCCACATAGGATTCATCTCCGCTAACCCGGATATCAACCATGCTCAATCCATTCACAATTCCACCGGACCACATATTGCCAACGAGACCGCCGATACTGTTTCCCTTGCCGCTGGTAAGGATGCTTCCCGAAACAAAGCAACTTTCAATAGATCCCCCTTTCTGAAAACCAACAAATGGACCAACCGAAACAGGGTTTTCTTCTCCACCGGATTCACCCCTGTTCGTTGACGCCAGGATATTCACGTTTTCCAGATTCAGGTTTTTGATAGCGCCGTTTCCAGAAAGGATACCCACAAACCCTACATTCTGTGCATTGCACTGGGGCTTGTTCTTGGGACAATATTCATTGGGTATTTTACCCAATTCGTCTGAATTGAGATATAAATTGGATATGGTATATCCGTTGCCATCGAATGTTCCACCATAGGCTATATCACCGGAACCGGCAGCAATGGGCACAAAGAGCTTTCCTCCCATGTCAAGAGACGCCGTCAACTTGGCGTTAATCGTGATTGTCCCATTCACTGTGTTCACGGAGTCCCTGAACCATGCCAGGTTCGCCTCATTCTTAATAAGGAAAAAATCCTTGCCCCCTATTTTCTCCGTTTCCGGCCTTGTCGATGTTTTGCCATCCCAGGCGGCAAAAACCTGGCAAACCCCGGCCATCAAAAAAGCAAGGGCAAAAACCTTTGTAGCCAAGCGTGATTTCATTTGCATCAACCACTCCTTTTTTTGTACCAGCACACACTGCAGCATGCAATGCTGTAATACCTAACAGACTGAAAATAATCAAAAAAAAGCCAAATATCCCAAAAAAAAGATAAAAGGCATAAAAATCCGCCTTTTATCGCTATCTCAGGAGATACGAAACACTATTCTAATTTGGAATACTGCCCGATTCCCGCATACGGCGGCGGGCCTTTGAGCCAGGGCGATTGCGGCGGCGCTTGTGGTTACCTGGCTTTGGGGACTGTTCGGGATTACGCTCAAGCTTGGCCTGTTGTACAGACTGCGCCGATTTTGGAGGCTGTTGCTTTGGGGATTTAGGCGATGCCTGTGCCGGTTTTTCGCGGCGAGGGAACCCGCGGCCCCGAGCGTTCCGCATCTCGCTTTCGGGAATCTCCTTCTGCGGAGGCGGGAGTTTCTCGAATATGGCCTTGTCTCCTTCGGGAATCCTTATCCTGGTAAGCTTCTCGATGGCCCGCAAATCCTGTTCCTCGTCGGGAGCGCAGAACGAAATGGCGATACCGTCCTTGCCCGCGCGGGCGGTGCGGCCTATGCGGTGCACGAAGGTCTCGGGAACGTCGGGCAAATCGTAGTTGAACACGTGACTCACATCGTCCACGTCGATACCGCGGGCGGCGATGTCGGTAGCCACCAGCACCCGGATTTTTTCGTCCTTGAAATTCTTCAGGGCCTCCTGCCTGCGGGTCTGGCTCTTGTTGCCGTGAATGGCGGCACACTTGACTCCCGCCTTTTCCAGCACCCAGACAATCTTGTCGGCTCCGTGCTTGGTGCGGCTAAAGACCAGCACCTTCTTCATCTCGGGATGTTCCAGCAACAGCTCCTTCAGGAGCGCCCCCTTGCGGCGCTTGTCGATACGGTACAGTTCCTGACGGATGCGTTCGATAGGCGTACTCTGGGGTGCAACTTCCACACGGACCGGGTTCGGCCGGAGGATGGTAGCGGCAAGCTTGGTGATATCGTCGGGCATGGTGGCGCTAAAGAACAGGTTCTGGCGCTTTTGCGGCAGGAGCGCCACCACCTTGCGGATATCGTGGATGAATCCCATGTCCAGCATACGGTCGGCCTCATCCAGCACAAAGAATTCCAGGGCCTTCAGGGAAACCGCCTTCTGACCGATAAGGTCCAACAGACGCCCGGGAGTCGCCACCAGCACATCTACGCCCCGAACCAGGCAGTTCTTCTGGGAGGCGTCTCCGACGCCGCCAAAGATGCAGGTGCTAGAGATGGCCGTAAACTGGGCGTACTGCTTGAAACACTCCTCCACCTGGATGGCAAGTTCCCGAGTAGGGAGCAGGATCAGGGCCCGGCAGGTCTTGGGCGCACGAAACTTTCCGGAATCCAGAAGCAGCTGCAAAATCGGCAGGGCGAATGCCGCCGTCTTGCCCGTGCCCGTCTGAGCGATTCCCAGTAGGTCCTTACCTTCCAAGAGGCTCGGGATGGACTGTTCCTGGATGGGAGTGGGCGTCTCGTAGCCTACGGCACGGATGGCGCGCTGCAAGGGGTTTGCCAGAGGAAGTTCTGAAAAAAGCATATTGGGCAGCGCTTACTTCTGCAAGTTGAGGCTTGCGTTCGCGGCACCGTATAGGCTGATGCTGTAATCCTTGATGATGTACACCGGAATCTTGTTCAATAGCGGACGGATGTTCGGGTTGTAGTTCTTTTCGAAATACTTCATGAACAAATTATCGCGTTCGAGCCAGCGCAAATCCTTCTGCACCGTACCACCGGCCAGGTAGAGGCCACCCAGGGGCAAGAACAGCGTAGAGGCATCGCTTGCAAAGCGGGCGAGCATCTTCACGAACAGGCGCATCATCTCGGCGGCCACCGGGTCGGTGTCGCTTGCGCGGCTGATGTACTTGGGGCGATCGTTGGGTTCAGTTTCCTCAATCTTCTTGAAGGCCTCGTTATCGGGAACGCCGCGGGTCTCCTTCCACCATTCGTACATGTTGCGCAGCCCCATGCCAGAAACGAGCGGTTCCACGCCGGGCACGGTACCAATCTTCTTTTCCATGTAGTCGTGGAATTCCTGGGAAT
>CAMHDS010000090.1 GCA_946183925.1 uncultured Fibrobacter sp. | reverse complement strand
TCCTTCGGATAATGGGACGTATTAGTGCCACGCGTGATAGTCGTCTCGTGGAAAAATCGTATATTTGTAATTGCCATTAATGTACACACGTTATGCCTTTGTATCAGCACTTAAGCGGAAAACTGACCGCTATAAAAGAAAAGCCCTTTAAACTGGAGAAGGATATTCAGACCCTTGTCGAGCAAAATATCAAGCAATTGCTGGATCTCGAATTTGTTCAAAGCGAACTCATTGTCCAAGACGTTCGCTTCGACACTCTTGCTTATGATGCAACGACAAAGTCGTTTGTAATCATCGAGTACAAGAAAGACTCGTCAACGAGTATTTTCGACCAGGGCGTATCCTATCTCAATCAGATGCTAAAGAATCAGGCTGAATGTGTGCTTGCGTACAATAATTCTAAGAAAACCAATTTTTCAAAAACCGACTTCGACTGGTCTCAATCCCGAATAATCTTCATATGCCGGGAGTTCAGCGAGAAGCAGAAAATGGCTACAGATTTTAAAGATTTGTCCATTGAGCTATGGGAAGTACGTAGATATGCAAATGACACCCTAATGTTCAGCCCTATTGGTAAGTCTAAGCATGCTGTGAGTATCTCTCCTTTGATGAAATCTTCAAGTAATGTTAAAGAGGTTGTCAGTAAAACCATCCCATATTCTGAAGAAACCTTATTCAAAGGTGTACCGGATCATATTCATGAACTATACGAAAAATTCCGTGATGGGATACTTGCCATGGATTCGGAAATCACTATCAAGTTTACGAAATTATATGCAGCCTTCAAAAAAGGTGGATCAAACATTTGTGATCTAGAACCGTTTAAAGGTTCTTTATGCATTTTTATCAATCTGTCAAAGGGCGAATTGAAAGATGGTAACGGTTTGGCAGTCGATGTGTCCAATCTTGGTCACCATGGGAATGGCGACTATCGAATCCAAATAAAGGATGCTGAAGAATATGAATATATCCTCAGCCTAATAAAACAAGCTATTATATAGTTAATTATGCTCAAGGTTTGAGACAAAATGCAATCCTTGAGGTTCTGGACCAGGACGGAAGAACGGTGAAGTCGGAGGCTTTCTGTGTCATCGGCGGGGAAGTGGGCAGCAAGAACGCCGCAAAACAAATCCGGGGGGGAGCACATGGGTAACATTCTTATCTGATGGGCGGCTTTTTGCTAGCACCTGTATTGTCAGCACGTTGGGAGGAGCGTTTTGCCCTCTAAATGCGCCTGAAGAAGTGCTCCAGCACGTGGACGGGAGCAAAAACCTATGAAATGCTTCTGTAGCCGTGCTGATGTTCTGAATCGGCCATAGGTAGATGGAGCACCTCTCCTTCCTTCGAGCAATTTAGGGATACAAAGCGACAATACACGGGTATGACTGACAACTACAAATAATGGTTGAGAAAGCCATTACCATTATTGAGCCCCTAAAGAAACGCGGTAAACGAGAACGCTTAGGGATTGGAAAATGCCCCGGTTTTTTTGTAAATTTGCGAATCGTTGCAGCCTGTGTTTGCATCGGTAGAACGAAAAAATGCTCAAGTAGGGCGCTAAGGAGATTAAAGAAATAAATATATGCTGTCAATTGGAGACAAAATGCCGTCCTTTGAGGTCCAGGACCAGGACGGGAGGACGGTGAAGTCGGAGGATTTTATCGGCAGGGGAAAGAAAACGGTGGTCTATTTCTACCCCAAGGACAACACGTCCGGCTGCACGGCCGAGGCCTGTTCCATCCGGGACAATTGGGAGGCGCTTCGGGCCGCCGGATACAATGTGGTCGGCGTGAGCAAGGATTCCGGAAAGTCCCATGCCGGTTTTGCGGCCAAACATGCCTTGCCCTTTACACTCCTTGCCGACACTACGAAACAGATGCACGAGGCCTTCGGCGCCATCGGCGAGAAGAAAATGTACGGAAAAACCGTGCTTGGGACACTTCGCCGCACCTTTATCTTTGACGGGAATGGCATCTTGGAGCGCATCATCGAGAAAGTGGACACCAAGAACGCCGCAAAACAAATCTTGGAGGGATAAGCCATGTATAATGTAACCAAACTCTCAGATACAATTGCCGACGGCATCCGCAGCACATCTTTCGCCACCTGCGGCGTAACCTGCTCCCGGCAGATTAACCTCCAGACCGAGGGGGATGTCATCCGCCGCGTGGAGATTGTCAAGGGCTGCGACGGCAATACCAAAGGCCTGGCCAGGCTCTGCGAAGGCCGGAAGATTGAAGACGTTATCGGCCTGTTGGAAGGAATTGACTGCAAGGGCCGCGGAACCAGCTGCCCGGACCAACTGGCCAGGGCGCTGAAAGAGCTATGAAACGCATCGCAGTCTTACTCGTTATGCTCCTGGGCACGCTGCTCTGCGGCGAGGCCTTCGCCCAGCGCGTGACCAATTCCAACTACCAGACTGTCGCCCATATCAAGTCTGACGGAACCATCCAGGACTCGAATTACCGCACTATCGGCCACATCAAGTCTGACGGGACGGTGCAGGATGCCAACTACAGGACCGTGGGGCACCTGAAAGATGACGGAACCGTCCAGAATGCCAATTATTCCACCATCGGCCACATCAAGAAAGACGGCACTGTCCAGGACGGCAGTTACCGAACCATCGGGCATATCAAGTCTGACGGAACCGTTCAGGATTCCAACTACCGGACCATCGGCCATGCTCCGGGTATCCCCACGGCCTGGGCAGCGTGGTATTTTTTCTTCTGACGGGCGCCGTCCGGGCGGCAGGGCGCTTGTTCTCTTACGCAAAATCACTATATTCGCATTGATAAATACAGTCGATATGACCCTGCAAGAAGCAATCAAGGCACGCCACTCCGTAAGAAAGTACACGGACAAACCTATCGAAACAGCCAAAGCCGCCACGCTGAAGAGCACCATCGAGAGAATCAACACCGACAACGGACTGAACATCCAGCTGGTGCTGGAAGAGCCCAAAGCTTTCGCCTCCGGCATGTGGAAATACGGCCAGTTCTCCGGCGTGAGGAACTATTTTGTGATGGCCGGTCCCAAAGGCAAAGAGGCCGAAGAAAAAATCGGCTATTTCGGCGAGGAACTGGTCCTGCTCTCCCAAACCCTGGGCCTCAACACCTGCTGGGTAGGTCTTACCTACAAGAAGATTCCCGGGGCTTTCACGCTTCGGGAAGGAGATGTCGTCCACTGTGTCATTGCGCTCGGCTATGGCACTATCCCCGGCGTCCAGCATCCGATGAAGCCCGAGGAGCAGTTCTTCCAGGCCGAAGGCGTCCCGCCCGAATGGTTCCGGAAAGGCCTGGAAGCGGCCCTTCTGGCTCCTACCGCCGTCAATCAGCAAAAGTTCAGGTTCATCCTGCATGAAGGCAACCAGGTGGAGGCGAAGCCCCTGTTCTCCATGGCCGGATATACCCATATTGACCTGGGTATCGTAAAGTACCACTTTGAGCTGGCCGCCGGAAAAGATAACTTTATATGGGTTCGTGGCAGGGAAGGAGAATGAGGCTGGGGGGCATCTTGGATTTCGCTTGCTTTTCCGTCTTTAGTGTGTAACTTTGCAAGCCGAAGCAGATTCTATGCACACTTGAACATTCTATAAGCCATAACAGGCACGTATTTCAACTGGCACCGGACGAAGGTCCACTCCCAGGGTGTATTGTACCCTGACGCGAGCGGCCGGGTGGACGGTGAAGTTCTTTGAAATACGTGAGTAATGTACAGCATTTTAAAAAACAAAGAAGGTGAGCTCATGCTCATCTTCAATCCTTCTCTCGGGGGAGACCCCGAACTCTCTATGTTCCTCTACGACGATTCCGGCCTGGGACTGCTGCTGCAGGACCTGTTTTCCGGCATCCGCATCAAAAACATCGGTCCGGAGGCACTGGCCGTCCTTGCCGATGTCACGCACATCCACATCGTGGAAAAAGACGGCGATACGGTAATCAGGGATTATCTCGCCGCCGTCAGGAAAGTATCCGACGTCAAGGCGTTGGTACGATAAAGTTAAACCTCTAAAATGCAAACTGTTATGGCAAAATCCTATCAACTCGTAGCGTGGACCGACAAAGGTAAGGTCCGCATGATTCCTTCTCAGCTCAAGGCTTACATCAGCGAAGAAGTGCAGCATCTGAACCGCATCAACGAGCGGGTGCGCTATGGAACGTACCACGAAGTGGGCGACCTCCTCAAGGTGAGCTGCGCTTATGAGAAGCTGGCACTCAGTCTCCTCGACCTTGGTCAGACAAAAGCAGCCTTCCTGCTCCTTGCCGAAGCGGCCCTCTGTTGCACGGCATCCTACAATAACTGGCATAAAACCTAAGACACCTGTTCCACACAGGGCGCTATAACCTGGACAATCTGTCTGCAAAAAGTCCATCTTCCCGGCTTTGTTCCCGGCTTTGTTCCCGGCTTTCCATCTCACGGAAAAATGCTTAAATTTGCGAACTAATTCTTTCGCACTATGGCAAAAGACAGATTTGATATCAAGGAAAAGGAAGGCCTCAGCCTCATGACCGATGCCGTTGTCATCGTCGACAAGGAAACCGGTGTGAACTATCTGTTCGTTCATCGCGGTTACGGCGGCGGCCTCACTCCGCTCATCGATGCCGAAGGCAAACCCATCATCACAAAAGACGGCTATAAAAAGTGATAACCATTATCATCATAGCTGTCACTTCGCTGGTGAACATCCTTTGTTTCACCGGGACGCTGAACGGGAACAAACTCCTGTTCAATGCGTATTCCGTGTGGCACCGGAAGGAGTGGTATCGGCTGTTTTCGTATGGCGCGGTTCACGGAGGTTGGGGACACCTTTTCTTCAACATGCTCACGCTGTACTTCTTCGGCCCGGTAGTGGAGCAGTACTTCGGCGCGGCCTTCGGAAGTCCTCTGGGGCCGATTCTGTTCGCCGTCCTGTACGTCACGGCCATCGCCGTCTCCACCGTCGGCGACCTGGTCAAGTACCGTGACGACTGGAACTACAATGCCGTAGGCGCATCCGGTGCGGTGTCTGCAATCCTGTTCGCCAGCATATTGTTCGAGCCGAAGATGGGCATCTATATCTTCATGATCCCCATTCCGGTGCCGGGGTATATCTTCGCGCCGCTCTATTTACTTTACTGCTGGTACATGGCCAAGCGCAACATGGACAACATCGGCCACACCGCCCACTTCTGGGGAGCCGTCTATGGCCTAGTGTTTCCGCTTATCTGCAAACCGGCCATTTTCAATCACTTTCTTGCTCAGTTAGGGCTCTGATGGACCGGACTAAGGTCCGCTCCAAGGGTGTATTTTACCCTGGCGCGAGTGGCCGGGTGCTGCTGCAGGACTTTTTCTCCGGTGTCCGCGACAAAAAAATAGCCCGTTCCATAAGAAACGGGCTAAAATTGCATAACTATTTGATTGTTAATCAATATTCTTCCTCGTTCCAAATGATTTACACCCACATAGATGCAAAAATCAACCCGTTTGTTGCCTGTTGGTCGCTCCAGTCGTGTTGCCGGCAAGCCGTCAACACCACTTCCGCTCCGTCGGCGCTTGGGACCTCGACGTCAGCAAACTGCCGCCGAAGTCCCACGGCTCCGCAGACTCTGTCGTTTGTGCCCGGCGAACGGCCAACGTTGTCGGCCTTTTCGCTCGGTCCCAAGCGCCAGAGACTGCTCCACCGCCGCGCCTCTCACCGCCCGGCAGTCGGCAAAAGCCGCCTGCCCGGCTATCATTTCTCTCTGAAAATGATTAACTTTGCTCCCATGACGAACAAACAAAGAAAAGATCTCCTCAAGGCGCAGCAGGGCGAATTGGATGCCGTTCCCATGTATAACGCGCTTGCCGCTGTTGCAAAACATGAACGCGACAAGGAAACGTTCCGCCAATTAGCTAGGGAAGAAGGCCGGCACGCCTCTGTTTTTCATGCCTACACGAACGAAGTCCTCCAGCCAAAGATGCTGAAAGCCCATCTGCTGCCGATTCTTTATAAGATTCTTGGCAGAAAGATTCTCTATCCGGTCATTGCCAAGTTTGAGTACGATGCCGCAAAAGGCTATGAACATCTCGTCCCGGACTTTCCGGAGGTGGCCTCCGTCCGGGATGACGAGACACGACACGGAGATACTGTCAAGGCCCTTTTAGACTAAGCTCATCTTAATATGGGGGATTCCGTCCAGCATGAATGGTTCGGATGATTGCCGGAATCCCACCTGCTCATAAAACCCCTTTGCGTACTCCTGCGCTTCAAGGTCAATTCTTTTCGCTCCAAAATGCTCCTTTGCGGCATCAATCCCGGCAAGCATGATTTGCTTGCCGTATCCTTTGCCCCGCACGGTTGTGATTACCCGGCCGATAGAGACTTCCTCCATATGCGTTCCCGCCGGGCAAACCCGGCAAAGTGCGACAATTTTATCATCCTCCGTGAGCCAAAGATGCATGGCGGGCTGATCATCATAATCAAGGTCCTGATACACGCAGTTCTGCTCCACGACGAAAACGTCGCTACGAATCCGCAGCAGCTCATACAGCTCCTGCGTCGTCAGCTCTGGGAACCATTTCTTATGAAGGAGAAGCGCCATCGCACAAAATTACTCATTTTCCGTGACATACTCAATCTTAGGGCGCTCCAATCGGCTTGCCAGCAGAGCTGTCAAGCCCATTTCCGCTCCACGCGCTTGGGACCTACGCGTCGGCAAAGCCGCCGCGCAAGTCCCACCCGGTGACAGACTGGCACCGACAAGCCGGTACCAGACTGTCCTTCGGGCCGCGCACCCACCGCCCTCCGACCCGGCGTGGCCGGGCCGGAAGGCTATCACTTCATCGAATTCAGAATCTTGGAAGTCTGGCTCCAATAGAAGAAAGCCTCCGGGTTCGTTTTCTTAAGCTTATTCAGCTTTGTCGATAGAGGATTCTCCACGACAAGCGTCTGCACGCGCTGAACATCTCCGTCGAAACGAACGGGAGATTCAACATTCTTGACGAGACAAGCCGCCGCATACGCAGCCTTGGCGGCTTTCCTGATGGCAGAAGGCACATTATACTTCTCGCTATGGATGAAGTTCCTGACCCGTTCGATTCCCTCAGAGTAGAAATTGAAATCGTCCATGCCATCATAACCATAGGTGGAGATGCATTGGGCCGCCTCAATTGTATCCATCGCCACATCTTCAAGAGGAACGTCATTCCGTCCTCTGTTCTCCAGCTCAAGTTTAGCCAGTTTTTCATAGGTGCTGGATGCGGCCTGAAAATCATCCACCACGTCAAACAACGAAGCGACGTCGTACATCTGCTTCATAATTTCCATCGAGCAGTTCTTCTCTCCTTTGTAGAACGGAATTCCGGTCGTATGGGGAGCGAAAGCGGTAAGTTTGTCGCCAAGAAGGTCCGCCTTACTCGGTACGGTAACCAGGACTGGATTATCATCCGTTTTCAGGAATGGACTTACTATCGGCAATCTTTCGAGATGCTGGTACTTGTTATCCTCAAAAAGAACGTCAAGCAGAATCTTGTCATTCTGTGTCTTGGTCTTATAGGCAACCTGATAGAAATATTTGGCATGCGTCTTTGGAACGTTAGTCCTGTATTGACGTTCAATGGGCTCCACAGAAGAGAATCCATATTCATCCGAGTACTTCTCCAGATACTTTTCTATCTCGGTACCGGGAGGACAAATTACGTCCACGTCGATACTCATTCGTCTGGCGCTTCCGAGGTGCAGAAGCAAACAAGAGCCGCCCTTAAAGCAGAATTCCATCCCTGAACGGGCCAGGGCTTCAAGAAGTGAAAACGCCCTGATTGTCTTCTCTACCAAGGTTATATCCTTCGCATTATTGTTTTTCGCAGTCTCTTCTATCCACGCAAGAGACCTACTCTCCGGAAGTATCATGGTTATTCGTTTTTATTATTCTTTCTATCTTCTCTGCCACTCCACGGCGGTGCGCGTAGCGAAGCAGAGTTTTTGTATTAATTGTATAATCGCTCATCGCGGTTTCGTAAATATAGAAGGTTTCGCTGCCCTGCAGGTAGTAAAACTCTTCGTCACAAAGGATGTCAACAAGTACTTTTTCTATCTTTGGCACACAGACGCCATTCGTTTCAGTCATCGGAGACTGGCTGATAAGCGGACGAATGACGATGAAATCCCGGCCGAAGGCAAGATGTACCAGTTCATTCCTGGACGGACTCCGGAAAACCAACTGCTCCGTCATTGATTCGAGCGTATCCGCAACATCCCTGAAGCCATCCTTCTCCACATAAACAAGCGTCATCTTTACATTGGGGATGTGATGCATCAGCGGCATAAGGGTGCTGACATCCCACACAGATATGTCCAGCAAAGGGAATTCACCTTTCAGTTGACGATAAAGAGCCTTGTTATCCTCGACAGGTTGTATCATAAAGTGCTGCTTGAATCCACCCCGTATCCTATACTTTCCTCTTTCAAGAACCTCTAATCGGCCTGAACGAACAAGCCGCTGAAGCGTCTTGTCCATGGACGACGAAGGTACGCCAAAGGAAGCGAGTGCGTTTGAGAGCTCGCTTTTCAGAAAACCATCCTCTTTGCCAGCAGCAAAAGCCGTGATATGTTGTGCTATTGTCATAACGCTGCAAATATAGGACATTTTTGTCATTTATAAAATAAAAGTGGCAAAATTGTCTTATTTTAAAGATCTGCCGTTTTCCCCATAAAAAACCCGCAGACATACTTCGCTAAAATGCCGTAGAATGCGATAAAATGCGATTGGGCACGATCCGTGAAAATCGTACCCAATCGGC
>CAMHDS010000089.1 GCA_946183925.1 uncultured Fibrobacter sp. | reverse complement strand
TGGAAGCCAAGGAAGCCCACCTGAAGGACCTACAGGACCAGGTGGACCGGCTGGCGGCTGAACTCGACCAGGAGCGGCAAGCGGGTAAGGAACTACGCCAACTGCTGAACCAACAGCAAGCCCTGACCGCCAAGCACCTGGCGGAACCTAAAAAGCGGCCCCTACTGGCGGCAATCTTCCCCAGGCTGTACAACCGGGAAGATGACCAGGGCCAGGAGTGACCACAAGGGCTTGTGTATCCTGTAGGTTACGAATTACAACCTATTGAAAAGATACAACTATATCTCATTGACACTTGCACCCATTATGTGGTAGAATGATTCGACCGTGGAGGGGAAGAAGCCCCAAAACGTGAACCTTGAAAGCTTGATAAAGGAAAGGAGCCAAGCCGGTGGCACGGCAAGGCTCCAAGGGTCCAACGCTTCATGTTCCTCCTACAGAATCGTGGCGTTGTGTGAAACACGATAGAGTGTTTTATCTATCACACTTGATAGGATAGCACCTGGTGCCAAATTTGTCAAAAGAAATTTATATATATTTTTGACAGGACACCGTGAACAGCACACACACTAAGATTATCCAGGCGGGGCGTTGACCCCGCCTTTGTCTTGTCTTTCAGGAGAAAATCTATAGAGAAAGGAACTCCTGACTACATCATGACAAGACCAACCGTACCGAAGAAGGCCACCATCACAAGGCCAACCGTTGCCCGGGCGTTGCAAGCCGCCGGGTATGAACTAACCCCTATCAAGTCAATATGGAACCCTGACCGGGTGGACTGGGAGTATGACCTCGACAATGTTAGTGCCGAGATTGTCCGCTCCTGTTACGCCAAGCTGGGGAAGAAGCCGCCCCTTGCCGTGCGGAACTTCCTGAATGAACAGGGGGTGACCGTATGACCGTGTTTGATGCCGCCAAGACCGTGACCGCCCTGGAAGCGGCTGAACGGTACGCCGGTGTACAGGTGAAGCGGCGGGGGATGAAATCCTGGTGCCGGTGTCCGTTGCCGGGTCACCCTGGGGACAATGACCCTTCATGCTCCTTCGATGACAAAGGCCGGTTTTACTGCTTCGGCTGTGGTGTCGGCGGGACCTCCATCGACATGACCATGAAGCTTTTTGACCTGACCGCCAAGGAAGCCGCCGTGCGTGTCTGTACTGACTTCGGCGTGGAGTATGACAACACCCGCCCCGCCAGGAAGCCCAAACCAAGGGTGACCACCGCCCAGGCGGATGAACTCCTGACCAGGTTTGACACCGCCGCCTGTGGGATGCTCCGATACTGGAAGGATGCTGTGGAGCGGAAGCAACCCGCCCCGGATGATGACCCATCGGAGGACTTCATGAAGGCCCTGTATGAAAGGAATGTGATGGAAACAATCTGTGACAGAATCCAGGAAGCCATGAGCACCGGCAACCGCAAGGCCGGCCTTGAACTGGTGGAAGCCTACAAAGCAGACTTGCCGAAGTGGGAAATCATCTCCGCCGCCTGGAAGAAAGCGAAGGTGGAAGCATGACCCACGAACTTGACCAGTTTGCCGACCTCTTGAAGGAAATGAGAACCCAACGCCCTGAAGAAGCCCTTGAAGCCAGCCGCCAGGAAGCCCTGAGAACCGCTGAAGAAAAATCAAATGAGGATTCCCCCATTGATATTTTTGCCAATGCCGAACAGACAGAAGCTGGAAACGCTGACCTTTTCGCCGCCGAGCACCAAGGGGAATACCTCTACAACAATTCCCTGGGCTGGCTGGTGTGGAACGGAAAGAAATGGGCTGAAGGTGACGGTATGGATGCCTTTGTGAAATCCGAAGCCAGCACCTTCACCAAGATGATGTACAACGCCGCCAGTAGCCGCCAAGGCTGGGAACTCGACACCACCGGCGAAGTGTCCAAGGCTTCCAAGGCCAGGATGCAACACGCTATCCGAAGCCGAAGCAATAAAGGGATTGATGCAATAGTGTCCCTTAACAAGGCCAACCTGTACCGCCCCGCAAGCCTATTTGATGCCGACCCCAACACCCTGAACACCCCCGCCGGTATCATCGACCTTCGGACCGGGGATGTATCACCCCATGACCGGGAAGCCTACTGCACCAAGATAACCAAGGCCGCGCCTTCCAACGAAGGGATGAAGGAATGGTTTGACTTCGTGAAGCTGGTATGCTGTGACGATGAAGATATGATGTGCTACCTTCAGGAAGTCATAGGAAGCACCCTGTTTGGGCGTGTTGTGACCGAAGGCCTGTATATCACCATCGGCGATGGATTCAACGGTAAAAGTACGTTCTTCAATGCAATCCGCGCCGCCCTGGGTGACTACGCCGGGACTCTTGATAGTGATGTGCTGACCAGCACCAACACCAGCAAGGATGCGAAAGTGGCAACCGTGCGGGGGAAGCGGCTGATGATTTGCGGTGAACTCCGGGAAGGTGCTTCCCTTAGTGAGAACTTCGTGAAGCAGATAACCAGCACCGACAACATACAGATAAACCGCAAGTACAAGGACCCGGAGGAAATCAAACCGACCCACAGCATCTGCCTTCATACCAACAACCTTCCAAGGGTCAACACCACCGACCAAGGCACCTGGCGGCGTATCCACCTGATACCCTTCAACGCCAAGATGCCGTCAGGATCTAAAACAATCCGGGACTATGCTGACCGGCTGGCGGAAAGGTGTGGCGGTGCCATCCTCCAATGGGCCATTGATGGTGCCATCTCCGCCTATGGTCAAGGCTTCAATATTGACGAACCCGCCGCCGTGACGGAACTCCTGGAAAGATACCGGGCGGCACAGGACCAGGTGAACAACTTCATCATCGAGATGTGTTGCCGTGAACCCCTGGCTGAAGAAAAAGCGGGGAAGCTGTATGATGCCTACCGCGCCTGGTGCATGACCATCGGCGAAGCCGCCAAACCATCCGCCACCTTTAAGGGTGAAATGAAGCGGCTGGGCTTCCGCGAAAAGAGCACGAACACCGGCAACGTATGGATGAACATAGTTTTGAACCCGGCAAAAGCCATTATTGACCGGGATGAAGGCTAAAATCCAAAAAAGCCCTAAACTTAGCCAAAAGTGGAAGCCGTTGAAGTCGAAAAGTAAAACTCTCTATACTAACTTCTCTATGGGACTTTTAGAAATAGACTTCAACGACTTCAACTTTCTTAGATATTTAGGGAAAAATTTGAAATCAGGCTCTAAAATGCCTGTAAAGGTAAAATACTTTACACAAACAACACCGACCACGCCACGCCATAGCACGAAAATAACACCTGAAAGGAAGTGTGAGTGCTATGCTGAAGCTGTACAAAGATTGGTTTTTAGATGCTGACCCCCACCAGTATATACTGGGGAAACTGAAGGAGCGGACCAGGGAAGGCAAGACCTCCTGGGAAATCGACAATCCGACCTACCACCCAACTATTGCCGCCGCTGTGAACCACGTGCTGGAAGCGGAAATGCGGAAGAAGGTGGCTGGCGGTGAACTCATTGACCTGGCAACCGCTATGGCCTTCTATGAAACCTGTGCCGATGACCTACTTGCCGAGATTGAGAGTATCCCCGGCAACCTGAAGAAGGCGGTGACGAAGCGTGAACGCTGAAGAACTCCATGCCGCCATGCTGGAATATAGAAGGCTGTACTACCAGGAACACAAGGAAGCAATCCGGGAGAGCCAACGCCGATATCAGCACAAGAACAAGAAGAAACTTGCCGCCTATGCCAGGGCCTACAGGAAGGCCCACCCGGAGAAGGTGAAGCTGTGGCGGGAAAGAGCCGCCAGCAAGGTGAAGGAACCGTGACCTTCCTGGGTATCGACCCCGGCAAGAGCGGGGCTTTAGCAATCCTCCGGGAAGGCTCCGTGGAAGTGGTCCCATTCGACCCTGAAGCATACCTGGCGGCGTTTCGGTCCCTGGTCCCAGCAGATACCCGCTGTGTGTTGGAGCACGTGGGCTCTATGCCGGGGAACTCCGGGCTTTCCATGTTTTCCTTCGGTGAGAACTTCGGTATCATCCAGGGGATGCTGACCGCCACCGGGATACCGTTCCAGCTTGTCAGGCCGCAACGCTGGAAGAAGGAATACACCCTGGACCATACCAAGGAAAAGAGCATTGAAGTCTGCAAGCGGCTTTTCCCCGGCGTGAACCTGAAGCGGACCGACAGGAGCCGAAAGGATGATGACAATATAGCCGAAGCGGTCCTTATGGCGGAATACGCAAGGCGGCACCTGTAAGAACTGAAGCCCTACTGGTGGCAACACCGGCGGGGCTTTATTCTGTCAAATGTTAAGTTTTGTAAGGTCCCTATACTGGAAACCTCAGTAAACCTCAGTATTCTATACTTGAAAACCTCGTGTTTTCTCAGGTCCCACGTGCGTGTAGCGTGTCAGTTTTCCTGTGCGTAACGTGCGGAATTTCTCACGTGCGTATCGTGTCGGATAGTTTTTTCTTCCTGTGCGTAACGTGTCGGAAATCTTGTTGCGGGGCGGATGTTTTCAACCCCTGTTTTGCGTGTGCGGCGTGGCGGAATTTCCCACAATATCTATGTTTTTTGCAATCCGCGTTTCTTTAGCTTTTTAAATTTTCAACCCCCCCATATTCAACCCTTTCAACCCCTTGCCGGGACCGGCGGGGTATCTTGTGTCGGAGATAATTTCGCGCGCGTACCTACACCCCCCAGGATGCCCTGGAAAGCCCCACCAGTAGCACCCGGTGTTGAAGATACATTTTCCCGCCTGTCAGTATTTAATGTTTTTTGGAAAGAGAAATGCTGAGTTTTACTGAGTTTTGCGGACTTATGGTAACAAAAGGTAACATTTGCCGCAATATAGGACACCACCCCTTGAAGGCCTGAAGCGGTCATACGGATATACCCACCCCGGTCCCATACCCCCATTGAAGTACAGCCGCCCAGGGGGGGATGGTGCTCCATGAGTTTTCAGGGGAAAATCTCCGTGCCGGTCCATCCTATTGAAGGGCAAGGGCAAAAAAATATGACCCCCCAGGTGGAAGGTCATGGTGTCCTGTCAGTATGGAATACGGTCCACCAGCACCGCCCCGGTGTCCGTGTCCACGAACTGGACCGAGAGCCTACACCCAAGGCACCCGGCTATGGTGTCCAGGTCCGCCAGGGTGAAGCTTTCCCGCTTCATCTTCTTGTTGAAGTTTTGCGGGGATTGACCGAGCCGCCGTGCCAATTCTGCTTCGGACACGTTCCCACGCTTGACCAAGAGTATCCGTATCATCTCCGCTGGATTCATGGTATATACCTCCTACTTTTCTACGATACCATTATACTCCAATAGGTTGATGGTGTCAACCCTCTATTGTCAATCTTTTTTGCTATTATATCAATTTAGGGGTTGACAATATCAAACGTATGGTTTATACTATAGACAGATGGAAGGGGGAAGCAAGGAAGGCGGTCCAAGAGGATGGACCACAAGAGCAACCGGGATTTGCCAATAAGGAGCCGTACAACCCGCACCGACAGCACACGAAGCCCGGAGCCGCCAGCCTTGACCACCCCACCGACCACACCACACCAAGCTTTCAAGGAGGTAACAACATGAGCACCAACGAGATGACCAGCAAGGTCCGGGAACTGAAGGAACTGAAGGCCCTGGCGGATGAACTTGCCGCCGAGATTGCCACCATCGAGGATGCAATCAAGGCCGAGATGACCCGCCGCAACGCCGAGGAATTGACCGTGGATGTGTACAAGGTCCGCTGGACCACCATCACCGGCACCCGCTTCGACACCACCGCCTTCAGGAAGGCCCAGCCTGACCTGTACGGACAGTTTACCAAGACCACCACCACCCGCCGCTTCACGGTGGCCTGACACCAAAGGACCAGGGGCAAGGGGCTTCGGCCCCTACCCCCGCTCATAGAAAGGAGATTGACCAATGACAAGAGATGACCTGAAAACCATGACCCCTGACCAGGCCCGCCTGATTGAAGCTTGCCTGGACCTTGACCCGGTACAGCTTGACTTTGTGCTTCACTACGCCGAGAAGATTCTCGCCGGTGAAGATGTTTCCCTGGAAGAAGCGGCTGAAGCCTGGAAAGCCTGGAAGGAGATGAAGCAAGCATGATGGGAAGCAACACCGCCGAGCCGGTCCTGATTGACCCCGCCAGCACCGTCAAGAAGGCCATGCACTACAGCACCTTGCAATCCCTGGAAGTAGCCATGAAGCTGGTGACCGAGTACCGCCGCCAGGACCTTGACCAGGATGGTGATATACTCCTATGGGCTGTGCTCTTTGAAGCTGGAAGGCTTCAGGGTATCCGGGAAGAACGAGCCAAGAAGAAGGCCTGACACGATGAAGGGACCACCCGCAACGGTGGCCCTTTTTTTGTACGCCTTTTGTACGTGTTTTGTCGCACCAGGATACAGCAAACATACCGCAAAAGTACAGCGGATTTGTACCACATTTGTTATGCTTTTGTTATACCGTTTTTTTGTGGTGCTTTTGTGGTGCTTTTGTTGCCGCCCCTGACTTCCTACTTTTTCCGCCTTTTTCCGCTCCTGGGTGAAATACGGTTGACATTTGTTGACGTTTTCATACTATGGGTTTTCTGTATGTTATATGCCATCATTTGCCATCATAAGGGTGTACAGCTTCACCGCTCACCCGCCGCTGAACGGTGTCCCTTCGCCGCTCACACGCCGTTAAAGGCCGCACAAGGCCGTATTTTGCCGGTATCCTGTCAAGGGTATATTTACCCCTGTTTCACCGCTATTTCACCGCTAAAAGCCTTCAGGAAGCCCTGGCGGGTGTCCGTGCAAGCATGGCGTTTGTCATGGCACGGTGTCCGTGCAAGCATAGCATTTGGGGACAAACACCGCTTGTCAGGGATGCCCTGGAACCCTATGCTTCAGCCGTTCACCAGCCGTTCACCGGCTGAAGGTGTCCTGTTTTTGTCATGTATTTGTCACGTGTTTGTCCTGGTCTTTTCCGCTTCCTTTCCGCTAAACCTGGGCGGCTTCCGCCGTGCTTCCGCCGGGAAGGTGGTACTTTGTAGGCGGTCCTCGATGATGCCATCCTCCGGGCGGTACAGCCGCCCCTGGCGGTCACCTGTTCAACCCCTACCCCCTTTTATCAAATTTGGTCCGTGTATATAAAAGCTTACCCGCCCCGGTCCCTTCGGAAATGCTCCTGGATGCCTGACCCTGGGGGGTGTACCGTTAGCAAACAGTTAGCAAACAGTTAGCAAACACGGAGCGCAAAAGCAACGCAAGAGCCACGCAAAAAACCAGCTCACCGAAGGCTGAATAAACTGACCCACAAAAAGGCTTTTATTCGTTTCTTTTCCGCTGTATTACCGCTAAAAGTTTCCCGCTCCTGATTTTATGCAATCCCCGGAGAGTGATATATCTATACCCCCTGACCGGCTGGATGGGAACCCACCGCCTTTTTCCGATGACAGGAAAGACGGTTTTCAAAAATCGACCCCCGCCCATGCCGTAGGAGCCGCCACGAAGCCGCCAGTTTCCTTTTGTTTCAAACAGGGGTAAATACCCACCCAAGGAAGGAAAAGGCAACAGCGGCCCTTTGCGGGGCTGTGGCGGTGTCTGTAGCGTGTCCCCTTCCCCGCCCTGTCAACCGGCTGGCGTGTGTCCCAATATGTACACAATTTGGGATACCCCACCAAGGCCCCGGAAAGTGTCCCACAATATCAAAAACAGGGCTGAAAAGTGTCCCAAAATTATCTTGACTTTATCCGATACATATAGTAATATATGACCATAGGAACCGACCAAGCCACAAAAGGGGGACTTTAGCATGGAGAACACAAGCCGCACCTGGTACTATGCCAGGGTATCCAGCACCGGGCAAAACCTGGCAAGACAGATGGAAGCCTTCCACAAGATGGGAGCAACGGACAGGGACATAATCACCGACAAGGCCAGCGGCAAGGACACGGACCGCACCGGCTACCAAGCCCTGAAGGGTCAACTGCTTCGGCGTGGTGACACCCTGGTGGTCACTTCCCTGGACAGGTTGAGCCGCACGAAGGCGGACATTAAGGGGGAACTGCAATACTTCCATGATGCCGGTATCCGGGTGAAGGTGCTGGACCTTCCCACCACGATGATGGACCTACCTGAAGGACAGGCCTGGATAGGTGACATGGTGTCCAATATCATGGTGGAGGTAATAGCTTCATTTGCCGAGCAGGAGCGGCTGAAGATTAGGAGCCGCCAGCGGGAAGGCCTGGATGCCATGCCCCTGGATGAAAAGGGGCGGCGTATCTCGACCAAGAAAGGCACCCATGCGGGAAGGCCTGATACACCGAAGCCTGACAACTGGGAAGAAGTGATGAAGCCCTGGAAGGCCGGGACCATTACAGGCCGGGAAGCCATGAAGCGGCTGGGGTTGAGCCGGTCCACCTTCTACAGGATGGTGAAGGAGAACGTACAATGAAGCGGTACAGCGTGAAAGAGTATGCCGCCCTGACCGGGACCACGAAGGCGGCGGTATACAAGAAGCTGGAAACCAGCCTGAAGCCCTATGTGGTGAAGGAAGGCAAGCGGACCTTCCTGGTGTTTCAGGATGATTCAACTTTCAACCCCAATTCAACCCCTGATTCAACCCCAGGGGTTGAAAACAGCACCAAGGATTCAACCCCTTTTCAACCCGGATTCAACCCGGATTCAACCCCAGGGGTTGAAAACTTGAAGGCGGAACTTTCAACCCTGAAGGCCGTACTGGAAGCCAAGGAAGCCCACCTGAAGGACCTACAGGACCAGGTGGACCGGCTGGC
>CAMHDS010000088.1 GCA_946183925.1 uncultured Fibrobacter sp. | reverse complement strand
TGTCCATCGCAGCGTCAGGGACGGGGAGATATATTGGATCAGCAAACCGTCGGATAAGTTTGAGACGGTATCACTCTCTTTCCGTTGCAATGGTTTTGTCCCTTCCGTTTGGGATGCAGAAACAGGGGATATCCTTTCTGTCAACTACGTGGTTGAAAACGGGCGCATTGTCGTGGAAATCCCGATGACACCCAATGACGCCAAGTTTGTGGTATTTGCCAAACAATCCATGGGGAAACGTCCTGTCATTCTGAGCGGTAGCGAAGAATCTGTGGTTTTGGACGGTCCTTGGTCCGTCCGCTTTCAGGAAGGCCGGGGCGCACCTGCATCGGTCCTGTTCCCGGAACTCATTTCATACACGGAATCCAAAGACCCGGGCATCAAATACTTCAGCGGAACCGCGACCTACACCACGGTTTTTACACTTTCTGAACTTCCAGAACATATTATCCTGGACCTTGGAGATGTGCAGAACATCGCAGAAGTCATCGTGAACGGTCATCCTGTGCGTACGCTTTGGAAGGTTCCGTATAAGGCTGACATAACGGATTATGCCACCATCGGCACCAACGCCCTGGCGGTCCGCGTCACCAATCTTTGGCCCAACCGGCTCATCCGTGACGCCCAGTTACCGGAGGGGGAACGCCTGACGCACACTACCTATCCTTTCTATGGCCCCGATGATCCTCTTCGTGATGGCGGTCTTATCGGGCCGGCGCAAATTATACTTGACAATTCAGAGAAAAAAGAATGAGGATACAGTTGACTGGGTGATAATGATAATGAAGCTGCTGTCTTTCGGATGGCAGCTCATTATATATGCAGATGGTTATGGCGCGCCCTCTGGTCATCTGCATATGGTCCAAACCGTCGACGGGATTGTTTCATCATTAAAACCGATTACGTTATGAGCAATCATTTTACCGTAAACCGAATCCCAAGCCGAGGGAAAACCATCATCCGGAATCTCTACCGCAGTCTTCATGTATTCAGGAGACTGTCCTTTGAAACCGCTATTCAAATGTCAGAGCAAGACAATTGTTCAAAGCAGTTGTTTCAACTGATTGTTGATATCGCGGCTTTATGCTGTGGAGAGGACAACTGGCCGGCCACCTACCGTTTCTTGAAAGAAGCAGGGGTGTCCGTTCCGGAGGATGTCTGCCTGATCAGACAGAATCTGGAGGTGTTGATGGATGATGACTTCTCCCGGACATAGAATTGATTGAAAGCATGATTGCCCGGGCCCGGGTTTTCATCTTCCCGTCTAATGGAATGGCGCGGAGGCGACGATGAGCCGCCTCCGTTTTTATCACCTATGATGTTAATTGTCAAAAAATGATTACATTTGCATTTGAATTAGCACGATAGCGTTAAGTCAAGACATACAAGAGCGTTTATCGCTTGGGGCCACCTAGTAAATCCTGGCAAGATTATTAATTCCCGGTCCTTAGTGGTATGCGCCTGCACAATTAAGTGTAGGCGTTTTTACCATTTCCGGGATATACTTGCCAGGTATAGGTGGAATGGGAGCCTGCACTTTTTTTGTGCCTCTCCCCACGATAACCGCCATCAAGAACCAGATTGCTCATACCCTCGGCTTGGGACTCAGTAATCTGCGTCAGGCAGGCCGTCCGGAAGGTCTGCCTTTTTGAATGCTCCAATAACACTGGAATTGCGCTACAGATGTAATAGAGGAATAATATAAATATTTTTCTATAAAAAATTCTTTCTATAAAAAATTCTTTCTATATTTGAGCGTTTAATATGATCCTCATGAGTATAGAAAACAGAATAGGGCCTCCGGTAGAAGGAAAAGATTTCTACGGACGAAAGAAAGAATTGGAAATTGCAAACCGTTTGTTGGACAGCGGACATTCGTTATTACTGTCTGCCCCTCGCCGTATAGGCAAGTCCTCACTTGCCAAGCGCTTGATAGAGGACAAAAAGGCGCAGGGATGGAAATGCGTGTATATCGATTTGGAACAGACCACCACAGAGGACGGTTTCCTGAATTTGATTATCGAACATTTTGAAAGGAATCACATATGGAGGCAGATAACCGACGGGATGCTCCAAGGAGCAAAGGCTATACTGGACAGAATCAATAAGATTTCAATTGGCCCTGTCGGTTTGGATCTTTCTTCTCCCGAGAAGAAAGAAGACCTGTATAAGTCCTTGAAAGAATTGATTCGTCACGATGAGGAAACCTTCATTGTGGTTGATGAGCTTACACTTTTTCTTGGAGTACTCCTCAGAAGTGACGGCGGGGAGGAAAAAGTGTCCTTTATCCTGAATTGGCTCCGGAGTCTTAGACAGGTTGCCGGGACTAGAGTCCGGTGGCTGTTTTGCGGCTCAGTCGGGCTGAAGAATTTTACGGCTTCCTTGAATCTCAGTTATGCCATAAACGACCTGACGGATTTCAGGCTGGATGAACTTACCCCGGAGGAAGCCCGTGGTCTTATGAAGGGACTGTGCCAGGGAGAGGGGATGGATATGGATGAAGAAAGCATAATATATGCATTGGAAAAGTTACACTGGAATATTCCATACTTTATACAGATTCTCTTCTCCAAACTGCGTGACAATTATACTGGAGCCGTTTCCAAAGAAGACATAGATACGGCTTACAGGCAACTCTGTTCCGAGAGTTACCTGAATACATGGTCAGAACGTCTTGTGGAGTACCGGGAAATGGAAAGACCTGCACGTTTGATTCTTAATGGACTATCGGCAAGGAAAAGCGGTCTCAGGCGTGAAACGCTGCTTGGCATCTTGATGACCGGCCAGGACCCCTCCCATGCAGGGGAAACAGACCTTTTGCTCAGCAAAGTCCTTGAAATGCTGGAGAATGACGGTTATCTTCTCCGCAAGGGTTCCGTTCGCTCTTTCCGTTCACCACTGTTAAGAGATTACTGGTATGGGAAGTTTGTCCAATAACGGAGTACTGTTCAACGAAGCAGTATTCAAGGCAGTCCTTCATGATTTAGAGAAAGAGACCAAGGGAAGTGCGGGGCAGCCTCAGATTATAATCGGGGCACATGGAAGTGGAAAATCTTTCATGTTGAGACAGCTTTTTGACACTGCGTCTGCCCACTCCGGGTTTATGCCGACATGGATAGACGGCCGTACGGTGTTTTCCAATAAGGATATGCTGTGCACGCCCGATAAAGGGCGTAGCATCCTGTTTGTAGATGACTTTCAATATTATCTGCAAAGGACGTCCAATGAAGAGCAATTTGCACTTCGCGGCATCCTTTCAGAAACGGACGGTCCTATACTTGTTGCGACTGCCCCAACCGTAATGCCTCAACTGACACATTACGGAGCCGCATTATTCGAAGGATTTCGCTTTCACTACCTCAAGCCGCTTTCCGACAATGACTACCAGTTAATTATCGGAGGTGATGCCACTCAAATAACGAGGGCGAAGGCCCTTATGGCATACCTACCTAAAACACCCGGTGCCGCCTATATGGTGAAAGAAATCGTATACAATTCCCAGACAAGCGAAGAAGATGTAAGCCTTTTGGTAAAACGCATATCGCCGCTATATCAAAACATATTTGACAAACTTCTTCCTCAGCACCAAAGAGTCATGTGTGCCCTGGCAGGTGAAACTGATGGGCTCAAATTGTCTGATATCCGCAATATAACAGGGCAGGAAGCCGGTAAAATATCCCCTTACATCACCCAGATGATTGAAAGCGGCCTGATTTCCAAAGAATCTCAGTCTACTAGGGGCGCTCATTATCGAATAACAGACCCCCTGTTTAATCTATGGTTGCCAAAGAGGAATGACCATTGCGTGAACAAGTAGTTTCATGATAGTGCACAATTGTTACAAACATCGCCCTCTGAGATAGTTCAGCGGGCGTTTTTCTTTGTTTTTATCCCGGCAAAACGGCCGCAAAAACGTGGCACTTTTGTCTCCGGGATTTGGCGGGATGCGCGACGGCGATTACCTTTGCCGGTGAGAACTGACGAAGTGTTGTTTAGAATTGAAGCGTATGAAAGTCATTTCCTTCTTTACCGCCAAGGGCGGAACCGGCAAGACCACGTTCAATGTCCTTCTTGCTTCCTACATCAAGTATCGCCTGGGCAAACGGGTGATGGTCCTGGACTTCGACTATCCGGAGCACAATCTGTCGTATATGCGGCGCCGTGACCTGCGCTACCTCGAACGCGAGGGTATCCACTATTCGGAAGAGGATTTCTTCCCCGTCGAGAGCATTGACAAAATGAACGCCCAGGAGTTGGACGACATTTCCAAGAGTTTCCGGGACCTTTCCGACGTGGACTACCTGATTCTGGATTTCCCAGGCTCCTTTGCGGCCGATGACCCCGTGACGCAGCTGATGGCTGAGGGTTACATCGACCTGATGGTAATCCCCGTGGAGCTGGACCCGATGATTATTGCGTCCATGCTGTCGCTTTCCCGCATCCTGAAGGATTTCGGCCAGCGGACACTGCTCTTTTTCAACCGTGTGTACGGCCGGGAGCCCAAGGAGGCCTACGGACGCGTGCGCGAATGGTTCGCCGAGGAAGGCTCAGTCATTTCCGAGCATTACGTGAAGCAGTCCACCTCCCTGAAAAAGGAGATGGACGAAAAGTCCCATATCAGGAGCACGGTGAATTTCCCCACCGGGTATGCAAACAAAAACAACCCGGGCATTACGAAACTGTTTGATGAGGTGTTGGAATATGTGGAGATGGAGGAAAAAACGGTGGAAGCCGGGAACGCGTGAGCTCCTGCTAGATATCATACCCAAGGTGGAGCTGGTCCCGGTGGAAGTGCCCGAACGCATCAAGGTGGAACGGGTGTTCGAGCCGACGGATAAGCCACAAACGCAGGCGGCCAAGGCCGCGAAGAAGCAGGAGAAAGCCAAAGCCACCTCCGCCAAGAAGAAAGCCGCCGCCAATGCAGACCCGGGCGACCTTTTCAAAGGTGAGCAGTATGAGGTGGACATGGACAAAGCGACCAATATAATCAACAATAAAACGCATAAGTGATGAAGACTAGAGGAGAGAGATATGCGGCGTGTGGCGTCCTGGGCCTTGCCGTGAGTGTCTCGGCATCGGCACAGGATGCCATTTCGTTTTTGAACGAGGCGAACTCGCAGATCCGTTCGGCGGGTTCCATTATCTACCAGGTAGTTATTGCAGTGCTCGCCATCGTGGCCATCGTGTCGCTGATTACGGTGGGCATCAAGATGTACTCCGGCGACCAGGAGAGCGCCCAGAAGGCCCTCGGATGGTGCGGAGGCATGGTTTTCTGCATCATCGCGGCCCTCGTGCTGAAAAACTTCATCGGGCTATGAGGTGCAGGGTGTATCGCAATCTGGACCAGCCTTTCACCTTCCTGGGTGTCAAGGGCCGATACATTCCGGTGGCCCTCGTCGGGCTGCTGGGAATCGTAGTCACGGCGGTCATAGTGGGCGCCGCGCTGGGGACCTTCGCCGGTCTGGCATCGGCCGTGGTGCTCATTGTGGGCGGCTATCTGGCCCTGCTGGAGATTCAGCAGCACTATGGTGAGAAGGGCCTTTCCCGCTTTATTGCCGGGAAGCGCCTGCCGAAGTTCATTTTAATCCGGTCGAAGGTATGGAGCAGATAGACGTCAGAGACAACTTCCCCGTGATGAATGGCGGGGACGGCGTCATCCTCTCGAAGAGGGGTGACATCTGCGTGGGCTGGGAGGTGCAGCTACCTCCGGCATTCCGCTGCAATGAGGAGAAATACGACTCCCTGATTGCCTCGATGGCGGGTGCCATTGCGCTCCTGCCGGACTACACCATTGTCCACAAGCAGGACATTTTCATACGGAAGCATTACGCTGCCGCACCTGCGAAGGGCTTTCTGGAAAAGGCCTATGAGGAGCACTTTGACGGCCGGGAATATATGGACCACAGGTGCCTGCTCTGGCTTTCTTTCTCATCGAAAAAGAATGTCCGAGGCGGCTCCAGCGGCTTATTGGGCCTATCCGGAGCGGGGCTTCCCAAGCCCGCCGAGATTGCCAGGCTGTTGGCATCGGCCGACCAGTTCGGGACCATGCTCGCGGGCAACAGCCTGCTGTCGCTGCGGCGCCTGACTGAGGAGGATATCTTCGGCGGCGAGCGCCCCGGCATCCTGCAGGACTACCTGAACTTCACCGATGGCGGCGCCGATGTACTGAGCGATATGCAGGTGGCACCGGACAGCATCCGCGTGGGCGACAAGACCATTGCCTGTCATCTGTTTGCCGACCTGGACCAACTGCCCGGAGAGGTGGCTTCCTGCCGCCGGGACCGGGACCTCAGCACGGAAAACTCCGTCGTGTCCCTGTCCTACCTGCACGAAGTCGGTCAGGCCCTGGACTGCGAGCACGTGGTGAACTGGTACTGCGTAAAGGAGCCGCTGAAGGACATTCACGGCAGCCTGGATTCCAAGCGCCGGCAGATGCAGAGTATGAGCACCCGGAACGCCGAGAACCGCAAATACGCCGAGGAAATCAACGAGTATCTGGAGACGGCAGCCGTGCAGCAGACGAGAACCGTCAGATGCCATCTGAACCTACTCTCGGCCGGGGATTCCGACAAAGTAACTTCGGCCATCTCCAAGCTGGGCGTCACCCCGGTGCGGGACATCGCCAATGCGCCTGCGCAGTTCTGGACGTCCATCCCGGGTAACGAGTCCGGTCTTGCGTTCAGCGAGTACATGACAATGGAACTGAACAGCGCCCTGTGTTTGAACATCTACGACGGATTTGACACGGGCATTGCCGACGGCGTTCTCAAAATGAGCGACCGCATCCGGCTGGTGCCGCAGCGCTTCGACATTCAGGAAAAAGCCCTGGACGCCGGTCTTATCGAGAACTACAACGTGTTCCTGCTGGGCCCTTCCGGCTCCGGTAAGTCCTTCTTTATGAACAAGTACCTGCGCAGCTGCTATGTGGCCGGTCAGCACTGTTTCCTGATAGATGTTGGTGACTCCTACCGGGCGCTCTGCCATATCATCAAGGAGGAATCCGGCGGCAAGGACGGTACCTATTACACCTTCGAAAAGGGCAAGCCGATTTCCTTCAATCCGTTCCGCAATGTCAAGCGATTCAGCCAGGCGGACAGCGAGGCCATGAACTTCCTGTTCACCCTGATGGTGACGCTCTGGAAGAACGGCAAGGTAGATATCAGCAGTTCGGCCGAGAAGTACGTCCGGGAGAGCATCAGCCAGTTCCTGCGGCAGTGGGAGGCTCTTCGGCAGGCTCAGGGTGACAGCGCCGACCCCGTTTTCAACGACTACTTTGAATATGTCCGCGACGTATTCGGGGACCTGCTCAAAGCCGAGGAGGCGGGCAAGGAATACTTCGACCTGAAGGATTACCTCATCTCCCTGGAGCAGTTCTACAAGGGCGGACCTTATGACTACCTGCTGAACTCCCGCGAGAGCGTGAACATTCTGGAAGATCGTTTCGTGGTCTTCGAAATCGACCATATCAAGGGCGATCCGGTCATCTATCCCATCACCACGCTGGTCATCATGGACGCCTTTATGGAAAAGATGTCCAGCAACAACGACTTCAAGGTGATGTGTATCGAGGAGGCCTGGAAGGCCATCATGGGCACCCAGATGGCCACCTACATGCTGGAGCTCTGGAAGACGGCCCGTAAGCACCGGACTGCCGCAATGGTTGTGACTCAGGAGCTCAAGGACATCATTTCTTCGCCCATCATCAAGGACTCCATCGTGGAGAACTCGGGCGTGAAGATTCTGCTGGACCAGACCAAATACATCAACAAGTTCGATGAGTTGGCGGCGCAGTTGTCCCTGTCGGAGGATGACAAAGGCATGGTGCTTTCCCTGAACCGGCTCCGCGTCCCCGGTGCTTCCGGCCGCGAGGTGTTCTTCAACCTCGGTAACAAGAAGAGCTTCGTGATGCGGCTGGAGGTCTCTCCAGAAGAGCAGATAGCTTTCTCATCGGCCAAGAAAGATAAGATTCGCCTGGCGGCTGCTGTGGAGAAATCCGGCGGTAATTACATCAAGGCCATACGTAAACTGGTAAAGAAGGAGGAGATATGAAGCGATTGATTTATGCCCTGGGGCTATGCGTAGCCCTGTTTTTCGGCTCGCAGCAGCGGGCCTCGGCCCAATTTGCTACCTTCGACGCATCGAACCTGGCACAGTCCATCCTGGGCTTCCTGCAGGACGGCGACAACATGGTAATCAACACCGAGCAGTTCCTCCAGAACCTCGGCATTGCCAAGGAGCAGCTGGAGTATCTGGAGGAACTGAACAAGCGCTACAAGGAAGTCCGGGGCGACATCTACAAGGCGCAGTCTGTCATCCAGATGGCCAAGAACTACGAGCAGATGGCGTCCATGTTCATCAAGTACGTGGACCGCATCCGGGACCTGAACGGCACGCAGATAACCTACGCCCAGGGGCGTTCGCTGGTGAACGAGGGCTTCCAGTACCTGCTCTATGCCTCCCGGGAGGTCAAACGTGCCCGGGAATACCTGGACAGCAAGTCCCAGGTGAGCGAGGAGGAGCGCATGGCCCAGCTGGCCGACTGCAACCGGCAGATCAGCAAGGCCAATGCCGCCATGTACAACCACATCCGGGATTCCTACGAGGACATCGACCGCGGAATGCGGCTGGCCGAGGCCTACGACTCCTTGGAGGACGCCTTCAAAATCAACTGGTAGCGCTATGGCATCGATAAAACTGAACTACCCGGATATGCTGCAGCAGATCAAGCTGAGCATCTTCACCGGCGACCATAGCGCCATCTACAGCATGGCCTGCGCCGTGGCATGCATCGCCGCGAGTTTCTCCCTCATCACCTGGTACAACAAGATGCTGAACGACCCGTACGGACGCCTGGACATGCGGGCGG
>CAMHDS010000087.1 GCA_946183925.1 uncultured Fibrobacter sp. | reverse complement strand
ACGGGCGGATTGTTGCCCTGTACGAGATTGTTCAGGTAAAGCGGTTCGTGCAGGATGAAAAGGGAAGCGCTGAACGTGTCGCCTACTTTCAATTTTGAGTTTTCGGCCATTTCGACGATGAAACGTGAGTCTCCGAGATAGCGGAAGACACAACGCCGGTCGGGTTTCCAGGAGACGGATACCCGGTCGCCGACGTTCAGTTCGTCCGCGCTGATATGGGGCGACAGGACCGGATCCGAGCCGCTGCTTCTGTCGATATGGCCCAGGAAATCGTCCCAATCCTGGAACCCGAGCGACCGGGAAAGGATGTCCAGGGTGCTGCTCCGCGTCTGGTCGGCCCCGTCGACGTAGCCCCAGAGCCGTTTCAGCGTAGTGGGGCTGATGGTCTCGTGGGTGCGTTCCCAGACAACGCCGCTGAGGAAGATGAAGTCATTGGGTGTCTTCATCTTGCGCTTCAGCCGGTTTTCCACCTGTTTCTTGAGCTCATGGATTTCGGGACTGGTTTTCTTCATCAACTGCAGCGTTTGTTCTTGCAAAGATGCACTTTTTTTCAAGACAACGTTGGTCCTTTTTGGTCCTTTCTCGATTTTGTGAGCGAAAAAACAGTATATTTATTGTTTGAAACCGACTCTCCGATGATTGACGACAGCACATCCGGCCCCCTCGACGAGATGTTCATCTCGGAAGACGATGTCCAAACTGCCTATGAGGAAGTGCAGGGCCGCCGCATCAACCGCTTGGTAAAGGCCAAGCGGCAGGGGAGATGGTTCATGTTGAAGGGCTTGAAGGCGGAGTTCCGCAATCAGGCGGTCTATCTTGAACTGCTGAAGAAAGAGTATGCGCTGATGGTCCAGCTGGACCATCCCGGCATCGTGAAGGCCTATGCCAAGGAGATGAATGACACGCTGGGGCCCTGTATCGTCATGGAATACATCGACGGGGTGACGCTCGACACGTTCCTTTCCGGGAAACCCTCGATGGAGGCCCGCCGCAAGGTGGTGGACCAGCTCGTCGATGCCCTTGCCTACATCCACAGCAAGCAGATCCTGCACCGGGACCTGAAGCCATCCAACATCCTCGTCACCCGCAACGGAGGCAATGTGAAAATCATTGACTTCGGTCTTTCCGACGCAGATGACTATGCGGTCCTGAAGCAATCGGCCGGCACGAAGGAGTACATGGCGCCGGAGCAGGTTTCGGGGGCGTCCGTGGATTGCCGGGCGGACATCTATTCGTTCGGACTGGTTTTGCGCAGGATTTTTCCGCACCGGTACCGTCGCATTTCCGCCAAGTGTATCCGCAAGGATCCGGGGCGGCGATTCGGAGGCATGGAAGAGGTCCGGAAAGCATTGGACCGTGACGACCGGCGGTGGCGCTGGGGGTCTTTCCTGGCATTGGCCGCTTTCCTGGCCCTGGCGTTGCTGCTTCCTTCCCGGCGCCCGGCCGAGATGCAAGGCCCGGTGGCGGAAAGCGTCACGGCGAACCAGGAAGCCTATCTGAAGAAGGCGTTCTGGCAAATCAACGTTCCTTTGCACCAAATCATACAGGAAGCGGAAGCGGGAAAGGAATACCGGGAGATTCTCCTGGCGAGACTGTCCAACATGAATCGCTCCTTCAGCGAAAAAGGAGCTCAAATGGCCTGCCTTTACGAGTCCGGCAGTCCCGAGCAGTTATACTTCATCACGCAGTTCAACCTTGAGAAGAAGGAGAATCAGGCATTGGCCTTGAAGTCCATCGACCGGAACAGTCCCTCTTTCGAGGACGAATTCCGGAAAGGACGCATCGACCCAAGATCCTATGACAGCCTGAAATGGGTCGTCGCACCGAATGTCGTGACGCTCTCAGCCAGGGAGATCACGGCATCGACCGCCCTCGGCGGCGTGGAAGTGTTGGACGCAGCTTACTCGGGAGATGCCCGGACGGGACTGTGCTGGGGCCCTTGCCACAATCCCACGACGGAAGGCCGCCACGCGGAAGCGGAATCCGGGGGTGCGGTTATCATGGACGGGCTTGCCCCCCACTCGACGTATTTCGTCCGGAGCTATGTCGAAACCGGCGCGGGAACCACCTACGGCAGCGAAGTCTCCTTCATGACGGCCGACAGCACATGGGCGGTCCCCGAGGGTGCCGTCCGGGGCTTGTTCTCGGTGGGCGAGGGCCGGCAGGTCTATATTTCGAAGGGCAACCTCCAGTACCAGGCGTCCACCCGGACCTGGCGCTTCGCAGAGCACCCGTATGATTTCATTGGCGCGGACAACCGGAAGCTATCGCCCACCTGGGACGGCTGGATAGACCTTTTCGGCTGGGGCACCAGCGGGTACGACCACGGGGCGGTGGACTGGCAGCCCTGGAGCGGCAACGAAGACATCCGGAGCGATGCGCGGCATTATGCCTACGGGAAGCCGGAAAGCGGTCTCTACGACGGTGACGGCCGGGCCGACTGGGGCTATAACCGCATCGCGAACGGCGGGAACGAGGAACATCTCTGGCGCACGCTCCGGGTCTCGGAGTGGGTGTACCTGCTGTTTGTGAGGAACACGGCTTCCGGCGTGCGGTTTGCCAAAGCGCAGGTGGCCGGGGTCAACGGCCTGGTCATCCTGCCGGACAACTGGGGAATCGCGGTATTTCCCTTGAATTCTGCCGACAGGACCGAGGCCGGTTTCGTTTCCAACCGCATCTCGCTTTCCGACTGGACCGGGCTTCTGGAGCCCGCCGGCGCCGTTTTCCTGCCGGAGGCCGGCGCCCGCACCATCAGCGAATTCTTCCCTGGGATGGGCGCCTATTATTCCTCCGACGCCGCCTCCACCGATGCCTGGCACCTGTTGATCGTCGACAGCAAGCTCCACCTCGACGCCCGTGGCCACCGCGGCGACGGGCTGTCGGTGAGGCTGGTGCGGGATGCCCGCCCGTAGGTGGGCCGGGATGTTCGGTGCTGCCGGCCATCCCCGTCGCGTGAACTTACGTGGGAGGTCAGCACGGGGAGGGGTTAGCATGGTGAGGGGTCAGCACGGCCGGTTTTATATGTAGCTAAAAATCAATCGTTTGGAAATCATCGCGTGCTGACCCCTCCCGCCCCGCCAGCAGGGTGTTCGGGTGCTTGGATGATCACCGCGGCGACGTGCTTATTCTACGGAAGATCAGCTATTTTACAGATACCGGGTAATTAACAAAATGTTAATTGCCAATGACGTGCGCCGAATTGAATAAGGACCAAAAAGGACCGGCGAGAAATGCGTTATTTTTCTTTTCTTTACCCACTCTTGAAACAGTTGGATGAAAGATGGAACGAAAAGAAAGGAAAACGTATTTGACCCCGGCGGTCCGTGTGGTGGATTGCCGGATGGAGTATTCCGTGTGCAGCCCGCAGGTGGGCGGCAACGAGGATGTCGGATATGACGATTGGTGGGTTGAATGAAAAAAGACGGAGTCATGAAACACAGTTTAATGATTGTTATTGGGGCCGTTGCCACCATGATGTCGTTTTCTTGCGCGTCTGAAGGGGTGCCGACTCAAACGGGGAACATATTGGAATTCAAGGCGGTATTGGCTGACGCGGATGAGACCAGGACGGCTATTCAGTCTGATGGAACGTCTGTATGGTGGTCGCCGGGAGAAAGCATCAATGTCTTTTACGGGAATCAGTTTGGCGGCAAATTCACATCGCTCAACACGGAAGCCCAGTCAACAGCATCTTTTCGGGGCACCTGGACGGATTTTACCGGTTCGATAGAAGAAGCGGCGACCCCCGTCAAGGGATATTGGGCGGTATATCCGTATGACCCGGCGAATACTTGCGACGGGGAGAGCGTGACATTGACCGTTCCTTCCGTCTTGACAGCGAAGGAAGGTACCTTTGCCGACGGACAGTTTCCCGCCATAGCAAGAAGCGGCAACCTGGAACTGGCTTTCTATTTTGTGTGCGGAGGGATCCGGTTTAGTGTGGCTAACCGGGGAATCCAGTCCATTACATTCAAGTCAAATGGCGGAGAGCCTCTTGCCGGGAAAGTAAAAGTAGGCTTTGATTCTGACGGAAAACCAGAGATTAAGCAGGTATTGGATGGTCAGGAAGAGGTTGTTGTCAATGCTCCCGATGGAGATTTCTTTGTTCCTGGAAAGTATTATTTCGTTACGATGATTCCTCAGACGTTGCCGCTGGGGCTGTCTGTCTCTTTTAGAGCCTCTCCATCACCGACCATTTCCAATAGAATACAACTTGTTGTGAGCCGTTGTCGGTTTGCACGAATGGAAGGAATAGATCGGGGTTATGAGCTTTATCCTGCAGCTGATATTATTATGCGTTTTGACGATTCTAGAGTGGAGAGTATTATTCTATCTAATACTCGGTGGGATGAAAACTCAGACGGACAATTCTCATGCGGCGAAGCTGCAGTCGTTAGTAATCTCAAATCAGTATTCACACAATCGAACATTTCTTCTTTTAATGAACTTGGATACTTTGCGGGCTTGACCAGCATCGGGAATAAAGCTTTTTTTTATTGCACTAGTCTGACGAGTATTGTATTACCCTTTGGTGTGACCAGCATCGAGGAGGGAGCCTTTCATAATTGCAGTAGCCTGACAAGCATTGAATTTCCCTCCGGCTTGACCAGGATTGAGACAGATGCCTTTTATAGTTGCAGTAGCCTGACAAGCGTTGAATTGCCCTCCGGCTTGACCAGCATCGGGAATCGGGCCTTTTATAAATGTAGTGGTCTAACGAGTATTGTGTTTCCCTCCGGCTTGACCAGTATTGAAGGAAGCGCCTTTAGTGATTGCGACAGTTTGATAAGCTTAGAGTTGCCCTCCGGCTTGACCAGTATTGGGGAGAGTGCCTTTAGTAGTTGCAACAGTCTGACGAGCATAGAGTTTCCCTCCGGCTTGACCAGTATTGGGGAAGGTGCCTTTAGTAGTTGCTACAGTCTGACGAGCATAGAGTTGCCCTCCGGCTTGATCAGCATTGAGGGTTACACCTTTGATGATTGCCGTAATCTGGCGAGCATAGAGTTGCCCTCCTGCTTGACCAGCATCGGGTATCACGCCTTTTACTATTGCCGTAGTCTGACGGGGATACAGTTACCCTCCTGCTTGACTAGCATCGCGAGTGGTGCCTTTTATGGTTGCACTAGTCTGACGAACATTCGCTCGTTAAATCCGACTCCTCCGTCAATAGGATCTTCTGTTTTTCCAAAAACCTGTGAAATCTTGGTGCCTGCGGAGTCCGTTTCGTTATATAAGTCGGCTTGGCCGGAGTATGAATCTCAAATCAAATCACTATAATCTAAATATTGGCGCCCATGAAAGACAAAAATGTAGTTTTAGGGGTGATTATTTTTCTTGCACTAGGATTGTCTGGTTCGTGTGAGAAAGAGAAGGAAGAGCCCATTTTAGAAGGACGCACAATTGAGTTTAGGGCCATCTGGGCAGACGGCGATGAAACCAGAACCATCCTGCGGCCGGATGGCACCAGTGTTTGGTGGTCCATTGATGACGCCATCAGTGTTTTTTGTGGCAACCAATATTCGGGACGCTTCTCCTCTACCAATACCGAACCTCAGGCGCGTGTCAACTTCAAGGGAGAGTTGATGGTGCAGACGGGTACTCAAGAGGAGACTGTCGCCAATCAGTTCTATTGGGCCGTGTATCCATACAGCGCGGCAAATCAATGTGACGGAGAAAGTGTCGTACTGTCAGTTCCGAGTAGTCAAGATGCCATTTCGGGATCGTTTAAAAAGAAGCATTTTCCGGCCGTAGCGAAAAGCCGGGGATTAGAATTGGCATTTTATAATGTCTGTGGCGGCGCTCGGTTCAACGTCGCGAATGAGGCAATTCAGCAGGTTGTATTTAAGTCCATGGATGGCGAACCTCTTAGCGGAAAGGTCCGGGTCGCATTTGGGAGCGATGGGAAGCCCTTCGTTAAAGACGTTTTGGAGGGTGCGGATTCCGTAGTCGTTGACTGTCCCGATGGTGGCTTTATCCCGGGGAAGTATTATTATGTCACACTACTGCCTCAAACGCTTGCCAGGGGGATGAGAATGACTTTCCGTAAAGAGAAGGAGCACGCCACGCTGGTAATGAACAGCAGCATTTCCATCAATAGGTCGCGGTTTGGTATGCTTGACAGGAAGGACGAGTCTTTGGCGTTCGAGCAAGGAGGCGGATCCGGGCCGATCCCTTGGGACAGAATAATTCCGTATGATTTGACTGAAGTCCATAATCCGTCAAAAGGGGGGCTCGAAGACGTGCTGTTGGACTGGGGAGATTACGCGAAAATCCAGTCCCTCAAGATAACGGGGACCATGAACGATGTTGATTTCCTTTTCATCTATCGGGATATGCCAAATCTTCGCTATCTTGATATTTCAGAGATCAATAACACAACCCTTCCCGAGAAAGCCTTCTACAGATCCACGAATGTCACGCACGTGATTCTTCCCGGTAATCTGACAGAAATCGGAGAGTCATTATTCGAACTCAGCAAGTTGGAAGCGGTGAAGATAGGGAGCGATGTGGAGAAGATCGGCCAGGCAGCATTCCGCTCCTGTAGCACCCTTTCCACCATCACTTTTGATAAGAGGATATGTTTAATGACGATAGACGGGAATGCTTTTAGGGGATGTAAAAGCCTAAAGTCCGTAGAGATTCCCTCGACTGTTGAGAGAATCGGGCAGGCTGCTTTTTCGGGATGTACTTCATTGTGTTCTCTATCAATTCCTGCAAGTGTTGAGACAATTGAACAGGAAACTTTTTACGGTTGTACATCCTTGAGGGCAATGGAGATACCGGCTAGCGTGGAGGTAATTGGGCAGTCAGCCTTTAAGGGGTGTAAGTCATTGACCGAAGTCGTTTTTGAAAAGTGCTCGAAATTACAGGTTATTGAAGGTGGGGCTTATTTGAATATTTTTTATGGCGCGTTTTATGGGTGTACATCTTTGCGGTCAATAGAGATCCCGGCCAGCGTAGAAAGAATAGGACAGACGGCTTTTGCTGGATGTGTTTCATTAAAGACCGTATTCTTCGAAAAGGGATCACGACTCAAAGAAATATGTGGCGGACACGGGCATGATCCATATAGCAGCACCATCTGTACTTTTTGGGGTGCCTTTTATGGCTGCTCTTCTTTGACCGCCATAGAGATACCCGCGAGTGTAGAGTGTATCGGGCAGACCGCTTTTGCTGGGTGCACGTCGCTGACGACAGTGACTTTTGAGGACAACTCGGGATTGACGCGGATTGACGGCGGATATTATAGCTATTCAGGCCATAGCTTTGGTTTAGGCGCTTTTTATGGCTGCTCGGTCCTGACCGCCATAGAGATTCCTGCAAGCGTGAAGATCATTGGGGAGAGTGCCTTTGCAGAATGCACCGCGCTTACAAGAGTGTCATTTGAGAAGGATTCACAACTTGAGTCTTTGGAAGGTGCGGTCTTTACTGCTTATGGTACTACTGTCGATTATTATGGCGCATTTACAAATTGCGTGTCCTTGACCAGTATTAAAATACCAGCAGAACTTGTAACCTTAGAGACCGCAACGTTCTCGGGTTGCTCTTCTCTGCAAAAAGTCTCGTTTGAAGAGGGGTCGATGCTGACAACGATTGGAGAAATCGACACCGATTATTGCTCTCCTTTCGTAAATTGTTCTAAGTTGAAAACAGTCGATGCGAGCTATTGCTCACAATTGAAGAAAATATATAACAACGTCTTTCGTATCGGGACTCTCAGACTTTTCTATTGTGGCGCGGCAACGCCACCAGTGATATACGAAAGCACATTCGCAGGGATTGATCCTTATGCCGTATTAAAAGTCCCCGATAATTGTGTAGATGCCTATAAGGCCTCGACATATTGGAAGAAGGCTTTTCCGCAAATATCTGGTTTTAATGAGTAGCGCCCTATGCCACCTTCAACATTTCAAGTACATTTGGACAATCTGATTGCAGTTTGGATGAAGAATCGTTCATCGCTCACTGCACTACTCCCCAAAGGGGCGTCATTGTCTATTGATTATCTTCCGGAGCCTTACTATGGTGACATGGACAATAGCTCTATCGTCATCATCAATATGAACCCAGGCGTCGGGCTTTGTTGTCAATGCTGGCATCGTCAGAATGATTCCGGAACGGAAGTAAACGAAGCTAAAGTAAAGAAATATAGCGGATATGCGAAGCCGTTTCATTATTTGGATTCGCCGTATCCTTTTGAGGGCACTTATGCGGCGGCGTGGTGGAAACCAAGGAGCGCCTGGATGAATCGCATATTGTCGAATCTTCATATTCAGACAGACGCCAGGCCCTTTGCAATAGAGTTGAGTCCGTTTCACTCGCCGAGATTTGGAATCAAGGATTTGGCGGGACATGTCATTGACTTGAAAAGACACGGCATAGATATCGTTTCTTGCATTGAACACGCGGTTCTTCATTCACAGGCGCAATTGGGACTGGCCGTCGGGAAGAAGATATATGATGCATTGACGGATAAGCGAATAGGGTATACCCCGATATCTCATTGGCCCCCGTTTGTCGGTAGTCCCGGTTCTTTGCCCCAAAGGAAATATGCTCTGATAGAGAAGAATGGTGTCAAGATTCTTTGCACATGGGCGCCGGGATCAAACAATGCGCCGTCGAGTACGTTCTCGGGAGAAGAAGCGGCAATCCTTTCTTCAATAATGAATTCAAAGGTGACCCCTTGATATCATACAAGGCTACTCCAGTTCAGAGCGGTAGGCATAATCTGAGTAGTGTGGCAACCGGGATGCCCTGAACGTCATTTCTTTCTTCTCCCGAACGCTTCTGCGTACTCGTCCTTTTTCAGTTGGGGCCGTGCGCTGGCGCACCTTCGCCAGCCGTCCGCCTCCGGATTGCCGACCGAGGTGTGGCAAAAACGCCATCGTATGCGCTCAAACGTCATAT
>CAMHDS010000086.1 GCA_946183925.1 uncultured Fibrobacter sp. | reverse complement strand
GGGCAAGAACGCCAAAAAGTTCAGAAAGAATCACGAGTATGGCTCAGCCCGCTGGGGCACCAGAGAGGACATTGCCCCTTTTATGGACTCAAACCCAAGAGAGAACATCATCCTGACACAAACCGAAGGCCTGACAATGAAAAGCCGGGTTCCAAACCCCAAGTATGCCAGGAACAAGAATGTCCTGATCATCGGCGGATCCGGTTCAGGTAAAACCCGCTTCTGGTTGAAGCCCAATCTCATGCAGCTGCATTCTTCCTATGTGGTAACCGACCCGAAAGGGTCACTATAATAAGGATAGAAAGGTCGTGAAAATACAAAACAGGAGGTTACACACATGAGGAAGCAGGAGCAAAAGGGTAAAATCACAGCATTGTACGAAAGGTTATCTCACGACGATGGGCGGTCTGACGAGAGCGTGTCCGTAGAAAATCAAAAGCGCATCCTGGAGGACTACGCCCGAAAAAATGGCTTCACTAATGTCCGCCACTTCACCGATGACGGGGTGCGGGGAACGACCTTCAAGCGGCCCGGCCTGGACGCTATGGTGGACGAGATACGGGCCGGAAATGTGGCTACCGTCATTGTCAAAGACCAGAGCAGAATAGGCCGTGACGTGGTGGAGGTCGGCTTGCTCAAACGCACCTTTGACGAGTACAACGTCCGCTTTATCGCCGCCAATGACAACCTGGACACCGCCAATGGATTTGATATTATGTCCATCTTCCGGGATGTGATAAATGAGTGGTACGTTGCTGACACCAGCCGCAAAATCAAGACCGTTTTCAAGTCCAGAATGGAAAAGGGCCTGCGCTGTTCGGGGGCCGTCCCCTATGGCTATCTCGCCTCAAAAGAAGAAAAGGGCGAGTGGGTGATCGACGAGGAAGCTGCCGCCGTTGTGCGCCGCATCTTTCAGATGGTCATGGACGGTCAGAGCGTCAACGGCATCGCCCGAACGCTGCGGGCCGAGCAAATCCCCATCCCTTCCGAACACTGGAAGCGTATCGGCTGTCCTGTTCGAGCCAACAGCTACCGCGACCCCTACGCATGGTCTGCCACCACCCTGGGTTATATTCTTAAAAGGCCGGAGTACCTGGGGCGCAAGGTGCTGGGCAAGACTGTCTGTGAGAACTACAAGACTAAAAGCACCCGCAGGACAATGCCAGAGGAACAATTTGTATTTGAGGGAGCCGTCCCCGCCATCATTGACGAAGAAACGTGGCACAATGTTCAGCGTTTGCGGGAAACCAAGCGCCGGACACCCAAGCGGAGTAATGCCCCTAACCGTTTAACCGGACTGCTCTACTGTGCCGACTGCGGCGCAAAGCTGACCCACCACAACAGTCTTGTCCAAGGCAAGTACATTGACGATGCTTTCACCTGTTCCAGATACCGGGCACCTATGGAGGATTGCACCATTCACTATGTTGCCACGCAAAAGCTGGAAGCGGCGATCCTCTCCGCCATCCAGCGGATAAGCTGGTATGTCCGCAACAACGAGCAGGAGTTTGTTCAGCGGGTTCGAAAGGCATCCAGTCTGCGCCAGGAGGAAGCAGTCAAGGATTGCCGGAAACAGATTGTCCAGGCGAAGAAGCGCCACGCCGAACTGGACGGACTGGTGAAGAAGCTGTACGAGGCCAACGCCACGGGCAAGCTGCCGGATAAGCATTTCAGCCGTCTCCTTGCCGAGTATGACGAGGAACAGGCCGCGCTGGAAGCCTCCATGACGGAGTGGCAGGGCTTGCTGGACAACTGGAACGCCGACCGGGTGAGAATGACGGAGTTTATCGACCTTGCCAAGCGGTACACCGATTTTTCGGAACTGACTACGCCCATTCTCAATGAGTTTATCGAGAAAATCGTTGTCCATGAGGGCAACGGACGGGGAAAGCAGCGCCGTCAGCGGTTAGATTTCTATTTCAATTTCATTGGCGCGTTTGAGGTTCCCGCCGACATTGTGACCCCGATGGAGCAGGAGGAAGAACGCCGCCAGCAGGAGGAACAGGCAGAGAAAGAGGAACGCTCCCAGGTGCTTGCCCAGGTTCGGTATGAGAGGTACAAGCAGGAGCGCCGGGAGTTTACCGCGAGGAAGCGGGCGGGCCTGTTGACCCCGGAGGAACAGGCGGAGGAAGAACGGCGGTTAGAGCGCAATCGGGCCTATCAGCAGAAGCAACGCGACAAGAAAAAGGCCAGTCAGCCAGAGAAGCCTCGCAAACGCTCACTGAAGGAACTCGCCAAGCTGGATGGAGCCGATCTCACCCCGGAGGAAGCGGAGCGGCTTGCGGCGCACCGCCAGAAGAAAGCCGAGCAGCACAAAGCGTGGCGTGACAGGCAGAAGTCCGCACAGCCCCCGAAGCCCCAACAGCGGACGTTGAAAGAACTTGCCAGATGTGCCGAGGCAGGTTTGCCTCTCACCCTAGAAGAAGCGGAACGGCTGGAAGCCCATCGCAATCGGAAAAAGGCGGCTTTGCAGGATTTGAAAGCCCGCGCCGAAACCGACCCGGTAGCGGCGGCAGAGTTGGCGCAGCAGAGAGCGCAACAGTCAGAAGCGGTAAAGAAGTCCCGTCAGAAAATGTATGCGGACGCTGCCGCCGGAGATCCCGAAGCCCAGGCCCGGTATGAACGTATGCTTGCCGCGAGGCGGGAGAACTACCACAGGAAGAAACAGGCAGAAGCCGAAGCTGCTCAAGTCAGCTAACGTAGATACAGAAAACGCCAGGGACAACGATAGTCCGTGGCGTTTTTGTCATTACTGCCGTTCCAGCAAATCCATATATTTCTGACGTTCGCCCTCCGGGACTTTCAGCGCCGCCATAGCCTGTTCAATGGTCAGCCCCATCGTTTCCATGAGGTTTTTGATAGAGGACAAGATACCTTTAGCAACGCCTTTTTCCTCAACGCCCTTGCTCAAATTACACATGACCGACACCTCCCTTTCCATTGTCTGCGTCATTTGAATGTCGTAATCGTCCTGCAAAATTTTCCGCTTTTCCGCCTCGCTGGTTTCGTTGGAGAGAAGCACATCCAGCATCCGCAATACGCCGTCATAATTTGACCCATCCGGCCCGCCAAGGCACAGCATGATGATGGACAGCAAATCATAATTCCTGATGGGTTCTTTGCCCTCGCCGACCAGATATTCTTCCACCAGCCGATACCGGGTAATGGTGTTCTCTCGATACTGCGGCGGTTTCATGCAAATCCAGATGGAGTAGACCTTCTTGATTTTCTCATAATGGGAGCCAGTGAACTCCCTGCCGTACTGGGAAGAAATCATGCGGCAACAGTAGTATATGCCACGCTTTATCAGCGGATAGCCGGGGTAAAAATCGTTCTGGGCCTCCACGTTGATGATGAGGGCAATTTGTTCCTCGGAGTCGGGAACGATGGCGCGGAAGCGAATGTCATAGGTGACTGTCCCCTCGCGCACCGATTTGTCCTCGGTGTCCATGCCGCTGATGACTGTGCCACCCTCGTCCGGCAGCACCGGGACGGCGGACACCTGGGGTTGGCCCTCAATGTACTTCTCGGCAATATCATTGACATCGCAATCCTTGTATTCTTCCAGGCAGGACTTCATAATCCGCGCCAGGATTGCCTTTTCAGACAGGACACGCTTACAGGCGGCATCATAACCCGCGCTGTCATCTGTGACGTGCAGTCCCTGGGCGATTGTCGTTTTGAGCTCCACCATCCTCACCTTCTTTCGTTTCATTCTACCACAGCTTTGCCAGCGCGTCCACTTCTTTTTTGAAAAGAGTTGCGTATGGCGTATACACGAGAGAGATATGGAGGTGCAGTGACAGAAAAAATTTATCTTAACAGGGTTGCTTTTGGGAATTTGATATGCTATACTATAAAAATCCAAGCAAAGGAGTTTATCAATATGCGGCAAGGTATTCTTAAATAAAATTTGATAATGGGAACAAAGACAAACGTCCTCAAGGAGAGGGCTTGGTTTTTGTACCCAATTTAAGAATACTTTTGCCTTTTCATTTCATATCGTGATAGACAACGGCCAGCCTTGGCCGCAGTTTTCATGTGTGTCCTACCTATCATCCCCAGCGGTAAAAGTATTTGTCGCTGGGGATTTTTGCGCCCTTCTGGGCCTTGTATGGAGGACAATCATATGAAAATCATCAATATTGGCATTCTTGCTCATGTAGACGCAGGTAAGACGACCTTGACGGAGAGCCTGTTATATACCAGCGGAGCAATCGAGGCGCCCGGCAGTGTGGATCAGGGAACAACGAGAACGGACACCATGTTTTTAGAGCGGCAGCGTGGAATCACCATTCAAACGGCGGTCACTTCCTTTCAGTGGCACGATTGTAAGGTCAACATTGTGGATACTCCTGGGCATATGGATTTCTTAGCGGAGGTCTATCGCTCCCTTGCCATTCTTGACGGAGCGATTTTGGTTGTTTCTGCAAAAGACGGCGTTCAGGCGCAGACCCGTATTCTGTTTCATGCTCTGCAAGTAATGAAAATCCCAACTGTTATCTTTATTAACAAAATCGACCAGGACGGGATTGACCTGCCAGGTGTGTATCAGTCTATCCGAGATAAGCTCTCCGCAAATATGATTATTAAGCAGAACGTGCAGCTTTCCCCGGATATATCCATCATGGAAAACATGGGGCTGGAGAATTGGGATACCGTGATTGCGGACTGTGATGAATTGTTGGAGAAATATATTGCCGGAGAACCAATGGACAAAGAAGAACTTCTGCGGGAGGAAAACAGGAGAATCCAAAGCGTCTCTCTGTTTCCGGTCTATCATGGCAGTGCCAAGGTAAACTTGGGAATCCGACAACTCATTGAAGCGGTCACAGATACATTCCAATCACCCACCGGGCAGAACAGCTCTGAATTGTGCGGAACTGTGTTCAAAGTTGAGTACGCAAACCAGAGCCAACGCCTTGCCTATCTGCGGTTGTATAGCGGTACGCTTCATTTGCGGGATTCCGTAGCCTTGGCAGGGAAAGAAAAACTGAAAATTACGGAAATGCGTATCCCCTCAAAGGGTGAGATTGTCCGAACAGAGATTGCCCATGCGGGCGAGATCGTCATTGTACCCTGCGACAGTTTGCGGCTGAATGATGTGCTGGGAAACAAACTGCTGCTGCCCCGTGAAACGTGGAGCGACAATCCTCTCCCTTTGCTGCGGACAACAATTGCACCAGAGAAACCAGAACAGAGGGAACGCTTGTTAAACGCCTTGACAGAAATTGCGGATACCGACCCGCTTCTGCGCTATGAAGTAGACGCTGTGACCCATGAGATCATTCTCTCCTTTTTGGGCCGGGTACAATTGGAAATTATCTCTGATCTTCTGGTGGAAAAATATCAGCTCAACACAACTGCAAAAGAACCTACCGTCATCTATATGGAGAGGCCATTGAAAGCGGTAAGTCACACCATTCATATCGAAGTGCCGCCCAATCCATTCTGGGCGTCCATCGGGCTGTCCGTCACCCCTCTCCCCCTTGGCACCGGAGTGCAGTATGAGAGCAAAGTTTCCGTTGGATACTTGAATCAGAGTTTTCAAAACGCTGTATTGGATGGTATCCGCTACGGTCTGGAACAAGGCGTGTATGGATGGAAGGTAACGGACTGTAAAATCTGTTTTGAGTATGGGCTTTATTATAGTCCGGTCAGCACTCCCGCAGACTTTCGGTCATTGGCACCTATTGTATTGGAGCAGGTGTTGAAAAAGGCGGGGACGCAGCTATTGGAACCATATCTTTCTTTTACACTCTATGCGCCGCAGGAATATCTCTCCAGAGCTTATCATGACGCACCAAAATATTGCGCGAGTATTGAAACGACCCAGGTTAAAAACAGCGAGGTGATTTTTACTGGCGAAATCCCTGCCCGCTGTGTGCAAGAGTACCGCAATGACCTCACCTTTTATACAAACGGGAGAAGCGTTTGTTTAACAGAATTGAAGGGGTATCAAATCGCCAGCGGCGAACCAGTTTTTCAGCCACGCCGCCCAAACACCCGGATTGATAAGGTGCGCCATATGTTCAACAAAATTCTCCCATCAATGATGGACTTATAAAATCCCTTTGGAACAAAGGGCGCACTTCTATACATGGTCTGCGACCATGTATCGTGCGCTCTGCGAGGCTACGGCCCGGACTTCCGAAAGTCCGGGCCGTTTGCGTCGCTCCGCTCCGTACAAGGGGCTGCGCCCCTTGCGCCGCTTTGCGGCTATCCCTGCGCCCTCGCTGGAAAGGTACATCCGCTCTGCGTCTGCACCTTTCCAGCGAGGCTAAAACCGAATACCGTTACCCTTGACCGTTTACCCGACACAGCAGGTAGACGGTCTTTTGTTTTGCCAAGAAGGAGGTCAAACACGATGGACAAGTCACGCGAAGAATTAGAGAAAGAGTATGCTGAGGCCACCGCTAAGTTGGAGCAGTACCAGCACAGAGGCCAGCGGTATGAGAACCGCATCCGCTACTACACCCAAGGCGAAAGGAAGAAGCGAAACCACCGACTTATCACCCGTGGCGGAGCGGTGGAGAGTATCGCCCCGGAGGTGCGCGGCATGAGCGAAAGGGCCTTTTTTCTTTTGATGGAAAAGGTCTTTTCCCTGCCGGAAGTTGCCGCCCTGGTGAGCCAAGCCACTGACCAGCAGGAAAGCGGATAATTGGCCCTGTTCCATCTCCACGTTACCCAGGTCAAACGGAGCGCGGGACAGTCTGTTGTCACGTCCGCCGCCTACCGAGCCGGGGAGAAATTGTATAGCGAATACTATGGCGAGGTCAGCGACTACACCCACAAGGGCGGCGTGGTCTGCACAGACATTCTCCTGCCGCCCCAGGCCCCCAACCAGTACCAAGACCGCGCCACCCTCTGGAACGCCGTGGAGAAGGCCGAGCGCGGCAAGAAAGCCCAGCTTGCATATAGCTTTGACATTGCCTTGCAGAACGAGTTTTCATTGGAGGAAAACATCGCTCTTGCAAGGCAATTTGTTTCGGAGCAGCTTGTGGGCCGGGGCATGATTGCCGACTTTGCCATCCACCAGCCGGACAAGGAGGACGGCGGTATTCCTAACCCGCACTTTCATGTTCTCTGCCCCATCCGGCCCATTGAGCCAGACGGCAAATGGGGGTGCAAGCAGCGCCGCCGCTACCGTCTGGACGAGGACGGGAACCGCATTATGGGAGAGGACGGCAAGCCCCTCTTTGACGCTGTTCCCACTACCGACTGGGGAAGCCCGGAAACACTGGAACATTGGCGGGAGGCGTGGGCCGCTATGGTGAACGCCAAGTTTGAGGAAAAGGGGCTGACCTGCCGCATCGACCACCGCTCCTATGAGCGTCAGGGCCTTGACCTGCTGCCCACCGTCCATGAGGGCGTGGCCGTCCGCCAGATGGAGGCCAAGGGCATCCCCACCGACAAGGGCGATCTGAACCGCTGGATAAAAAAGGCCAACAACATTCTGCGGGATATTCGGAAGAAAATCGCCGGCCTGACGGATTGGATTAAGGCCATAAAAGAAGAATTGAGCAAGCCCCAGGCCCCGACCCTTGCCGCCCTGCTGACCGACTACTATGAGGGCCGGAACGCCGGAGCATGGAGCCGCAACGCCAGGATTGGAAATCTTAAAGGTTTTGCCGAGGCCATCAATTTTCTGACCGAGAGGGGCATCGCTACGCTGGAAGATTTAGAGACCCATATCGCCGCCCAGAGTGAACGAACGGAGGCCATCAACACATCCATGAAAGCGAAGCGTGACCGTCTGAACGAATTGAAGGAACTGCTTCGCCTTGTTGACCTCTACCGAGACACCAAGCCCGTCTATGACGAGTTGCAGGGTATCAAGTGGAAGGGCAAGCGGGAAAAATTCGAGAGGGAGCATGAGAACGAGTTGAGGACGTTCCACATGGCCCGCCGGAAGCTGGACAAGCACCGTTCCCCTGCTGGTAAAATCCCCGTTCATGCGTGGGAACAGGAACAGGCGAGGCTTCACCAGGAGTACACAGCCGAGTATGAGCAGTACAAGCCTATCCAAGACGATTTGCGGCGGCTTCAACAGGTGAAGCGGAACGCCGATGCTGCCATACACCAGCAGGAGCAGACCCAGCAGAAACGCCGGGAGGTGGAGCGGTGAACGGCATTCCCCGACTGACCTACCAGCAGTACCGAGCCGTCCGGCGGCTGGTGCATGACTGCTGCAATTATGACGGCGGCAACTGTCTTGCTCTTGATGACGGCTGGGAGCCTTGTGTCTGCGTCCAGAGTATCACCTATTCCCTGGTCTGTAAATGGTTCCGCGCCGCCGTCCTGCCAACAGACAAGGGGTTGTGTGCCGCCTTGCTCCACCGAGGACAGGCGCGGCCCTGTGCCGAGTGCGGGGCGATGTTCGTGCCGCGCTCCAATCGGGGCAAATACTGTGACGAGTGCGCCGCCAATGTGCGCCGGAGAAAGAAAGCTGCCAGCGAACGGGAACGCCGCAGGCGTGGACATTTAGAGGCTGAAAAGCCTTGCAATCAGGGGGCTTGTGGACAGTCCTCAAAGGGGGACTAATACATTCCCCTTCCCCCACTCCAACGTGGGCGGCAAAATGGCGCTCACGTGGATTAACTTTGATGAATGATGAAAGGAGAGCCTATGACCTACGACCCCAGCATGACGATCACCAGCACCATCCCCGCCCCGGAGGGGAGCGACAGCACCAGCAGAGAGGGCAAGGCCATCCCCCTGCCCGTGATGGCGGGCGGCAACGCTTCACCCGCCCCGGACGTACCGCCACCCGATATGGTAAAGACCGTTGGCGGTACGACCTTTGATATTTATTTCCATTTCAGCCAGACCAGCCGGGAAACCTTTACCGACAAGGTACTGCGCCTTATTCAATCCGATGTTGTAACCTCATAAAAATAATTTACTTTTTTCTCTATCCTTATTGACAAAACCCGAATCTATCCTTGTCAATAAAAAAAGGAAAAACAGCGATTTATGGAAGCTGTCTTGT
>CAMHDS010000085.1 GCA_946183925.1 uncultured Fibrobacter sp. | reverse complement strand
TTAACTTTGCGGCTGCCATCGGCCACAGCGTTTCCATCAGGGCTGAAGGCGACTGGATTAATCAATTGGATCTGCGGCAAGAAGGAGAATCCATAGCAAACGAAAAGGACACCCTAGACAAGACCATGCTCACTGATGATTCCACCCATTGGGAGCTAGTGGTATATCCCGAGAAAATGGCCAACTACCAAACAGGACCCTATGCAAGTTTTACAATTCAGTCCAGCAACCGAAAGCTTTCACAAGGCGAATACTTTGCACTTCCTGATTCTCTAGTCAAAGCAGGCGAATTTCTAAAAAAGACCCGTAAAAAAATTGAAGCTTTTGAACTGAGACAGGACCAGTATGTGTGGCTCGGGGACTTCAAGAAGGGCGACACCCTGATTGTGGAACACCAATTCAGGGGCTACGGCAAACGTGCGGCCAAGCCCTTTACCGTAATCGACTACAGTGTTTTGGGCAAGGGAGGTAAAACACTCAAGACACTCTCAGAAGAAAACATGGGATACAAAGTGGAAAGCAATGGCCCAGTCTATTTCCATTTCCAGATGGTCAATAGCCAGAACACCCCCGACGCCAAGGATCTGGAGCTGTACACGCTGCTTAAAAGGCCGGGCTCCCTTACCAAGTTCAATTTCTACGATGCCTCGACCAAAAAAGCGATAGACACTCTGAAAGTCAGCGAAGACCAAGAGCTGAAGTTGGACGACATCGCGTTCGATTCGGCACCCTCAAGCACAAAAAAAGGAGCCGTGAACTGGTTTATTCCTTGCGTGGACTGGATGGTGTTCGGCAATGTAAACTACGACAGCTGCGAGGGCAATACCAAGGGTGAATTGAAGGTGGAATCCACCGAAAATGCCGGTGAAGACAAGATATTGATTATAAGTGGAGGCTCCGGAAACTCGGCAAAACTCATCGCCGAAAGCCTTCTGGACCCCCAAAAGCGGGATACTTTGCACATCGTGGTGAAGTAGGCCCTTGAAATTAGCGCCCCAATATTCTATTATTGGGGCTCACTCTTGCAAGTCGCGCCAAGCTCTGCCAATTTGCAAGCATAACCAAAGAGCTTCCTTACGAGGTACAATATGTCGTCCTTCCGCGGACCAAAAGGTAAAGTCGCACGCTCTCTCGGCGTTGCCGTCTCCCAGAAAACTCAAAAGGCCCTTGACCGCCGTAACTTCGCTCCTGGCCAGCATGGTCAGAACCGCAAGAAGTCTGCTTCCGTGTACAAGCAGCAGTTGGTGGAAAAGCAGCGTCTCCGCTTCACCTACAACATTTCCGAAGCCCAGTTGGCCAAGGCTTACAAGGAAGCCAACCGTCGCGAAGGTTCTGCCGGTGACAACCTGATGATTCTTCTGGAAACCCGCCTTGACGCTCTCGTCTATCGCATGGGTTTTGCCCGCACCATTTTCGCCGCCCGTCAGTATGTGGCCCATGGTCACTTCTCCGTAAACGGCGTCCGTAGCTTCTCTCCCAGCCGCCTGGTCAAGGCTGGCGACGTGATCGCCGTGCGCGAACGTTCCAAGGAACACGTGCAGATCAAGGAAGCTATCGCCAACGCTCCTGCCGCTCCGGAATACCTTTCCGTGGATGCCGGCAAGATGGAAGGCACCCTGGTGAAGCTCCCCCTCCGCGACCAGATTCCCGTCCAGCTCGAAGAACAGCTGGTGGTGGAATACTACTCCAGGTAGTGAGAGCCGCAAGCGCAAGTTTGAAACGTCCGACGCAAGTCGGGCGTTTTTTTGTGTGCCGATTTTTCTAAATTAGCGGCATGACTCAAAGAAATTCTTTTGCCCGATTGCTGCTTTTTATCGTGCTCGGCCTGATTATCGGCGGAGTACTTGGAGAATGCCTGGGTCTCCTGTTTGGGGAACTGGGCGAACTGATGAACGCCGGCGGATACGACAACATCGTCCGCAACTTCTTCGTGGCCTCTTTCGACCTGAATCTCGGATTTTTGGGCGACAAGGCGGACCCGGTGGTCATCGATCTCTACATGGTAAAATTTGCGCTGGGCCTCGGCCTCAAGATTAACGTTGTAAGCATCGTGGGCATGGTTCTCGCCATCTACATTATGAAATGGTCCGGAGGAAACAGGTAATGGACACCATTCAAGATTTACAGGAACAGTTGAAAAGCGGGAAGACCACCGCAGAAGGGCTGGTTCAGTCCGCCCTCAGCAGGATTGACGCTACCAAGGACCTGAACGCCTATATTTCTGTATTGAACGAACGCGCTCTCGCCCGAGCCAAGGAAAGCGACAAGAGGCGCGCCGAAGGCAAGACTCTCGGAGCCCTGGACGGAATTCCCGTAGCCGTGAAGGACAACATGTGCCTCGAAGGCACCCGCACCACGGCCGCCTCCAAGATTCTCGAAAACTTTGTAGCCCCCTACACCGCCACCGCCATCGAAAAGCTCGAGGCGGCGGGTGCCGTCATCGTGGGCAAGACCAACATGGACGAATTCGCCATGGGTTCCAGCAACGAGACCTCTTACTTTGGCCCTGTGAAGAACCCGCTGGACAGTTCCCGCGTACCGGGAGGTTCCTCCGGAGGCTCGGCCGTAGCCGTGGCCTCGGGCACGGTCCCCTGTGCCCTGGGCTCCGATACCGGCGGATCTATCCGTCAGCCTGCCGCCTGCACAGGGGTGGTGGGCCTTAAGCCCACCTACGGCCGCGTGTCCCGCTACGGTCTTTTGGCTTACGCCAGCAGCCTGGACCAGATCGGCCCCTTCGGTGCCACCGTCGCCGACTGCGCCACACTGCTTTCGGCCATCTGCGGAATCGACCCTCACGACAATACCACCAGCGCAAGGCCTACCGAAGATTTCGGCGCAAAACTTGACGCAGGCATCAAGGGCAAGGTCATCGGTGTTCCGAAGGAATACTTCGGCGAAGGCCTGGACAAGGACTGCAAGGCCGCCATCGAAGGTATGCTCAAGAAGATGGAAGCGGAAGGCGCCACCCTCAAGGAAGTGAGCCTCCCCCATATCAGCTACGCCGTGTCCAGCTACTACATCATCGCCACCGCCGAGGCCAGTTCCAACTTGAGCCGCTACGACGGCGTGCGCTACGGCTACCGGAGCAAGGATGCCCGGAAGCTGTTCGACCTTTACGCCAAGTCTAGGAGCGAAGGCTTCGGCAAAGAAGTCCAGCGCCGCATTCTGCTGGGCAGTTACGTGCTCAGCGCCGGATTCTACGACGCCTACTATGTGCAGGCCCAGAAGGTGCGCCGCCTCATTACCGACGACTTCAACAAGGCCTTTGAAAGCTGCGACGTGATTGCAAGCCCCGCCATGCCTGGACTTCCGCTCAAGTGCGGCATGAACGAGTCCGACCCCATGGCCGTTTACCTCAGCGACATCTACACCGTGAGCCTGAACCTTGCTGGGCTTCCGGGCGTAACGGTCCCCTGCGGAATGGCAGGCGGGTTGCCTGTAGGCCTGCAGTGGATCGGCAAGCCGTTTATGGAAGCGGACCTGCTAGGCGTCGCCGCCACAACGGAAAGCTTGAACAAGTAATCCGCTAAAAATATCGAAAAGAACTGTGCCGAACAAACGGTACAGTTTTTTTTGCGCATTTACAGCGCAAACAGCGCCACAGCCATGAACAGGAACACCGCTCCGGAGAACCAGTTCAGGTTGCGGTTCGCCTTGGGGCTGTTCAGCATGAACTTCTTGACGGCCCCTGCCAAAAGCGCAACTGTTCCGAACACGATGAAGGTCGCCACCACGAATTCCGACCCGAGAATCAACATCTGGACCGACGGGCTCAAGGGGCTGTCCATCTTTACCGCAGGCGGGATAAACGACAGCGCGAAAAGTATCGCCTTCGGGTTCGTGAGGTTCATGATGATGCCCCGCAAGTAGAGCCTGCGGGCCGATAAAGATTGCAATTTATCTGATTCTGAATTCCGAACTCCGAATTCCGAACTAACAACTACCCCCGCCCGCACCTGGAAACTTTTGTAGGCCAGATACACCAGGTAAGCAGCCCCCAAACATTGAATCACGAAAAACGCCACAGGACTTGCAGCAATCAGGGCAGACACGCCCACCACCAAAAGCCCCGTCTGCACCAGGATTCCCGTACACAGCCCGCAAATAATGCAAAAGCCGGCCTTGGCACCGTGAGTAGCGCTCTGGGCCAGTACAAACAAATTATCCGGTCCGGGAGCGAGAGCAACGACAATGGCGGCAATAAAGAATTCAAGCATCTAGAGGCTTTCCAGGAACTTTTCGGCGTCCATCTCGTCAAGGTCCTTTTGCAACTGCTCTAGGGCCTCGTCGGATATCGCCGGAGTTCTGCGATTTTCCGCACTGGCTCCGCGCCGTCCGCTGACTGCACCACTTGCATCCTGACGCTCCGCCCGTTCCTCTGCGATGGCGTTGGAAGCGTCCACCATGCTGCGCAGGGAATCCGCCACCTCCTTCACCGAGGCGTCGTTGCTGATGACCACGTCCAGCACCTTGGAAAGCCGCTTGCGAAGTCCTGCAAACTCTTCACGGTCCAGTTCGGCGGTTTCTCCCCCGTAGTACATCAGCGGGGTCTTGCACCTGACGCAAGAAAACACCATCATGCTGGAGGGTTCGCCCTTCACCATGACCTGGAAAGAAGACCCGCAATGGGGGCAGTTGATATGCAGTTCGCTCATACCACACAATTTAGAAATATTTATTTTTTATTCGACGTTTTCAACAGTAAACCCCTAGCCCCTAGATTCTGAATCCTAGCCTCTAACATCATGCTCTGCCACTGGCTCTATCACATTACCAGCATTGACCTTTTCGACGGCCGTCTATTCCGCGCAGGCGTAGCCGCCATGCTCTCCATCGTCTTAGTCATGTGCCTCATGCCGGTCTATATCCGCAAGCTCCAGCGCCTTGACGCCACCTCCGACTTCGACAAGGATGGAGCCAAGAGCCCTCCCATCATGGGCGGCCTCCTTCTGGTCGTCGTCGTAGAGATCGTCTCGCTCCTGGTCTGCAAGATGAACGGCTACAGCATTTCCACCCTGGTCATCCTGGCGGCCTTCTCCGCCGTGGGCGCCATCGACGACATCGCGAAAGTCAAGGCCAAGCGCCTCATCAAGCTGGGCAAACTCAAGGCCGCCGACTACATGGACAAGGCCGACGGCATCTCCAGCAGCCTCCGCCTGTTCCTCTACTTCCTCTTTAGTCTCGTTGTGGCCATCTTCTGCTACAAGTTCATTCCCGAACTCAAGGGCGACCTGACCATTCCCTTCCTCCCCATCGACGTGTTCCAGCTGCACCTGCCCAACTGGATTTTCGTGGGTTTCATGACCTTTGTCATCGCGGCCAGCGCCAACGGAACCAACTTCACCGACGGCCTGGACAGCCTGGTATCGGTACCTATCCTCACCAGCATGGTGTTCGTGGGTCTCGTGGCCTACGTCAGCGGAAACTTCATTTTCAGCCAGTACCTGAGCGTGCCCTACCTGCCGGGCTGCGACGAGCTGTTCCCCATCGCCACCGCCATTGCTGGCGCCCTGCTTGCCTACCTGTGGTTCAATAGCCCTCCCGCCGAAATCTACATGGGCGACGCGGGCTCCGTGGGCTTTGGCGCCGCCATCGGCATCATGTTCATCTTGGTGCAGGCAGGGCTGTTCCTGCCCATCGTGTGCATCATCATCATCGCCGAAGCCTGCTCCGTACTGCTCCAAATACTCTGGTTCAAGTTCACCCGCAAAACCACCGGCACGGGCAAGCGCCTGTTCCTCTGCGCGCCGCTGCACCACCACTACCAAAAGAAATGGGACGGCAAGTTCCCGAGCAAGCCCCTGATGAACTCCAAGATCGTGTGGCGCATGCACCTGGTGAGCATCTTCGCCCTCATCTTCAGCATGGTGGTGTTCTTCGGAATTAGGTAGGGGGAAGCCTCCCCCTCGTCAAAGCCTTGCCCCTTCTGTCACTCTGAAACAAACAAGGTGTCATTCTGAGCGAAACGAAGTGGAGTCGAAGAATCCAGGGCAAGTCTTTGCCTACCCCCTCTCCTAGGGGACACCCCTAAAACCCCGGAACCAGAATTTAAAATTCAAAAATTTCAAGAGTCTCAAATGAACGACATAGTCAGCAAATTGAACGCAGCAGGCCAAGACGAACTGGCCGCCCGCCTTGAATCTTTGAGCGGCGAGGCCCGCGAACTTCTGGAGCGAGATATTTTATCCCAGGACTGGGAAGAGCTGAAAGCCCTTTACGCCGAAAAGTCGGCAGCAAGCCTCGACGACAACGTTTCCGCCGACCTCAAGCCCATGCCCTTCAAGATTGCCGCTGACGACCTGCGCTATGAATACTGGAAAGAAACCGGAGAAATTCTGCTCCAGAAAGGCCAGGTGGCCGCCTTCCTGGTGGCGGGCGGACAGGGTTCCCGTCTCGGCTTCGACGGACCCAAGGGCATGTTCGACATCGGGCTCCCCAGCCACAAGAGTTTATTCCAGCTGCAGGCAGAACGCCTGCAGAACCTGGCCGCACAGGTGGGCCACCCCATTCCCTGGTGTATCATGACCAGCCCCCTGAACCACGAGGCCACCGTCAACTTCTTTACCGAACACAAGTTCTTCGGCATGGACCGGGACAACATCCGCTTTTTCGAGCAGGGTACCATCTGCGCCCTCACTCCCGAAGGCAAGGCCGTGATAGACGAGAACAACCGCCTGGCCCTTGTCCCCGACGGAAACGGCGGCTGCTTCCGCGCCCTGGCGCAGAGCGGCACTCTGGCCTGGCTTGTAGAAAAGGGCGTGCAGTACGTGTTCCTCTACAGCGTAGATAACGCGCTGTGCCGCATTTGCGACCCGGCGTTCATCGGGGCTCTCGCCAGCGAAGGCCGTAGCATGTCCGCCTCCAAGGTGGTGCCCAAGGCTGGTCCAAACGAGAAGGTGGGCATATTCGCCCTGCAGAACGGCAAGCCCGGCGTGGTGGAATACAGCGACCTTCCCGAAAACTACCGCGACATGACCAACGCCGACGGCAGCCTCACCTTTGACGGCGGAAACATCGCCATCCACCTGTTCAAGCTGGCAGGGCTCCGCAAACTGCAGACCAGCAGGCTCCCGTGGCACACCGCACGCAAGACCGTCTGTGGTATCGAGAAATGCTTCAAGTTCGAGCAGTTCCTCTTTGACGCCTTCCCGCTGCTGGGTTCCATGCTTCCCTTCGGTGTGGTACGCGAAGAAGAATTCAGCCCCGTCAAGAACGCCGACGGAAACGATTCCCCCAAGACCGCCCGCAACATGATCGGGCGCCTCCACAAGGAATGGCTGAAAAAGGCCCACGTCGAAGTCAAGGAAGACAAGCTCTACGAGATTTCGCCTACCATCAGTTACGCCGGCGAAGGGCTTTCCCGCAGGCTGTTCGTGCGGGAGTTCGGCCGGGGAATCTTGGAATTCGAAGAGAATTAAGAATTCAGATTTCGGAATTCGGAGTTATTTATCTAGAATAAAAATTCTCATTCCTACTTCCTAATTCCGAATTAATAAAGAATGTTCCGTCTCAAGGTCACTACATACAAGATAATCCTGTTCGTTCTGCTGCGGTTGCCGGACGCCTTCTTTGCGCTGCTGTTCAGGATTGCCTTCCCCATCTACAAGGCGCTCCATACCAAGCGGGCCTATGGCCGCGTGGAACGGCTCCTGCAAGAAACAGGCTTCTACGGAAAAAGCGCCACACGCAAGCACAAGGTCACGCCCAAAGACGTGTTCGAAAGCATCTACTGGAACGGCATCGACAGCTACCGCCTGCTGGCCCGGATTCCCTCTGCCACAGCACGGGTCCGGTTCGAGAACGAATTCATCATGCAAGATGCCGCCAAGGAGGGAACCGTGGTGGGCATGAGCATCCACCAGGGCGCCTTCGAGAACATGCACCGGATTCTCTGCCGCTACGGCAAGCCGGTACACCTCATTACCGACTCTGCAGGGGATGCCTCCATGCGCAAGTGCCTAGAAGACCTGCGCAGCGACCCGAACCTCACCGAATACCACCCCGACAAGCTCCAGAGCCTTGTCCGCAACCTTTTCAAGACCCAGGGAATCCTTGCCATGGTGGTGGACCAGGGCCGCAACACCAAGGGCAACACCGTCTCCCTTTTCGGGAAAAAGAACACCCTTTATTTGCGGCTCCCTGTCAAGGTAAACCAGATGGGGGCAAGCATCGTCACCTTCCGCACCTACAGCGAAACAGTTGTCAAGCAGGGTAAAAAAATCCGGGAGCACGTCATCCGGTTCGAGCACTACTACCCACCCAAGATGGCCGCCACCCCCGAAGGCGAGGCGGAGCTGGTGAGCTCCATAGCCGCCGACGTGGAATGCTGGATCGAGGACCACCCCGAGCAGTGGACCTGGAACTACCACAAGAACTTCAAGGTATAAAATGGCTTTCAACGAAGAAGAACTTTTCCAGCTGGAGTGGATCAAGAACCACCACATGGAAGACAAGGACAAGGCCCTGGATGCTGCGAAGGCTGACGTCCCGACCGAGAAAAAAGTTTTCAAGGGGAAAAAGGTCCGAAACCCCGCCTCCTGGGGCACACCGCTACCCGAAGACGAGATCGACCTCCACGGCATGACCGCCGACGAGGCGGCGGAGGCGGTGGAACGCCGCATGTCCCAGATGAGCATCGCGGGCCTCAGCGTGCTCCGGGTCATCCACGGGGGCGGGAACCCCGCCTACGGCAACGTCAAGAAGATTATCGACCGCAAGGTCCGCTCCGAATGGCGAAACCGGGTTGTCTTCTACCGCACCGAAATCGAAAACGCCGGTTCCAGCATCCTCAAAATCGGAAAACCCGCCCCAAAAACGAAAAAATAACCCGACGAACCCTTAATGCGGAATAAACTCAGCCTGGTAGAGCGCTTGCTTCGGGAGCAAGAGGTCGTGAGTTCGACTGAATCGGCGATGAACGAAGTGAATACAGCCGATTCAGAGATTAAGCCGAAGGCTTAACCCGTAGGGCAAGAACTGAAGCATAGCGAAGTTCTTGTCCAATCTCG
>CAMHDS010000084.1 GCA_946183925.1 uncultured Fibrobacter sp. | reverse complement strand
GCTTGCCGATACGGCACTGCAGCATCCAGAGCTTGCCTTCCTGGATGGTGAATTCGATGTCCTGCATATCCTGGAAATGATCCTCCAGGTGCTTGCGGATATCGTCAAGTTCCTTGTAAACCTCCGGCATGGCGGTTTCCAGGGAAGCCAGATTCTTGTTCTTCTCGCTCTTGGTGGCCTCATTCAGCGGGTTGGGGGTACGGATACCGGCAACCACATCCTCGCCCTGGGCGTTGATGAGCCATTCACCATAGAACTTGTTGTCACCGTTGGCCGGGTTGCGGGAGAATGCCACACCGGTAGCGGAGGTGTCACCCATGTTACCGAATACCATGGACTGCACGTTTACAGCCGTGCCCCAGTCATCCGGAATATGCTCGATCTGACGATAGCGGATGGCGCGTTTGCCGTTCCAGCTCTTGAACACGCCGCCGATGGAACCCCACAGCTGAGCCATGGCGTCGTCCGGGAATTCTACGCCCAGCACTTCCTTGATGCGGACCTTGAAGGCCTCTGCCAGGTCTTTGAGCTGGTCTGCGGTGAGTTCAGTGTCGCTCTTGTAACCGTTGGCCTTCTTGACTTCCTCCATCATGCGGTCCAGCTGCTGGCGGATGCCCTGACCATCGGCAGGTTCAATGCCTTCTGCCTTTTCCATCACAACGTCGCTGTACATCATGATGAGACGGCGGTATGCATCGTAAACGAAGCGCGGGTTGCCGGTCTTTTTGATCATGCCGGGGATGGTCTTGGAGCAAAGGCCGATATTCAGGATGGTGTCCATCATGCCAGGCATGGAGCTGCGTGCGCCGGAGCGGCAGCTGACAAGGAGCGGATCGTTCTCATCACCGAATTTCTTGCCCATGATTTTTTCCGTAGCTTCCAGCGCTGCGGCTACCTCTGCCTTGAGTTCCGGGGTGTAGCCGCCGCCCAGCCGATAGTACTCGGTGCAGCATTCGGTGGTGATGGTGAAACCTGCCGGAACGGGCATGCCCAGGAGGTTCATCTCTGCCAGGTTGGCGCCCTTGCCACCCAGCAGCTCTCTCATCTTGCCGTCGCCTTCGGCGTGCTTTCCGCCAAAGCGATAGACTCTTTTCTTGATTTCTGCCATAAGAAAAAAATATTAAGTATTTTTAAGAATATTTGCACGTAATCATGCAAATATACAATTATTTTGGCAAAAATGGAAAAGAATATTTATTTGACTCTAAGTTGCTGTTGCGCGCCGGTCCAGCCGGCAATGTCCCAAGGCGTGAAATCGTAGGTCAGCGGTTTGCCGTAACAATGCTCGTAACAAGCTTTTTTTGCTTGATAGTCAGCCTCACACATGGCAAAGCTATTCTCCCGCGCGTTTTTGAACGGGTCCGGGAAAATGGGGTCCAGGACATGAAGGGCCAGCTTCACCTGTTTGAACTGCGGCGTCTGCTGCTGCGGGAGGTCCTGCATTTCCACAAAAGTAGGGATGATGGGAACGTTGTATTCGGCGGCAAACAGGAAGGCACCCCGCTTCTGCGGACGGGGTTTGCGGTAGTTGAACCACATCTCCTGCTCGGGGTAGATAAGGATGAAACGGTTCTGTTCCAGATGTTTACGCATGAGTTCACGGAAAGCCCCGTTCATGTAGGACGGTTCTTGGATCAAGGGAATTACGTCGATGTTGCGGAGCACGAAGCCGTTGAGGCCGGGCATCACAAAATTGGTTCCCTGGCTGATGGCGACGAGTCGGCCGTGACCGGTTTGTTTGGCGAGTGTGCGGTGTACGCCGTTGTCAAACGGATTGAAATGGTTGCTTGTGACGAAAGCAGGGCCTTTCAGGGACGAAAGTTTATCTATTCCGCAGATTTCATTGATGCCTTCGCTATAGCGGCGGACCCAATAATCTACGATGCAGCGGGCAGCCCGGTTTTTGAGTTTAAACAGCGGACTGTCCAACGTATTGACATAGGCTAGAACGTTGTCTTGTAGCTTTTTAGGGTCCCATACGGGATCGAAGGGCTCGGTTTTGTCGCTGAACCGGCCCTCCGCCGCCGCTTGGCGAATGGCAGCAATGGCCTTTTCCCGGCCTGGAGGCACTAGGAGCATAAGCGGAGCGACTGTTGACTGGCCATCAGCGTGCTGAACGAAACCGGTGCTTCTGCAAGGCGGGCAGCCATGTGAATCAGCTTTTTAATGGCAGCCTTGTAGTTTTTCATGGCGGAAGCGTCTTTCAGGAAGGCCCAGCGGCGTGAACGGATTTCCTGCTCAAAGCCGGATTGGGCGGCATATTTCCAGAAAAGTTCATCATAGGGGACGCTTTCATTAAGCCAGGGTTTGGAACCCAGGTTGAAATGAACGATTTGCGGTTCATCCATATGGGGCAAACACTCGGAGGGCATGGCATTCCATTCCGGATCCAGATAATGGATACCATGCTTGCACAGAGCGTTCAGGTAATCCTGGTCCGGAGCAACCGTTTCCAAACCATATTGAGCCACCATATCCAGGAAGCGACCGGCAAAATCCACCTCGCGAAGCCGTTTGCTGTTGAGCAGAAGTACACCGGAATTGACATAATTTTGGTGGTCAACGCCTACATATTTGTCAATATAGTGCATAAAAGGGGCTATTCGCTGGATGGAGTAATCAGCAACGGCTCCGACCAGCTTTGTGCCCAAATGTTCCTGGTAAAGTTGCGAAATATCGCCCGGAACAACCAGATCTGCGTCCAGATAAATGACTTTGTCGTATTGCGGGAATAATTCCGGAATGAAAAGCCGGAAGAAAATGGTAAGGGAAGCAAAGGCACCAAAACAGTGGTTCTGGAGTTGTTTTACGCCAGGAAGGTTGGCCATTTGCTCCGTAAGGGGATTGAATTCGATGACAAAACCCTCCTCTGCAAGTGCAGAGAGCCGGTTTCTGTTTTCCGTCGAGATGTCGTCGGTAAGAATATGTATATGATAGGTATAACACCTGGAGGCGTTTGCCTTGATAGAACAGATAGCAGTTGCCAGGAACGGCGAATAGGCGTCGTTCACGGAGAAAAAGATAGGAATGACCGTTTTCATTTTGCGCTGTTTTATTTGGTTCGCAGTGCAAAATTACGGCATATGCAAGGGCTTGGAAAATAAATGTTGTAGGGACGAACGATTTGGGGCGAAAATCTCTATTTAGGGATAAAAGTACAATTTTAGGGACGAAATGAAAAATTTTTGTAACTTTGTCCCTGTAAAATTGGGACGTATGAAAGCCATTGCAAGAACCTTTTACAAGATGCCGCCCACTGTATTGTTCTTTACGGTGGTCCCCCTGTTTTTCTTCCTGTTTGTCCTGGCCTATGATCCGTTTCATATCTCGGATTTCCTTGCCGCCGGGCAAGGACGCTACACCTTAAACCTGATCATTAGCACCCTTATCGTGCTGGGCGTCATGGTGTTTTCCCGCATGTTGCTCTATCTGTTGCGTCGGGTGCTGGATCTCAACTGGTCCCTTTACGTACTCTGGTGTACGGGAGAAGTAGTTCTCATCGGCCTGTTCATGTCCATTCCCATGGGAATTGGCTGGGCGGGAGTACAAACCTATTTCACCACCATGAGCCTTTGCGTATTGTACGCGGCGGGAATTCTGGTCTTTCCCCTCTCCATCCTCACAATGGCTGTCCAACTGCATGTCCTTGGGAAAAAAGCCAGGCTGGCGCCCATGGTGGACGAGCGGACGCTCATCCGCTTCTACGACGAACAAAAACGACTCAAGATTGTGCTCAGTTCAGAAGCAATTCTATATATAGAGTCAGAGGACAACTACGTGCATATTATCTATCTGGACAGCGGGCGCGTAAAAGAGTTCACGCTACGCTCTTCCATGCGCGCACTGGAGGAGGCCGTGGAGCGCCATGGCCTGGTGCGCTGCCATCGTTCCTTCTTCTTAAACCCGGCTCACGTGGAAATGCTCAGAAAAGATGCCGTAGGATATGCTCTGGCCCAGCTGGACCGTGAAGAAGTAAAGCAAATCCCCGTTTCCAAGCGCTATTATGAGGCTCTGACCGCCTTGTTGTAAACAACTGAAATTTAATTAATTATCCTTACACTTTTAAAAATAAATTATTTTATTTAACAGAATTTGTAAGAAAAATTTGTTTTTAGAATAAATGATTGTAACTTTGCTTCGGATATCGAAGTGATTCGAGTCCATTTGTTAAGTTCGTTTTATATACCTGAACGGCACCCTTGGGGAGGGGTGCCGTTCCCATTTTGGGCAGGGCCCAAAATGGGAAGAATTCTTGCCGCGTTTACAGCTGAACGACGGTGTAGAGCCGATTTTTTGCAATCGCGGCAAACTAGAGCCGGGCTGCTACCTTAGAGAAGACAACAGTAGCAAGCTGGATGCGGCCGTCCGGGCCAATGAGGTAAGTGGCGGGAATCCAGCGAATGTTGTAGGCGGAGCCGATGGCGGAGTCTTTTTTGCCGGAGGCATCGAAGAGTTGCACGCCGCCCAGCGCGTTGTCGCGCACATAGGCCTCAAAAGCCTCAATTTTCCGGTCAAAGGAGACGGAAACAAACACTACCTTGGAAGGATTCACGGCGGCTTGGGCAGCCTTGATCTCCGGCGTTTCCTCGCGGCAATCCGGGCACCAGGAAGCCCAGAAATGCAGCACCACCTGCTTGCCACGGAAATCGCTCAGGCTCACGGACTTACCGTCGATATCCTTTAAGGTGAAATCCGGGGCAGCCGTGCCCACCTTAAGCAGGTCTTTTCCATACACAACGTCCGGATCCTCGGAGGACTGTGCAAAAGCCGCAACACCTACCAGCAGAGCGGCCACAAAAGCAAAAATTCGTTTCATATCCTTATTTATACAGGTCTATAACGCCTGTTGACTTTCCGTTGGCAAATGCGCCATAGTCGTACCCATTACGCGCATGCTCCGACTCCGGCTCCCAATAGAATATGCCCTTGAACCAGTCAAAATCCTTTACCCCATCCAGAAGGAACTGCAGGGCAGCTTTGGCTTTGTCCGGCTCACTGGCAGGCATACCAAATTCCACCAGCATAACCGGCTTGGAATAATCCGTATGCAACTGTTGGAACGATGTCATAGCCGCGTTACAATAGTTATTCCACTCAGGATAGGCCTTTTTCTTGTCATCCCAATAAGAAGGATAAAGTGACAAGCCTATCATATCGAACTTGGCCCCGCCATTGACAATGAGCGTGTAGAACCATTTGTTCTTACTCAGGTCCTGGGCATTACTGTGATGCGAAATAACCAAAGCGTTGGGATATACGGACTTAACGGCATCATACCCGGCATTGGCCAACTTAACGAAGCCGGAAACATCTTCCTTGGATACAGCCCCCACAGGCAGGCACATGCCCGTATTGGTTTCATTGCCCACTTGTACCCAAGCCACCTCCACTTTGGCATCCTTCAAGGCTTGCAGCACATCCTTGGTATGCGTGGCCAAGGCTGATGCCATGGCGTCTGCATCCATGTTTTTCCACGCTGCAGGAGGATTCTGCTTGCTGGGGTCTGCCCAGCTGTCCGAATAATGGAAGTCTATCATGATGGCCAGCCCCAGGGCCTGGGCACGTTTTGCCTTTACAAGGACATCGGCCTTGTTGCACCAGCCTTCCGACGGATTTACCCACACACGATAGCGCACCGCATTGGCTCCCAGTTCTTTCATGAGCGCAGTGCATTCTTTCTCGGTACCTGAAGACGTATAAAACTTGTAGTTTTTCTTTTCCATCTCGGTTACCCAACTGATATCCACCCCCTTGGCGAATGCGGGAACCGTAACGGAAGGCACCTCCGGTGTAACAGGTGTAACCGGCGTAGCAGGCGTGGGATCCGGTTTAGTAGGTTCCGGAGTAACGGGATCTGTTTTGGCCGCAGGGCCACAGGCAAAAACGGCGAACAAGGCCGCCAGGAGTGCGTAGTTCTTCATGGCGGCAAGTTAGCAAATAAAAGGGGAAAAACAAAGCCAATCAGCGGTAAAGTTCCCGCAGCACTGCCAGCGAGCGCACTTGTATGGCCGATTCCGTATGGTACGACAGATACTGCAACAAACTGTCGCAGAGGGCGTTCCGCGAGGCGCCAGTCAAAGGAATGAGCATACTCTCACTAAAGCTCGCCTGCAAAAAAGGTTTGAGCTCCTGCAGATGTTCCCGCGCAAACGGGGCGATGTCGTCGAAGGTGGGCCGAAAGCCCAGCGCTCCCGCCAGTTCCAGCAGGAAACGGATGTGGAAGTTGGAAAAATCGGCCTCCAGCGCATTGAGCGTTAGGATGGAGCCGACACACCATTCGTACAGTCCTTCCTCGAAGACGCCCTCCCGGACGGTGCGGAACAGCACCTCCGACAGGAACAGCGTCATCGTATTTTTGTGAAGGTTACCCCGAATGCCGGACAAGCCATCCTTAAGCAGGATATTCCGCAGGCTCCAAAGGGTAGATTTGGGATTCTCCACCACATCGGCCTCTAAAATATTCAGCGGCAGGAAAAGGCTCATGGCCGATTTTTTCCCGGGCCGGACCATGAACCCGCGCCGGCCGTACTCACGCGAAAGGGTGTGGACCACAAGCGCGTTCTCCCCCACCTTGGTGGTGGCCAGTACAACCAGTTCTACGGTGTTCACGCCCTTAGTTCCTCAGGAAGTCCGCCATGGCGCGAAGGGCCTTGCTGCGGTGCGAGATGGCGTTTTTCACTTTGTCGCCCAGTTCCGCGTTGGTTTGCGTGTAGCCCTCCGGAACAAAGATGGGATCATAGCCAAAACCGCCCTTTCCATGCTTTTCCGTGGCGATATGGCCTTCCATCACGCCGTCAAAGAAGTGATGCACGCCGCCCACAATCAGGGTCACGGACGTGCGGAAGCGGGCGCTGCGGCCGGCTTTTGCCGTACTGATGCCGTTGGTGCGGGCCATGGCGGCCTCTTTCTCGCGGCGGGCCATCTCACTCAGGAGTTTGTCCATGTTGGCGTTGGCGTCGCGCTCCGGACCGGCGTAGCGGGCCGTTTCCACGCCCGGAGCACCGCCCAGGATATCTACCTCCAGGCCGGAATCGTCGGCAAAACAATCCAGCCCGGTCTTTTTATAAATATAGTCGGCCTTTTGTTGGGAGTTGGCGCGTAACGTGGTTCCCGTTTCCGGGATTTCTTCTGTGATTCCTACTTCTGCGGGGGTAACGAGCTCAAATCCCTCGCCCAGAATGGCGGCTGCTTCCTGGAGTTTACCAGGGTTGCCCGTTGCAAATACAATCTTCATAATACATACTAATTAACCGCCGCAAAGTTAGCACATTTTTTGTTAACTTTGCGCTGTCATGAAACGAATCGTACTGTTTTTCACCGCCATTGCGGTCTTTTCTGTGGGCGCAAATGCGCAATCTAAGGACTTCTCCCTGGGAAAATGGGTGGAAGTGAACAACGCCATTTTAAAAGAACTGAACCGTTCCTATGTGGACTCGCTGCAAGTGAGCCGCATCGAGCGCGCCGGCATCAACGCCATGCTGGAGGCGCTGGATCCTTATACCTTATATATACCGGAAGAGGAGCAGGAAGACTTCCAAATGATGCTCAACAGCGCCTACGGCGGCGTTGGGGCCATCATTTACAAGCCGGACCTGCAAGGGAACGTGATCATCAACGAGCCCTACGAAGGCTCCCCTGCCGCCCTGGCGGGGCTTCGCTGCGGGGATGAGGTGATGGCGATCGACGGGCAATCCGCCGTCGGGCTCACCAGTGCCGAATGCAGCGAAAAGATGCGCGGCAAGCCGGGCACTACGGTAGTGCTCACTGTCAAGAAGTTACGCGCTGGAGAAAGTTGGAAGGCCGGCGACGTGCTGGAGGTTCCGGTGGTGCGGAAGCGCATCGTCCTGCCGTCCATGGAATACGCCGGCATGCTCAACGAGGCCGATGGCTACATCTACCTGAGTAAATTCACGGAAGGCGTAGGACAGGACATCCGCGACGCCTACAAAAAGCTGAAAGCCCAAGGGATGCAGCGCCTGGTGCTGGACCTTCGCGGCAACGGCGGCGGCATCATGGGCGAGGCCGTGAACATCGTCTCGCTCTTCATTCCCAAAGGCTCGGTGGTGGTGAGCGCCAAAGGCAAAGCCTCCACAGAACAGGTGTACAAGACCACCACGGACGCCATCGACACGGAAATTCCCATTGTCGTTTTGGTCGATAATGCCTCGGCTTCGGCCTCGGAGATTGTCTCCGGCGCCCTGCAGGACTATGACCGCGCCACCATCATCGGCACGCGTACGTACGGGAAGGGCCTGGTGCAGAGCATCCGTCCCCTGCCCTACGACGGCCAGCTCAAGCTCACTACGGCCAAATATTATACGCCTTCGGGTCGATGCGTGCAGGCTATCGACTACTCGCACCGCAACGAGGACGGATCCGTGGGCCACATCCCCGACTCGCTCACGCACGCCTTCACCACCGCCCACGGGCGCACCGTACGCGACGGCGGCGGCATCACCCCGGATTTCATCGTGAAGCCGCACAAATACTCCCGTCTCTCCTATTCCCTGGTGTATAGTGGCGTCATTGAACAGTATGCGCTGGACTATGTGCGGGCGCACGAGAGCATTCCCGCCCTGGAGGACTTCCATTTCGCTGATTATGAAGAGTTTATTACCTTTGCCAAGGACAAGGAGTTCGACTACCGTTCCTCGGCCCGGGCCCTGTTTGACGAGATGAAAAAGTCGCTGGCGGAAGATGGCCTCACGGAAGCTCTTTCCGGCGAACTCGACGCCCTGCAAAAATCCCTGGAAATGGACAAGGAAACCTTCCTGCGCCTGAAGAAGGATGAGATTGTCCCGTTTATCGAAGAGGAAATTGTCGTGCGCTACTACTTCCAGCAGGCCGGCATCCAGGTCCGCCTCCGTTACGACGACCAGCTGCGCGAGGCCCTGAAACAGCCCGCCATCAGCTGGTAAGCGCTGCGGCCAGGCTACAGGCTCGGTACCCTTCGCCAAGAGCACACCGGCCAGTGTCTGTGCTCCCGATAGGCGCAGCGCCCCTCCCTGGCCGCAATTACAAAAAATCGCGTTCCTACACCCTTCCAGCTGTAAACGTGGCAACGATTTCGGCCGATAGGGCCCTTCCCCCGGCCGCGATTGCAAAATATGGGCACTACAGCCCCCTCCAGTTGTAAACGCGGCTAAGGGATAATCAGACAGCGGCGGATTTGGTGCTCGGGGAGGTGGAATTCATTGGAGAGCTGCCGGGCAATGCGTTGCTTCTGGGTGGCGGTAAGCTGGTAAACGGACTGCACGCCATAGCCG
>CAMHDS010000083.1 GCA_946183925.1 uncultured Fibrobacter sp. | reverse complement strand
TGTCGCAGGCGTCCATGAGTTCCATGATCTTGTCCTGGTAGGCGGCGTCGCCTTCCAGGGCCTTGAGGGCGGAACCGCGGATGATCGGGGTGTTTTCGCCGTCAAATTCGTACTTGGAGAGGAGGTCGCGGACTTCCATTTCCACGAGGTCCAGGAGTTCGGGGTCGTCGACCATGTCGACCTTGTTCATGAACACGACGATCTTGGGCACGCCCACCTGGTGGGCGAGCAGGATGTGTTCGCGGGTCTGCGGCATGGGGCCGTCAGTAGCGGCAACGACGAGGATGGCGCCGTCCATCTGGGCAGCACCGGTCACCATGTTCTTCACGTAGTCGGCGTGCCCCGGGCAGTCGACGTGTGCGTAGTGACGGTTTGCAGTGGTGTATTCCACGTGGGAGGTGTTGATCGTGATGCCGCGGGCCTTCTCTTCGGGGGCGTTGTCGATTTCGTCGAAACGCTTGGCGGCGGCGAGACCGCGGGCTGCGAGGGTCGTGCAGATTGCGGCGGTCAGGGTGGTCTTGCCGTGGTCAACGTGGCCGATGGTGCCGATGTTGCAGTGCGGCTTGCTTCTATCAAAATGTTCTTTTGCCATTTTATTCCTCTTCTTCAGCAGAAGGTTTATCGCTTCAAGTCAAGAAGTCTCAAGGACTTCCGTTACTTCGGAGAGCATAGGAAGCGGTACTCGCCGAAATTGAGCCACAAATTTAGTAAATCAAGAAATAATTGCAAGCATTTTTCTTTGATTTTTTGCAAAAATGGGGAATTTGGGGGTTCACGCCCTATTGTACTTGACCTATAGGGTATTAATATTATTCACAAAGTGTTTATGCGAAGAAATTGGCGAATTTAATAAGAAAACGGCATATTTTGCGTTGTCGTGGCCTAAATCCAACAACTTATCAACATATATTAAACTTATGGTTGTGAATAAGGCAACAGATGTGAATTGAAGATGTAAATTTTGTAAAAAGATGTTTACAAAGCAAAAATTTTACAAAGTTTACATTCGAGCTTGCATAAAAATCTTTTTTCAATTGTAACACTCCCCAAAAAAGGCCGGCATAACTATTTTATAGTTGGGATGGGTCGCTATAGGAAATTCATATGAGAAAAAGCATCTTCAGCGCACTCCTTACTGTGGCGAGTGCCATTTTTTTCTGGAACTGCAGTTCTGACTCAAGTAACGTGAATTCATGTATCGGCAGCACATGTGCCGAGTCCTCCGAGATAGCAAACTTTACCGTTACTGATAGCTGCTTCTGGCTACAGGGTGAAACAAATATCCTTATATACAAGGACGGGAGAGTCACCGACCAAGACGGAAGCGACATCGGAGCCTTTGATCCGGCCACGGGAACAATCGTCATGAACGATGGTTCTACCATCAGCGACATAAACCTGGATGAACTGACCCCGCTCACTCCTGAAATGGTGCAGCAAGCAAAGGCAGCCTCCGAAGCGCAAAATGAAGAAGAACCAGGGAGAGACCCCTCAGAAGAAACAAGTAGCGATAGCTACGAACATGGCGACTCCTCAAGCGACAACAGTGGCAACAACGACGAGGGAGAGCATTCCCAGCAGGGGCCTGGCAATGACGGCAATTCCTCCTCAAGCAGCAGACCCAGCGCAGTACCCTCATCTTCATCTGAAGAAGTGGTGGATGCCAGCGGCTACCCGATTGCAAGCTACGAAAAATTGACCGAAAACGGGGCTGGCGTTACCAAGGGATTCGCGACGCGTTATTGGGACGCCTGCAAGCCCCATTGCTCCTGGCCCGAAAAGGTAAACCAGAACGCAAACCCCTACCGCATTGCCCGCAACTGCAGCATCAAGGGCGAAGAAATTCCCGCATTCACCAAGAGCGAAGACGGCACCTGGCTCAAGGGAACAGTCAGTTCCTGCGATGGAGGAGGAGCTTACACCTGCATAGACATGATTCCCATTGCCATAAACGACACCTTGGCTTACGCCTTTGGCGCAGCCCCTGGAGTTGACGAAATGAGCACCTGCGGCAAATGTTACCTGATTCAGTTCACCGGTGAAGGTAAATACGGGACAAAGGAAGCTCACGGACTGCTAAAGAAAAAGTCACTCGTCATCATGTCGTCCAACGTAGGCTACGACGTATCGGGAGGGCAGTTCGACATCATGATCCCCGGAGGCGGTGTGGGCAATTTTAACGCTTTAAGCAACCAAATAGGAGTCAGCGCATCTGATTTGGGCAAGCAAATGGGCGGTTTCTACAGCACCTGCGAAGATCAGCTTGGAGCAGACGCCAGCGTTGACACATTCAAAAATTGCGTCTCTCAAAAGTGCGAAAGCGTGTTCAAGGGAAGAAGTTCAACTCTGTATGACGGATGCATGTGGTTCGTCAACTGGTTCGAGACGGCGAACAACCCCGTCACCCTGTTCAAGCAAGTGGAATGCCCACAGTACCTAGTGGACAAGTACACTTCCACAATCAACACAAGCCCGAACCTGTCTAGCGCGCCCAGCTACCAGAACTACTAATCTCACGTATAAAAGCGGAAGCCCGAGACGGATGTTTCGGGCTTTTATTTTATGCGGTAAAAAATTTTTGGTCAGCCAGACTTACGCCAGATGCAACTTGCGGAGCACCTTTCCAAGGAGTTCGTTCAGAATGTCCTTGGCGTCCTTGCTGCCAAGATAGCGCTGGATGATGAGCGTGAGCACGAACAGCAGGACTCCTGCGGCACAGCTGTAGGCCACGAGAACCACAAGGTTTGCACTGCGAACAAAACTACCGGAGACATGGTCCAGACCGATAGCCACGATAATCATAATACCGAAGGTAAACAGCGCCCGAAGCATATTCATGAGGGCAGCCCCCATGCCGTCGGTGCCGTTCTTTTTCGCCCACATCAAAATCATGGCGAGCACCTGGAGTATAGCGCCCGATGCTCCGATAATGGGAACGCTCCTGATGCCAAGCCCTAGCTCGGGAGCGCCCAGCACGATGTAGGCAGGGATGGTAGCGGCAAAGATGCCCGTGTTGAGGAGCGTGGGCACCCACATACGCTCACAGGCATAGAAACTGCGGACCAGTACCGCCTGGAGGCAAAGCCCGAGACTTACAGGCAAGTACCAGCGGAGGATTTCGGCAATGGCTTCGGTAGTTTCGCGATGGAAAGCGCCACGTTCAAAGAGGATACGCACCGCAGGAAAACTGAGGGCCCATACCGCAACGACAGCAGGAATCAAGATGCAGAACATGCGGGAAAGGCTTTTCCAGATTTTCCGGTTCAGGCTCGCGATGTCGCCCTCCTTTACAAGGCGGGCCATGTCGGGGTAGCTGGTGACGCTGACGGAAAAACCGAAGACGGCCACCAGCGTGTACATGACACGGTAGGCATAGTTGAGGCTGGAAATACCTTCGGGGCCGAAATTCGCGCCGAAGCTACGGATGATAAATTCCAGGCCGAACATGGAACCTACGCCAAGGGACATGGGGAGCATCATCTTGAAATAGCGCACGATGTCCGGGTGAGTAGGCTGAACGATAAACTCGTAATGCACTCCGCCAATCCGGGCTCCGAATATCTGCAGTGCAAAGAAACCGATAAAGGCACCTACCGGCACGCCCCAGGCAAACCCCTCCAGGCCGAAATCCGTACCGGTGTACTTACTGAGCGCGATTCCAACAGCACCGCCACCCACAATAGCCACGTTGTAAATTAATCCCGTGAGGGAGGGCACCAGGAACTGCTTGCGGGTATGCTGCACCGCCACCAGGATGCTCCCCACGAAAATGAAAATCTGGCCAGGCAAGATGATACGACCGTAGTAGGTAGCGCGTTCAATAAGTTCCGGCGTAGCGCCATCGACGGTCAACAGCTGCAAAAGTTCCTTCATCCAGATGAAGGCGGGCACCACGAGAATCAAGAGCGCCATACCGAAGGTGTTCAGCACGTTGCTGAAAAATTTCCAGCCTCCCCTCTCGTCGCCAGCCACCTTGTAGCCCGTAAAAATCGGGATGAAGATGATGGACAAGAATCCGGTACTTACCACATGGTTCAAGATGTCCGGAACCATGAACGCCAGGTCCAGGGCGTTTTTCTCTAGGGAAACGCCCGCCGCATGGGCCAGGAGCATCTCGCGGAAAATCCCGAGGACGCGGCTCAGGAGCATGGAAACGGCAACGATGATGGCGGCTTTGTTCATTGGTTAGGGGCTAGGGGATAGGGGTTAGGGGTCGCTTCGCTTTGAGGTATGAGGTCGGGCCTGCGGCCCTTTGTGGTGATGGGAGGACAAGTTAAGAGACTGTTTCAACATTTTCTCATAAATTAGAAAGATGGGAAGGCGTCGGGGTAGCGCAACTGTAAATTTCTGGCGTGGTGCTGTAGAATCGGCGGTGGGTAAAGCTGTACCACAGGGCAGGTTCTGCGACAATGCGGGATTCCAGCCAGCGGTTGAAGGCCCCGATGGCGGTCTCCCCCTCCCCTATCCGCAGCTTTTCGGCATGGAAACGTTTTGTCCTTAGGTCAGGCTCTTCGATCCAGCAGATATAAAGCGGTGTCTCGGGACGATGTTTCAGCAGAAAATCCGGCAGGGGATTCATGTGGGCGGGAGTTCCTAGAAATGTGCCGGACAGGGCACTGGGAATGCGGCTGTCCTGATCGGCCAACAGGCAGAAAAGCCGTCCGTCTTGTAGTAGCCGCAAAAATTCCCTAGGGGACTTGGCATTCACGGAATAGGTCTTGCCGCCCACGGCACGAATGCGGTTCTCCAGAATCCTGTTGAGCCATCCTGGTTTTACGGGAATGTAACTTGCCGCAAGAGGGATGCCAAGACAGCAAAGCCACGGGCCCATAGCCTCGTAGTTCCCGTAATGGGCCGTAAGAAAGATGCCGCCCTTACGCATTTCTTGAAGTACGGTTTCGGAATCGGGAGCGATTTCGAAACGGATACCGCCAAGGCTGTACGGGTAGGCGCCCAGTTCGCGAGGGAGCCTCTTGAACAGGGGAAAACAGAAAAACAATTCCCCCGCGTGCCTGGCCAGATGGCACAACAGCCGTTCGTAAAAAAGGGGGAACTTGGCCCTTGCCATTGCAGGTTTCCACGAACAAGCCACCTTGTAGTTCGCGCAGACCGTAGAACGCTTCCAGTTCAACAGGAGCAAAGCCCCGAAAAGAACGTAAGAAAAAAGCCGCGCAAGAAAGGTGTAAATCATGGTACGGTAAATATAGCCCTTTACGGTTTTTGGATGCACCGGACAGAGCGGAAATCACCTTTGCCAAAAGCGTTCAGGCCGGTAGCCTTGCTGGAGAAATCCAGAAACAGGTAGTAGGCAAGACCGTCCAAGGTTTCGGTGGCACTCCAGAAATAGGCGTAACCGCCGATACCGTCGTAAGCACCGCCCTCGCCTTCATAAACGGCGCCGCCATAGCCGGCAGGGAGCGCCTTGAAACCAAACGCGTCGGAGCCGTTCCCCTTCTTGAACCAACCGTCGGTAGCTTTGAGAGCGTCGCCCGCTTGAGACGGACCGCCCACCCACTCCATGAGCCTTGCAAAGTCCAGACTGTCGGGAAGAAGCCAACCCTCGGGGCAAATGTTTTGCGCAGCTTCCCAAGTGTAGAGCCGTCCATATTTTTCGCAGTTGCGACTGTCTCCCTCGGGACAGGCGCTGCCGTCGGATTCATAGTCCAGATTTTCGGCCATCCAGGTCTGCGAACCGATTTGCACGACATCGTAGGACTTGCCATCGCGGGAATCGGTGAAGGACTGACTGCAGGCCACGAAGCAAAAAAACACGGTAAAAATCAAGACGCAGCGCATGTCGTTATTCTAAAAAGGCCTGTCAAGACAAAAGAGCAGTCAGACAAAAACTAATATAAGAAGCTAATCCTTGAGGCAACGAACAGAAAAACCATAAAGCTTACTGAAGCCAGCATCCATAATCACAGTATTATTGCCGCGAGTCAGATTGACACGATATGCATTGATACCATCATCAGCATCCGTAGAAATCCAGTAGTTCGCATAGTTACGCTCACCACTGTATCTCCCATCAGCAAGTCGGAAACCCGTGGGGACAGAAGAAAAGCCTAATTCGTCCGTGCCACTACCATCATCACTGTTACCATAGTTGTCCCAACCCGTTGTGGTCTTGAGAATCTCGCCACCATTTGATAATCCGCCTGCAGCATCAAGCAAGACCTTCCATTCCGTTGTGTCGGGCAAATGCCAACCGGCCGGACAAATACCACGGACGGGATATTCCGGGGAACAAGTTATTTCATTACCGCAGCCCTTGCCGCCTGTGCTGAACACGCCTGCGCTATCCATGGCCGCACTCCAATAATACAGACGGCCATACTTGACACAATTCGCAGAGACCCCATTATAGCAGAAACCGGGCACAGCAAAAATATCTTCGTTCGTCGCGAAATAGTACACATAGTCCAAGTTTTCCGCCATCCACACTTGGTCACCGACGGTTGTCGTCCTGTACGACTTTCCGTCACGAAGATCTATCAATGTATTGCTCTGAGCATCATAAATGCTCTTGTCAATAAAGGCGGGAGCGCCATCTTCGCCATCATTACCGTCATTGCCATTAAACAGTTCAAAATTTGTTGTATCACAGGTGATTTTGTAGCCACCATTTGGATGAAGACTCTCAGGCGCAATCGCTTTCACCGTACAGGATTTATTATTGATTATAGTTGCGCCATCTTGTCCATTCAGCACTACCCCCACAGAGTCTTCTCCACAAACGATCTTGTAACCATCGGTGATTTGCACCGCCTTACATGACGTTCCATTGGAGCCATTCTTACCATTGGTTCCATTTGTGCCGGATTTTCCTTCCTTGCCTTCGGCTCCGTCCTTCCCCTTCATTGGAATCCACTCCCTGTTAATACAGGCGTATGACACCACAGAATCCACAGAATACACTATCGCACCTTCGTTTTCTGCAGTACATTTGGGCATGGCATCGCCCGCTTCTACTACCTGCATTCCGACCACCTGAGTAACTTCCGTCACTTCGGTGACATCATCGCCACAGGCAGAAAGTGCAACAAGTGCAGCAGCCGCAAGAAAAACCACCAAGGTTTTGAACAGAAAATCTCTTGCCATCATACCCTCCGGGATTATTTTATACACAAAACTATACTTTTTATTCAACTTCGTCAATCCAAAACCCTTCAAATATCGCATTTTTACTCATTTCATCAAATTTATTGATTAAAAACAAAGAAATTATATATTAGACATTATGGATTTTTGAAAATATATTAGGGGTATCAAAGAATTAAAAAGAGAGGATAACATCATGAAAACACAGATTATGATAGCAGCGATCATGGGAATGACAAGCGTCTTTGCCGCCGACGGCGTGCGTTACAAAGACCGCCTTTTCGATGTCAGCGACGCAAGGACCGTGACCGTCGCCTACGACGTTCCGACCATGGACAAGAGCAACTACAATATCCTCTCCGAATTGATGGTAAGTTTCAAGATGGAAAAGAACATGCTGCACCTCTACGAGTCGGAACAGGTGGTGATGGAGCCCGTCGTGATGGATATCTACGAACCTGTGAACGACAATGGTACAGACAGGGCGGCGGTGGTGATTTGCCACGGCGGGGCTTTCGTGGCCTCGGCCAAGAACGACTTTGACCAGAAATCTGTCGCCTACGCGGATTCCCTCGCCGCCCGCGGTTTTGTGACGGCGTCCCTGGAATACCGCAAGGGCGTGGTCATGACGGGCAGCGGCAATCCCTTCCGCATCGACAGCGCAAGTTTCGCCCGCACGGTCTATAGGAGCGTGCAGGACCTGCATGCGGCCATCCGTTACCTGAGACTGAACGCAAAGGCACTGAGAATCAACCCCAGCAAGATTTACGTGCTGGGCAACAGCGCAGGCGCCATGATGGCTCTTGAAAACATCTATGCCCTGAGCAAAAGGGATTTCCCCTCTTACATCGATTCCACGTCGCAGTTTGTTGTGAAAGACAACAAGAAGGAAAATGTCCCCTGGGGCAAACTGAATCAGTATGGTGCAAGGGACTATAGGGGCACTGCCGACGGCGTGGTGGCCCTCTGGGGAGGTATCCACGATATCAATCTCGTGAAGAACAGCGACGTCCCGGTGTTCCTCGCCCACGGGGATTCCGACTACGTGATGCCCTACAACGTGGGACACGCCATATCCAAGCCGGACAAGATGGTTGCCGAAGCGGTGCCCGAAAAGTACAGCGCCTTTGCAAAGGCCTTCAAGTTCCAAATCGAGACCCCCACCATTTATGGAAGCTACGCCATTGATTCTGCCCTGACGGCAAGGGGCGTGGCCCACGAATTCTACAACCCGGTGGGCTACGGTCTCAAGCACGAGTTCTACAACAGCACCCGTACCGCAGAAGACGGCAGCGAGATCGTGTTTGCCGACAGCGTGCAGGACAAGGCTTTCGACTTCTTGTACAAGCTGGCGACCGGAACCTACGGGAAAACGGAACCGGTGGTGGCCCTCCAGAAATCTGCCGCTCCGGCAAGCTTCGAAGCCGCAGGGAAGCAGGCGCCTGCATTCGCGAAGGTCTCGAAGATCGCCATGGGCGACAAGAACTTGAGCTTCACGGTTGTGGAAGGCGACAACGTAGCCTACGGAGTCTTTGACCTGAAGGGCAAGAAGGTGATGGCGGGCCGCGCCTCCAGGGGCGAAACGGTATCCCTGGAAGCAGTTGACGGCGGAAGCTACTTCCTGAAGGTCCAGGGCGACGGCACTCGACGGATTGTCGTGACGCACTAAGGGTTCGGTATAGGATAAATCTTTCGGAAAAGTTCCTCTCTAAGAAACAAAACGACCCGGATAAATCCGGGCCGTTTTTCGATAGGAGATTCCCGCTCGGTGGCGGGAATGACAATCGCGGGTTACTTAACGAAGGCGCCGTAGATGGCCTTGATGGCCTTCTCGGTATCGGCTTCGTCAACACCGGTGATGATGTTGATCTGCGAAGAACCCTGGTCGATGATGCGGACGTTCACCTTGTTCTCGGCGAGAGCGGTGAAGAGCTTTGCAGCCACACCGATCTTGTTCGTCATGCCGTGACCGACAGTCGCGATGAGCGAGATGCCCGGGAACACCTTGATACGGTCGGGGCGCATCTGCTGCGTGATGTCTTCGAGAACCACGTCCTGCACGGCGTCGAGAGCCTTGCTATCCACCACAATGCTCATGGAGTCGATGGCGCTCGGGCACAGTTCGTAGGAGAGGCCTTCGCTTTCGAGCACGGCGAGCACGCGGCGACCGAAACCGACTTCCTTGTTCATCATGGACTTTTCGATGTAGATCATCGAGAAGCCCTTACGACCGGCGACACCCGTAATCGGGAGCTTTGCTTCTTCCGGAGTGGGGCCGATGATGGTGCCCGCGTCGACCGGGCGGTTCGTATTGCGGATGTTGATAGGAATCTTCTTGGCGCGGCACGGGGCGATAGATTCGTCGTGGAGCACGCTTGCGCCGGAGTAGGCGAGTTCGCGGATTTCGCGG
>CAMHDS010000082.1 GCA_946183925.1 uncultured Fibrobacter sp. | reverse complement strand
ACCGTCTTGCGGAACAGGGACTGTCCGTCAAAAAGCGGGGCAAACTGCTTGGGCATCAAAGCTCGGCTTACAGGCCAAAGCCTTGTTCCACTGCCTCCACAAAGAATTAGGTTAATCATCATTTACCCTCTTATTCACCCCAGTGTCCATTCGAAATCAGCTGACTATTACGCGTAGTCAATACACCATAGTAGACAGTCTGGACAGAAGGCAATATCAAGCTGATCAGGCGATTCCATGTGGCAAGACCAGAGGCATCCACATAGACAACATCATGAGGATTCAGTTCAAAGCGTTCCGCCATGGCAAGAGCCATGGCATTCTTGGCATTCAGATGGAACACGTCTATTCTATCTTCAGAAGTATTACGAATCACGTAAATACCACGTGACGTGGCATTCAAAGCCTGAAGACCTCCCGCGGTGGACAGTGCTTCCACAAGATTCACCTTACCATTCACCAAGTCAACAAGTCCAACTTTCTGGACTTCACCCATCACATAGGCACGATTATCACGCTGGGTCTGGGTCAGGGCAGGCACATACAATTGGTCATCCGGTTTCAACAGAATCTTATCCAGAGGCAATTCCTTCTTAAAGGCTTCCAGATAGTTGATGTTATAGACCTTGTTTCCACGACGAAGCTGAATGCCTGCAGGATCCGCATACTGATTAAACCCACCGACTTCGGCAATTGCCATCGGAATGGTCATGGGAACTTCGGAGAAATAGGCATATCCAGGACTTTTCACTTCACCAGAAACAACAGCCTTAAGACTCTTGTACTCTGAAACACGAACATCCACTTGGGGATCGTTCAATATCTTATCGGACAAGCGCTTGGTGATTTCCAACCGAAGTTCCTGGGCAGTAAGGCCCGCCGCCTGAAGTTCACCCGCATAGGGGTAGAACAGTTTACCATCGGTGGTCACCTTCTGACCGGCAGGCTGGTATTGACCCATGGGGGATGTCAGTTCCGGATGCTCCCACACCACCACTTGAACCATGTCCAAAGGACCAATGCGGTATTCCAGCTTGGGCAGGGAATCTACAATCAGTTCAGACAACTCACCATAGGTCGCCGTCGTATCCCCTCCGGGAGCCGCCTTCATGTCCGCTCCAAAGTCACCATCATCTATGGAGTGGAAGTAGACGGAAATGCCGTTATACTCCGAAGAATCGCTCGGAGCATACATACTCATCTGAGGACCAAAGAAACAACCATTCAAGACAATAGCAGTTCCGGCCAGCAACAATAGTCTCATCTTGTTCATAATCTTTTCAGGCTTATGCCTGCCCTTCACTTTCTTTGATTTTCTTGACCCAATAGGGGGTCAACTTTGAAATAAAATTCCATGCCAAAACAAAGGCGCTTTCCGGCCTACGGTAGGGGTCCGGAATATCCACCTGGACGCTTTCCCCATAACGGAAGACCTTACCTTCTGTCCAGGGATACTTGCGCAAAATCTCTTGCTTGTGACCATTTTCCATAACCAGAATCAGATCGGCCCACTTGAGAATATCCATATTGATTTGTCTTGCGTGGTGGGCGCTCATGTCCACACCGTGCTCAAGGGCTATCTTTTGGCTGAGTTCATGGGCCGGGTGATCTACCAGGGCACCAAGTCCGGCACTCATCACGTTAAAACCTTCGCCCAGCTCTTTTTTCAGGAGGTACTCTCCTGTAGGGCTACGGCAGATATTTCCGGTGCAAACTACTAGAATATTCTTCATCGCATGTAATGATAGAAAAAAGAGTTGACTCGGATTTCGGATTTCGGATTTCGGAGTTGTGTTTTTAATTCCGAAATACGAATTCCGCATACTGAATTAAAACTCAAATGCGAAGCCCAGATCCTTGAGCGGCGGGTTCGACCTGTCCTTTTCGCTAAGAAGCGGTTCGAAACCGTTGCCCACCGGCCACTTGATGCCAATTTCCGGGTCGTTCCACATGAGGCCGCCCTCGTCCTTTGGGTCGTAAAGGCGGGTGCACTTGTACACGAAAGTCGCCGTTTCGCTAAGAACCACGAACCCGTGTGCAAAACCTTCGGGAATGTAGAGTTGATTCTTTCTTTCAGCAGAAAGAGTAACGCCTTCCCACTTTCCGAATGTCGGACTGTTTTTGCGCAGGTCCACCGCCACATCAAAAACTTCACCCTCGATGACACGCACAAGCTTGCCTTGCGGATTTTTCTTCTGAAAATGCAAGCCGCGAAGTACGCCCTTCTTGGAGCGGGATTCGTTATCCTGCACGAAAACCATGTTGAGGCCTGCGGCATCGAACTCGCCCTTGTTATAGGTTTCCATAAAATAGCCGCGCTGGTCGCCAAAGACCGTCGGCTCAATAATCGTCACGCCCTCGATAGAGGTTTTGATAAAATTGAATTTGGACATAAAAAATCTCCGTTTTTTAGTTATGAGGTATGAGCACGGTCGTCCTATCGTTTCACTCTAGGACTCCCTCTGAGGCATGAGGTTTCATAATCGCGCCTACGGCGCCATACTCAAGCTCAAAGCGACATAGTCGCGACCTCAAAGGCACGAAGTGCCGACCTCAAAACTCACTACCTATTCTTATACATCGTTTCGTAATACTTCTCGTAATCACCGCTGGTGATGTTGTCGAGCCATTCCTGGTTGTCGAGGAACCAGCGCACTGTCTTCTCGATGCCTTCCTCGAACTGGAGGCTCGGTTCCCAGCCCAGTTCCTTCTGGAGCTTGGTGGAGTCAATCGCGTAGCGGGCGTCATGGCCCAGGCGGTCCGTCACATAGGTGATGAGGTTCATATCCTCGCCTTCCGCACGACCGAGCAGCTTATCCACCGTCTTGATGACGACCTTAATGATGTCGATGTTCTTCCATTCGTTGAAGCCGCCGATGTTGTAAGTTTCGGCGATTTTACCGTTATGGAAAATCACGTCGATAGCGCGGGCATGGTCTTCTACAAAGAGCCAGTCGCGCACGTTTTCGCCCTTGCCGTAAACCGGAAGCGGCTTCTTGTGACGGATGTTATTGATGAAAAGCGGAATGAGCTTTTCGGGGAACTGGTACGGACCGTAGTTGTTGGAGCAGTTCGTAACAATCGTCGGCATGCCGTAGGTATCGTGGAACGCGCGAACGAAATGGTCGGAGCCGGCCTTACTGGCGGAATATGGAGAGTGCGGCGTGTACTTCGTGGTTTCGTAGAAGAAGTCGTCGCCGTAAGCCAGGTGATGTTCGGAACTGGAGGCGGTCGTAGTAAACGGGGGCATGATGCCTTCCGGGTGATTCATCTTGAGAGCGCCATAGACTTCGTCCGTCGAAATGTGGTAGAAGCGCTTGCCCTCGTACTTTTCGGGGAGGCTTTCCCAGTAAAGCTTGGCAGCCTGTAACAAGGCGAGAGTTCCCATCACGTTCGTCTTCGCGAAGGTGAATGGGTCCTTGATGGAGCGGTCCACGTGGCTTTCTGCCGCCAGGTGGATGATTCCGTCGACCTTCTCGTCCTGCATGAGCTTGTAGAATGCGTCGAAATCGCAGATGTCCATCTTCACGAACTTGTAGTTCGGCTTTTCCTCGATGTCCTTCAAGTTCGCGAGGTTACCTGCATAGGTAAGCTTGTCCAGGTTGATAATCTTGTAGTCCGGGTACTTATTCACGAACAGGCGAACTACATGGCTTCCAATAAAGCCTGCGCCACCGGTGATGACAATAGAACGTTTCATAGTGAAAAAATTGTTAAATGTGAGATGTGGAGTGTGAAATGTGCGAAAAGAAACGACTAATTGGTCATTACACGTTCCACATTACACACTGTTCAATACTTTATCTTTCCTTCTGCAACCTTGCGCAAATGTTGACCGTATGGCGACTTGCCGTACTTGGCGGCTGATTCCAGGAGTTTTTCCTTGGTAATCCAGCCGTTCCTGTAGGCGATTTCTTCTACGGCGCTAATCTGGATGCCCTGGCGGTTTTCCACCATCTTCACGAACTCGCCCGCTTCAATAAGGCTGTCCATGGTCCCGGTGTCCAGCCAGGCAAACCCGCGGCCCAGTAGTTTAACGTCCAGCTCGCCCTTGTCCAGGTAGGTCTTGTTCAGGTCTGTGATTTCCAGTTCCCCACGGGCACTGGGCTTTTGGGCCTTTGCAAATCCCGAAACACGATTATCGTAGAAGTAGAGACCCGTGATGGCGTAGTTGCTCTTGGGCTCTTTCGGCTTTTCTTCCACAGAAATCACCTTGCCCGCGTCGTCAAATTCCACCACACCAAAACGTTCAGGATCTTCTACGTAGTAGCCGAACACGCTTGCACGACCGTTCTGTTCGGCATTTTTCACGGCCGCTCTCAAAAGTGGGCTAAACCCGTTTCCGTAGAAAATGTTGTCGCCTAGCACCATGGCGCAGCAGTCGTTGCCGATAAATTCCTCGCCCAAAATGAAGGCCTGGGCAAGTCCGTCGGGGCTCGGCTGCACCTTGTAACTGAGTTTGAGTCCCATGGCAGAACCATCGCCAAGCAATCGTTCAAAATTCGGCAAGTCTGTGGGAGTGGAAATGATGAGAATTTCCCGAATACCCGCCAGCATCAAGGTGGAAAGCGGGTAATAGATCATGGGCTTGTCGTAAACAGGCAACAGCTGCTTACTCGTGACCATGGTCAGCGGGTAGAGTCTTGTGCCGGAGCCTCCGGCAAGTACGATTCCTTTCATAAAGACTAAAATAGTTATCTTTTGGCTCCATGACCGAGCAGAATAGGGCTACACTCAAGGATTTCATTGCAAAACTCGCCGAGAAAAGCGGTGGGGACCGTTCAAGGATTGCTTCCGAAGACATTTTGGAAGCATTTATGGAATGGTCGCAGTCCCGCGGAACCACGTTGTATCCCGCCCAAGAAGAGGCCATCCTCGAACTCTTAGACAGCAAGAACGTTATCCTGAACACGCCCACGGGATCCGGAAAATCCATGGTGGCCCTGGCGCTCCATTTTGACAGCATCGTTCACGGGCGCAAAAGCGTCTATACCTGCCCCATCAAGGCGTTGGTCAATGAAAAGTGGATGGCCCTCTGCAAGGAATTCGGGCCAGAGAACGTGGGGCTTTCTACGGGAGACGCCACCGTCAATCACGACGCCCCTATACTCTGCTGCACCGCAGAAATTTTAAGCAACATGGCGCTCAGCGAGGGCGAAAAACTTACCATTACCGATGTGGTGATGGACGAATTCCATTACTATTCCGACAGGGAACGTGGGGTGGCCTGGCAGATTCCGCTCCTGACGCTCCCGCAAAGCAGGTTCCTCCTGATGAGTGCCACCGTCGGTGCGACGGAATTTTTTGAGAGGGAAATGACGAAGCACACCGGCAGAGAGTCCGTGACGGTTCGTTCCTCGCAAAGACCTGTTCCGCTTGACTTCAGCTACAGCACCACGGAACTTTCCACCGAAGTGCAAAAGCTGGTGAACGAGGGCAAGGCACCCGTCTACGTGGTGCATTTCACCCAGGCCGCTGCCGCAAGCAACGCCCAAAATTTCATGAGTCTTGACCTCTGCTCCAAAGAGGAAAAGGTCAAGATAAACGAAGCCATCAAGGAAGTGCGATTCTCTAGCCCCTACGGCCCCGATGTCAAGCGCTGGCTCAAGCAGGGGATTGGGCTGCATCACGCCGGACTGCTCCCCAAGTATCGCATTCTCTGCGAGAAGCTGGCGCAACAAGGTTTGTTGAAAGTCATCTGCGGTACCGATACTCTTGGCGTAGGCGTGAACGTCCCCATTCGTACCGTCCTTTTTACCCAGCTTTGCAAGTACAGCGGCGACAAGACGGCCATCCTCACCGCACGTGATTTCCATCAGATTGCTGGTCGCGCCGGCCGGAAGGGCTTTGACAGCATCGGATACGTGGTGGCTCAAGCTCCTGAACATGTCATCGAGAACCTGAAACTGGAGGCCAAGAACCACCAAACCGGAAAAAAGTTCCAGAAGAGAAAGCCGCCCGAACATGGATATGTTCCCTTTGATGAAAGCACCTACAAACGCCTGATTGACGCCCAGCCCGAACCACTTACCTCCAGTTTCCATGTGGACCATGGCATGCTCCTGAATATCTTGAGTCGCGAAACCGACGGTTGCAAGGCCATGCGAAACCTGATCAAGGACTGTCACGAAAGTGCCGCTAGCAAAAAACAGTTGCAGCACCGTTCTTTCCAGCTGTTCCGAAGTCTGGTGGAAAAGAAAATCGTGGAGTTCGTAAAGCCTGTGGCTCCTGGTTACAGCCATTTGCGGGTCAATTTGGATTTGCAAGACGACTTTGCCATGAACCAGCCTCTTTCGCTTTACCTGGTGGACACCTTGCCGAAACTGGACAGGGAAAGTCCCGAATACGCACTGGATGTGATCACCCTATGCGAATCCATCGTGGAGAATCCCGACGCCATCCTCCGCATCCAGCAGAACAAGGCCCGAAATGCACGACTTGACGAGCTCAAGGCCCAGGGCATGGAATTTAACCAGCGCATGGAAGAAATCGAGAAGGTGGAATATCCCAAGCCTCTGCGGGATTTTATCTACGACACTTACAATGCCTTTGCCGAAGTCCACCCATGGGTAGACGTGAACGTGGAACCAAAATCCATCGTCCGCGAAATGTTCGAAAGCTTCAGCACCTTTAGTGGCTACGTAAAGCAGTATGGCCTGCAGCGTATGGAAGCGATTTTGCTTCGCCACCTGAACTATGTCTATAAGGTTTTGAGTCAGACAGTTCCCGACGGCTACAAGAACGACGAACTCCGGGAAATGGAGGACTACCTGGGCGACATGATCCGCCGCACCGACTCGAGCCTTTTGGAAGAGTGGGAAAAGATGGCACACCCCGAAGACTACCAGAAACGCCTGGAAGAGGGTGCCGCCGAAGACGAAGCGGAAAAAGCCTTCGGTGCCGACAAGGCCGCCGCTGACATCACCTACGACAAGAAACGTTTCTTGGGTATGGTGCGCCAGCGCATTTTCCAGATTATGGGGAGCCTCTCCAAGCAAGATTTTGCAGCAGTTCTCGACAGCCTGGCCAACGACCTGGAAGAGGGCCAGATGCTCGTGGACGGCGAAGGCAAGCCCTGGACAGAGAATACACTTACCGAAATCATGGCCGCCTACACGGCAGAACACCACAAGTTCCGCATGGACGTAGAAGGCCGCGCTCTCGCCCACACCATAGTGACCTACGAGGGCGACGTGATGCATATCCAGCAGATGCTCCAAGACGAAGAAGATTTCAACGACTGGAGTATTGACTTCGAGATAAACCTCGCCGAAAGCCGCGAAGCGGGCGTGCCTCTCTTGAAGATGACCCGAATCGGGGAAGCGTAGTCAATTCGGAATTCGGAGTTCGGAATTCGGATTTTGTATTTTTGAATTAACTGGTTTGCTTTTAGGAATATTAAAGATTTAGGAGAGAATAAATGCGCTTGTTTGCCTTTTTGATTGCCTTTGCCGTCGTTATGCCTTTTGCCTACGATGGCGACATGGATACCTACCACGAAGCCAAAGAGGAATTGGCCCTAGTCAGGGACGGCTACTTGAGCGCCCTGAACGTGGCCATGGACGATGCCAACGAAGGGGATCCTGAAGGCTGGTTCAAGGCCCGCGACAACGGGGAATGCGAAGATTGGGACGATCTGGAATATGTGGGTCCTGAGCTGGAACATTTCAAGTTGACCGAAATCCCTTACGGATTCCAGTTCAAGGGACGCCATGGGGCCTATGTCGTAGACGTAAAAATCAAGGTGGTCACCCGCGACACCGACATCTTTTACGATATCCAGTACCAGAAGGGCACAAACGCTCCCGGCAAAGAACTTGTCGAAGAAGTTTTCAAGAACGACCGCAAGGTCTTTTACGACCCCAAGTCGCCCTGCACCCGCGAGGCCGTCACCTGTATAGGCGAATACAGCAAGGGCACTCTCGGAACCCTGAAAAAGAAAAAGTCCAAGTAGGCCCTTATGAAGCGAACGCCTGCCAAGGGGTTTTCGGTAGAAAGCCGGATTCAAGAGGCCTTGTTTAACGCACAGGACCTGAAGTTCAAGGCCTTTCACAGCAGGCTCATTCCTACGATTCCTGCGGACACCGTTATCGGCGTGCGGACTCCAGAACTGCGCCGTATCGCAAAAGAATTCTGTTCCGATTCAGGCATCGAAAAATTTCTGGACAAGCTCCCGCACAAGTATTACGATGAGAACCAGGTCCACTCCTTTATCCTGTCGGGCATCAAGGACTTTGACGAATGCATTGCGCAGGTAGAAAAATTCCTGCCCTGTGTGGACAACTGGGCAACCTGTGACCAGCTAAGACCCAAGGTTTTTGGGAACACTACGGAACATCGTGAGAAGCTTCTGAAATCCGTAAAGCTCTGGATTCGCGGGCGGCTGGCTTCGGGCGAACAGGTAGAAGACGACACCTACGTGGTGCGTTTTGGAATCGAGATGCTGATGACCTATTTTCTGGACAGGGATTTCGACCTGGTGTTCTTGCGCTGGGTTGCCGCCGTCCACCGCGAAGACTACTACGTAAAGATGATGGTGGCCTGGTATTTTGCCACTGCCCTGGCCAAGCAATATGATGCTACGATACCTTATATCCAGGAGCATAAACTGGAACCCTGGGCCCACAACAAGGCTATCCAGAAGGCCATCGAAAGTTACAGGATTACCCCCGAGCAAAAGGCGTATCTGAAAACGCTGAAAGTGTAGGTGGGGATGCCCCGCAATTTGCAAATCAGTCGCAATTTTACGTTGATTTACGGCGTAGCCCTTGAGTATGTAGTCTTTCAGGACTTGATTGGCCCAGCGGCGGAATTGAGTACCTCTTAGAGATTTTACTCTATATCCGACAGAAATGATGACATCTAATGAGTAAATTGTGGTTGGTTTGAACTTTGAGAGCGTATTGTGCAAAATTTGCACATTACTTTTTTCATCTAGTTCCTGTTCCTTAAAAACATTTCCGATATGTTTAGCGATGACAGAACGTTCTCTTTCAAACAACACAGCCATCTGTGCCTGTGTAAGCCACACAGTCTCTTTTTCTACACGAACTTCCAGCCGCACTTCGCCTTCCGGCTGGTAAAGCACGATTTCGCCCTTGTTATCTCCCATAGTCTTATCCTATGGAAAGCATGCCCCTTGCGGGCCCCTGTCGGGGGATATGGGAAAGGTCGGGAATTCCGACAAAAAAGCCGAGTAATCAGCCAATGGCTAGAATATAGCAAATACGTCTTGACAAAAATGACAGGATGTTTTTTTAATAATCCGAGCCTCATGAGCACAGTCGCCTGCAAAAAAGACCGTCGGTCGCGCCTTCACTTTGTTCGCCGCTACCCTCCGGATTTTTTGCCTAGCAACTATGCCCTCTCGCCTCGAAAAATGGGTTCGCGACGCAGGAAGTTGCTCGGTCACGGTGTTCCCTCGCAACCGAATGGCCTGTTTTTATCCTCAAAAATGAAAAAGAACATCTTTTGTCAAATCAATAAGTTATATTTTACCTTGAAAATAGAGTTTTCTCTTGTTCTCTATCTGAAACTTCGACAATTTCAACAACGAGAACAAGACGAACGCTCACGTCTGCGGCCGGCCCGTGCCAGTCGCATCGTTTTGCTACATGGTCTATTGTTTAAATAGCAGTTTGCCTGTATGCAAG
>CAMHDS010000081.1 GCA_946183925.1 uncultured Fibrobacter sp. | reverse complement strand
ATCCGGGCAGCATCAAGCGCAGCGACCTGGTGGGCTTTGTGGAAGTGGGCGCCTCGCCCCGTGCATCCATCGGTCTTGCCCAGGCATCGAAGGCCCATGCGTTTATCCAGGGCCGCGCCTACGTGACGCCGGAAGACGTGAAGGCCGTCGCTATGGAAGTGCTCCGCCACCGCATTATCCTCAGCTACGAGGCCGAAGCGGAAGAAGTCTCCGCCGAGACTGTGGTGCAGAAGATTCTCGACAGCGTTGAAGTGCCGTAAAATTTAAACGCAGGTCGCGAGAGTCGCAAGTCGCAGGCTGAGAACGTCGCGGCCGTCAAGCTTGCTTGAAAAGCGCCACTGCCGTAACAAACTATATTGTCATCCCGCACTCGTTGCGGGATCACCTTTTACACAAGCCGGGCCTTGAGCTCGGCTTTCACTTTTTCCAGGTCCCCGCTGGTGAGGATGGGGATGAGACTGTTGATTTCGTCGATACTCTTGTCCCACCACTTGAACTTGAGCAGCAGTGCGGTGAGTTCGTCGTCGAATCGCTTGCGGATGAGTTTGGCGGGGTTCCCTGCCACGATGGTATAGGGCGCGACGTTGCTTGCTACGACAGAATTTGCTCCGATGATGGCGCCGTCGCCGATGTGAACGCCTGGGAGAATCGTTGCGTTCTGCCCGATCCATACGTCGTTTCCGATGACGGTATCGCCCTTGAGCGGAAGGTCGCTCTGGGCCGGGGCGGGCTGCTCCCATGTGCCGAAGATATAGAACGGGTAAGTGGTGGCTGCGTTCATCTGGTGGTTAGCCCCGTTCATCACGAATTCCACGCTGGCGGCAATCTGGCAGAACTTGCCGATGATGAGCTTGTCGCCGATAAAGTCGTAATGGTGCGTCACGTGACTCTCGAAATCCGAATCGGTGATGTAGGTGAAATCGCCCACAATGATGTTTGGGTTTTTGATGGCGGGCTTGACGAAGGTCAATGCCTCCACGTTGGCGATAGGCTGGATGACGTTTGGGTCGGGAGTCTTTGCTGGCATAGAAGGAATATAGATTAATTTGCGGATTTCTATCCGTAGGCTATATTTTTATCGTGTGCAGTTTTTGGGAAAAACTTGCTATCATTTACGGCATGGATGAAGTGTTTATGGAGTGTTTTTGCACTTGCAGGGTGTTCTTGTGAAAAATTTTAGACTTGTCGCTGTCGGCCTGATTTTTGTGGTGGCCGTTTTGCTCCACATCGGGTTTGCCAACGGGGTTTTGAAAGAGGAGCGCTCACTTGATTCCGGCGTCAAGGTTCCGGTGAGCGCCCATGACGTGTGGCAGGCTTATGCGGACGGTGTTGACGACGTGGCGTTGGGTGCGCCTTTCCGTCAGTATGGGATGCGCACAAATGTGGGCGGAAAGGAATTCCGTTCGACTCTGGTGGAATTTCCTTTCGGGAGTTCGGTGGCGGTTGATTCCGCTGCCGTTGATTCCGCGGGAAATGGCGGCGTCGGGAGTGACTCCGCGACGACCGATGTCGAGGAGGGTGCCGGTGTCGAGTCTGCGCAAAATGCGGCCGGTGCCAAGCCCGCGCGGGGGATAATCCTGTATGTGCATGGTTACAACGATTATTTTTTCCAGAAGGAAATGGCTCAAAAGGCGGATTCGGCGGGCTATGCCTTTTTCGCGATAGACCTGCATTATTGCGGGCGTTCCTTTGCGCCTGGGGACCGTCGGGGTGACCTGCGGAACATGCGGGAGTTTTTTCCGGAGCTGGATTTTGCGGTGGAACTTGCGCGGGTGATTACGAAGGAGCGTACAGGGCGTGCGTATTCGTTGCCGCTGGTCTTGATAGGGCATTCCCAGGGCGGCTTGCTGGTGTCGTTTTATGCGGAGTCCCGTCCAGCCGAAAAGCTTGCGGCTCTCGTCTTGAACAGTCCTTTCTTTGATTTCAATTTCAACTGGCTTGTGCGCAATGTCGCGGTTCCGGTCATTTCGGAGCTGGCCATGTACCTGCCCGACTTTTCGATTGGGTCCAGCGGGAATCCGAATTACGCCTACGCGATCAACAGGGAGCGTTATGGCGAGTGGCAATACAATACGGAGTGGAAAAGCGAAAAACGGCCGGAGCAGTTCTTGGGGTGGATACGCGGGGTTCATAGGGCCCAGCTGGAATTGCACAAGGGATTTCATATAAATTCACCGGTGCTTGTGTTGCATGGGGACTGTAGCGATGATGACGATGAATGGTCAGAGAACCAAATGCATTGCGATGGCGTGCTGGATGTGGAGCATATAGAGATGTGGGCGCCGAAAGTCGGGACGAAGGTAACGACGGAAACGGTGGCGGGCGGCTTGCACGACCTGTTCCTATCTCGCAAGGACGTGCGCGACGAAGCCTACGCAAAGACGTTTAACTTTATAGACGAAAGCTTGCGTGGGTTAGAACGTGCCGACGATTAGCTTGCGGTGTTTTAGCGGGAGCGTTTTCTGGCCGTTTTTGCCGCATTGCCAGCCCCTCCCAGTCCCGCGTCCCGCCCACTTTTTTATCTTTTAGGCGAAAAAGGGCGCAGGGAAGGCCTCTGCGCTTGAATTTCGTCGTTTAACAAGCAATCGACCCGCGGGACTGCTCCTTTTGGAGATTTGCGCCGCCGGGCCGTCAACAGAATGAAGGATATATGGCAAATCGTGTTGTAATCGGTTCCCAGTGGGGTGACGAAGGCAAGGCCAAGGTTGTTGATTTTCTGACGCTGGACGCAGACTATATCGTGCGTTTCCAGGGCGGCGCAAACGCTGGCCACACCGTCGAAGTGGGCGACAAGAAGTTCGTGTTCCACCTGATTCCCTCGGGCATTATGCACGACGACAAGATTTGCGTCATCGGCAACGGCGTGGTGCTGGACCCGGTGCAGACCCTGGCCGAGATCGCCGACCTGCACACCAAGGGCATCAACCCCGAAGGCCGCCTGTTCATTGCCGATAACGCCCACGTGGTGCTGCCGTACCACTCTGCCCTCGACAAGGCCAAAGAAAAGAAGGCCGGCAAGGCCGCCATCGGCACGACGGGCCGCGGCATCGGCCCCTGCTACAGCGACAAGGTGAACCGTATCGGCGTCCGTGTGGGCGACCTGATGGACGAACGCGAACTGCGCCCCCGCGTCGAAGCCATGGCCAAGGTCCACAACGAAGAATTCAAGGTGATGTACGACGTGCCCGAAATCGACCCCGAACAGGTCATCAAGGACTACCTGGAACTGGGCCAGAAGATCAAGCCGTTTGTGCGGGACGTGAGCGCCATGCTCTATGCCGCCGTCAAGGCCGGCAAGCGCCTGGTGTTCGAAGGCGCCCAGGGCACCATCCTCGACGTGGACCAGGGTACCTATCCGTTCGTGACTTCCAGCAACACGGTTGCAGGTTACGCAAGCTGCGGCGCAGGCATTGGCCCCACCGCCATCGACCAGGTGGTGGGCGTGGTCAAGGCCTACACCACCCGCGTGGGTAACGGCCCCTTCCCGACAGAACTTCTGGACGAAACCGGCGACACCCTCCGCAAGATCGGCAACGAATACGGCGCCACCACGGGCCGCAACCGCCGCTGCGGTTGGTTCGACGCTCCGGTGGTCCGCAAGGCTGCCGTGGTGAACGGCCTCACTCATTTGGCTATTACCAAGCTCGACGTGCTGGACACCTTCGATACCATCAAGATTTGCACCCACTACGAATGCGACGGTGAAAAGATTGAGAACTTCCCGAACCAGCTTTCCAAGGTGGGCCGCTGCGTGCCGGTCTACGAAGAAATGCCCGGCTGGAAATGCGACACCACCAAGTGCCGCAAGCTGGAAGACCTGCCCGAAAACGCCCGCAAGTACCTGAACCGCATGGCGGAGCTGGTGGGCGTTAAAATCGGCATGATCTCCATCGGCGCAAAGCGCGACCAGAGCATCATCGTGGATTTGGACTAAAGCCGCCGCCCCGGCGCGGCCAAAAGAAGAGAGGAAAACATGGACGCATCTGTATTGGAATTGCTGAAAGGCGTAGAACTGTTCTCGGAACTGTCCGACGACCAGCTGAGGCTCCTGGGCGACCTGGTTGAGGTGCAGAACTTCAATCGCGACGAAACCGTAGTGCTGGAAGGCGACGACTCCGTCCAGGCGCTCTACCTCATCGCCTCGGGCTCTGTCCAAGTGTACATGACCGGCGTCGACGGCCGCGAAACCATCCTCAGCTTCCTCGAACGCGGCGACTTCTTCGGCGAAATGTCCCTCATCGACGGCGAGCCCCGCTCCGCCTCGGTCCGCACCGTCAGCGACTCCCAGCTGATGATCATCTACCGCGATGCCTTCCTCTCGCTCATCAAGCAATACCCCGAGCTGGCCATGTCGCTCCTCTCCGAAATGAGCAAGCGACTCCGCAAGGCTAACAAGCAAATCGGCTCCCTCTCCACCATGTCGGTCAGCGGCCGCGTGGCCGGCACCCTGCTGAACCTCATGGAAGAACGCGGCGTGCGCATCCACACCGACAACGGCAAGATGGTCACCGTCATCCACAACCGCCCCACCCAGCAGCAGCTGGCGGACATGTCGGGCACCACCCGCGAAACCGTGAGCCGCATCAGCTCCATCTTGGTGAAAGCCGGCGCTATCGCCATCACCGGCAAGGACATCGTAATCTTTGACGAGGAGTCGCTACAGGAAAAAGCCGCCAAGGGATAAGGGGGGAAGCCTCCCCCTCGCCGCTGCTGCGTCGTGGCGGGCAACTTGCCTAGAGCGGCAATCAAAAGAACCCGCCACCTGGCCGCATCAGCCGCTACCCCCTCTCCTAGGGGACACCCCTAAAACCCCGGGAAGGCGGAACGTGGGATGTGGAATGTGAAATGTGAAATGAAAAATTAAATGATTTGCGACTAGCGATAATTTGGACACAAAATGAGTAAGATAAAGAAATTTTTTAAGTGGTTCAAGACATCTCCGTTCATCAGGGCGTTCATCGCCTGGGTGGTACTCCTGGTGATTCTCGCCCTTGCGGTAGATAAGATTGCGCTGCCGATTTTCTCCGGACAGTTCACCAGCACCGCCGAAGTGCCCAACCTGGAAGGCATGACCGAAGCTGAAGCGGATGCCGCGCTGTCGGCTGTGGGCTTCAAGGCCAAGTGGCTGGAAGAGGGCCGCTACAACGCCCAGGTGCCCGCGGGCCGAGCGCTGGTGCAGATGCCCGCCGCCGGTCGCATGGCCAAGGTGGGCCGCACCGTTCAGATTACGAGAAGCCTCGGACTCCGTCAGGTGGAAATTCCGGACCTTCGCGGAAAGAGCCAGAAGCAGGCCACCATCACCCTGACCCGCGCAGGCCTTGTGCAGGGTGAGATCATCAAGGGCGCCCACAAGAGCATTCCCCGCGGAGTCGTAATCCGCACAGATCCCATGGCAGGCGACACCGCCCGCGTGGGCGATACCGTCAACGTCATCATCTCTGCAGGCGAAACCCTCGGGCGCGTGCTGCTGCCCTCCTTTGCGGGCGAAGTCATCGACGACGTGTTCGTGAAAGTGGAACAGCTTGGGTTCAAGGTGGGCAACGTGAAGCGGATTAAGGCCGAAAACGGCGAAGCCCCGAACACCGTCATAGAGACCTCTCCCAAGGAGGGCGACTACCTGTTGCCCGACACCAAGATTGACTTTGTGATTGCCGACTAGCCATGTTCCGTAGAGGTCTGACATTTTTCTGGACGATAGCGCTGGTGGCGCTCTTGGCGGCGTGCAGTTCTGCACCCCGCAAGGACGCTGGCGGCCAGGCGACCTTGACCGCTGCGGATTCTGCCGCCATCGCAAAAGCCGTTGCACAGCAGGCAGAAAAGAAGCAGGCGCCCACGGTCCAGAATCTGGACGTGGCTCACGAATCGTTCATCCGAGCTATGGAAATGGAACTCCGGGGCGAAAAGGCCCTGGCCGAAATTTTCTGGCAGCGGGCTTTCGAGGCGGACCCTGAAAGCCGCTACCTCTCCTTCGCCGTGGCCGAACGGATTGCCGCCCACGGCGAAGATTCTGCCGCGCTGGTGCTAGCCCAGCGCGCCAACCAGCTGAAAGGCAAGCCTAACCCCGGTCAGTACGAGCTCCTTGCCAAGTTGTATGTAAAGGCGGGAATCGCGGATTCCGCCCGTCGGTATTTCAACCTGGCGCTGGATTCTTCTCGCTATCAGGACTTCACCCTTCTATACGATTACAGCCTGTTTTTGGAAGCGGTGCAAGACAAGAAGGAACTGGTGCGGGTCTATGACCTGCTGCTCCCCCAGGTGAACTACATCTCTTCGCTTTTCCAGCGGCAGCTGAATCTGCTTGTTGAAATGCAGAAGGATTCCGCCGTGGTGGAACTCTTTGCCAAGGGCTACGAGGCTACCGGCGACAAGAAGATGCTGCTCCAGCAGGTGCAGGGGCTTATCATCCAAAAGCGCAATGCCGAGGCCCGGGCTATCGTGGATACCCTCAGCACCGTGTCGGAATACGAAGAGAACATGATCAACTTGGTGCTCCTGGTGATCGCCAAGGACAGCCGTGCCGATGCCCTGGCCTTTTTGCGGAAAAAAATCTACACCGACCATCTGGAATCTCCCGTACTGATTTATTTCTTGGCCAACTACGAATACGCCCAAAACGAGGTGGACAGCGCGAAGGTCCATTACAACAAGGCCTTGGAGGGCCTCACCAGCAAGCCCTTTGCGGCCCAGGCCTGCAGGGCTCTGGCCGGAATCGCCCTTACCGAAAAAAAGAAGGACGCCGCTGTCGCCTATGCCGTGCGTGCGGATTCTATTCTGGACGGAGGCGACAAGGATTTCTTGGCCATGACTTACGGCTATGCGGGCAAGTACCAGCAGGCCTATTATCTGCTGGACTCCTTGCTTGGAGTCTGGACCAACTGGACGCCCATGGCAGGCATCGCCGATTCCGCATCGGTTGCCCAGGTGAATCACGAAGCCCAAAAAACCTACAGGCATTTGCAGCATACCTACGCAAAGATTCTGGTAGCGCAGGCACAGGAAATAGAATCCGACGGCAAGTCTGATTCCCTTATGCTTTTTCAGGCGCGTGAGGCGCGGTCCAAGGCGAACCTGTTCTGGGAAAGCATGCTGATGGGGGATTCCACCAGTCTGCTGATCCGTTTCAACATGGCCATGAACCTGGAACGCATGGGAGAATACGACGAATCCTTTAAGCTGTTCGAGTACCTGCTGACCGCCCCGGACAGGGGCGAGCTGGACAGGCCCGAAGTGTACAACTACTATGGATACTCCCTGATTGACCTGAACCGTTCTCCCGAAGAGGTGGACAAGGGAATTGCGCTGGTAGACAAGGCCCTTGCACTCGAAAAGGGCAAAGCTCCGTCGGAAGCGTTCTTGGACTCAAAGGCCTGGGGGCTCTACCGCAAGGGAAAATTCGAAGAAGCCTACGCCGTGATGCAGCAAATCAAGAGTGAGCATTTCAAGGAAGATTACATTTACTGGGAACACATGGGTGCCATCCAGGCAGGGCTTGGCAAGACCGCCGACGCGGTCAAGTCTTACAAGCTGGTACTCAAACTCAGGCCCAACAGCAAGGCCGCTAAGGAATTTTTGAAGAACCACCGCTGACGTCTTCCTTGCAAGGATGAGAATCTACCTGTGAAAATGAAAGGTCTCGGAACATACACCATCCTTTTTGCTTTTGTTGCCGCAGTTCTTCTGGCGGGTTGCGCCGGGAGCCGTGGCGTTGCAGGCACTTGCGAAGGTTCTGCGGCATGCGCCCAGGAGCAGGCCCGCCCCGACAGTCTGCGGGCTAAATTCCAGCTGAACATCACCCAAGAAGACGGCAAGGTCCAGGAGTTCGACGCCGTACTTTTCTCTGTGCCCGGGAAACGTTACAGACTTGAATTGACGGGCCCCTTGGGAATCGGCGTCGCCTCGATGCTCTGGACTGAAACAGGCTGGCAGATGGTGTTCCCGACAGAGAAGCTCTACGTAAAGGGAAACGGCTACATGGTGGGCCTCTTGAACGACAACACGCTCCCGCTGGTGCATATCCATCAGGTCGCGGCCCTCTTCGAAGGCAAGCTGCTTCCGGAGCGCTTCGAGAAAACTGGGTCAAAGGATTCGGCGGGTGTGACCATCGTGAGCGCGAAGGAATCCACCGGACGCCTGTTCAGCTACGCCGAAAAGGACGGACGCGTCCAGTGGCTCTTGCGCACGGGCCGCGACGGCAAGCCGGAAAAGACCGTCTTTTTGGACGAAGGGACCCTCGAAGGCCGCACCATGCCCAAGAACATCCGCTTCGAGCGGGACGGAAAAGTCTTTCTGGAAATTTTCATCAAGAAAGTGACCCACGGAAAATCCTTCAGTCTGGGCACCTGGCGCCTGAATATCCCCAAGAGCTTCAAGGCTGTTGGGGAATGATGTACCGATAAGTTGGCAATAAAGTCAACGCTCTCTGTTGTCACCCACATTAGGCAGATGCCGCGTTGTCGAGCAGCGCGTTTACATAAGTCTGGTAGGGGATGCCCACGGCGGCGGCCTTGCGTTTGATCGATTCCACCGTTTTGACCTTGAGCCTTATGGAATACATCTTCTTTTCTTCCTTGGCCTCGGCAATAGCGCGACTGATACGCGCAATGGATTCCTCCAGCGTCTCCGACTCATGACCGCCGGTGATAACCATCGGATCTCTCATCGAGGTGTCGTTTTCAAGCGCTTCAATCTCCTCTTTAGACAAGAAATCGTCAACCAGCTTGAACCCCTTGGGCAGCCTAACCTTCTCGCGCTTTTTGAACTTCGTCTTCATGAGCTCTCCTTACAGTTATCAAAGTTTTCAAATCGTCAGAGAAAAATAACGCCCAAAATCGATCATCAACTTCGGTAATGATTTTAGAAACACCTTCTTTATCAGATGGGGCGCGTACCAAGCCTTTTCTCCGCAGAACCTTTCCGAGCATTTCCACGGTGAATCCTCTTTCACGCATCCTCTCAAAAGCGTGCCTTGTGATATTCATCTATTGACCTCTCTATTATAGAAAATGTATATACACTTGTCAATACACATTACAATACACCTTGAAATACATGTTTTTTACACCTCGTCCTTATCGGCAGGGCTATATTTTGAGCAGAACAAATCAACCCCAATCAACTGTTGGTTTTCCACAATGCAGTCCTTCATCTGCTTGAAAAGGCGAATCAAAGCCTTGCTTTGAGCAGTCGCCCGTTCGCCCTTGAGCACCGTCATGAGCATGTAGATACCCTGTTCGGTGAATGCGTAGGGTGCATATTTTATGTTAGTCCCTCGTCGACTATTGTTCAAGGACGAAATTTTCGACCTTGAACATGTTTCCGCCTCCTTTAAAGTTAATTGGAAGCGAAAATCTTCATCAAATTTTTCGATATTATTTTTCACCTGTTCGTTAAATCTCTTTGTCGTATACCCATAAATCTCGGCCAGGTCGGCATCGAGCATCACCTTGACCCCGCGGATGGTGTATATCCGCGATTTGAGTAAGGTTTCGTCAATAAGCGGGAACTCTGCGACAGCCAATTTATCAGTTTTTCTTGCCATAATAATCCTCTAGCCCGCTCGGCATGAGCGAACGTTAAAAACAGTTTAAATTGCGTCTGCACTGCAGGCGCAATTTGGGTTTGTTTATGTTTTGGGATGCTCTTGCAATGCTGTTGGCGAGGGCATTCCTCGGCGTTACCTGGCGCGGCTTTCGCCACACACTCGAGCAGGTCGTGTTC
>CAMHDS010000080.1 GCA_946183925.1 uncultured Fibrobacter sp. | reverse complement strand
ACGAATAATTGTTTTTTTCGCCGAGAGAGGAACTTGTCCAACAGATGGGTGTCGAGCCATACTTTTGCTGTGTCGTATTCGTAAGCCTTTCTTATGGTTGAACGGTCGTTTACAACGCTTATGTAGTCTGGAATGGGGTAATTGTAATTCTTTGCCTTAATCCAGACGATTTTTATAGACGGATTTAGCCGGTGTAATTCTTCAAGGATGAACTGGGAGTTGTCTCCGTAGCGCCGTCCCTCAAAAGTGGATGCCACGATTTTATCCTGCAAAGGGAGAACTTTAAAGAAACAGCATGACTTTCCCAACAGATGTCGGCAAAACCTAAAGAACTTGCGAATCTGTAAACGGAGACGCGTTGGCTCACCATTGTGGACAAAGATAGGCAGCTCTTTTATAGATATCATACTATATCCCGTATATTTGAGCGTCTTCTTTGACTTGGAGAATGGCGCGCATGGTGTAAAAGTCGTCCGGCGTGGTGATCTTTATATTCTCGTAAGGACCGTCCGTCATATGAAGTTTGAATCCGTAATGATGCATCATGGAGCAGGAATCGATGAAATCCTTCCGACCTTCGCTGAGGGCTTTTTCATGTGCGCCAAGGATGTCGTTGAGCCAGAAACATTGGGGCGCCTTCGCAACTCTGGAATGTACCCTGTCGGGCACAAGCTTTATGGCTCCACCATCGTCGATTTCTACGATGGTCTCCTTAACGATTCCGCTGGTGATGGAAGAACCGTATTTTTTTACGCACTCAATATTTTGAGTCAGCAAGTCGCTGTTGATCAGGGGGCGGACTCCATCGTGTATGAGGACGATGCTTTTCTCGCCCTTGGAAGTCTCTTGTGCGGCGAGCAAACCGTTGTAGATGGAAAGTTGCCCGGTTTCTCCCCCAGGGACAATCTTGCTTATCTTTGTCAAATGGTATTGTGCCACTAGATTTTTAAAGAAGTCAATCCATTCGGCAACACAGACGACTACCACGGCATCGATGCTAGGATTCCTTTCGAAATGCTCGATGGTGTGGACTATGATAGGCCTGTCATAAATACGCAGGAATTGCTTCGGCAAATCCTTGCTATGCATTCTTGAGCCGACACCGCCGGCGAATATAAGTCCAATGTTCATTCTAAAACCCCGCAAAAGATAGGTTAATCACAGTTGCTCGTCAATCCAGTTCATCCTTCTCTTGTACCATGTCTGGAGGGAATCTATGACTTCGTCGTAGGAAGAAAAAGATTGCCGGTATGCCCAGTAGCTTCGGCTCTGTAAATCGGGCCAACGGTCGAATTCGTGCTGGATGGCCCCGGAGATCTCTTTTGAATATTTGCTTATGGTGTCCAGCAGGGTGTACGCCTGTGCTTGGTGTTCTCGCCAATAGCTTTTAGATAAGCTGTCGATTTTTTTGTTTCTGAAAAGCTGGGAGTGCCAGCCGTCTTTTCTGGCGTACCATCCGGATGACTGCCTTTTGGCTTCGGTGGTGCTGTTGCCGTAAGCCAAGTCAAAATCCCACACGGGGCCAAAGTGGATGGGGTCGTCGCCATGCCAATAGACATATACACTGCGACCGAAATTCCCGTCAACATTTTTGGAAAGTTCCTGGGTCCAATAGTGGGAAAAATAACTGGTTAGGTCTAGTCTTGATTCTATATCGCCAAAAGATTGCTTTCGCAGGCAGGATTCCCAGGAGTCCAGGTAATCCTTCAATTCCTGAATTTTTTCTTGAGATGGCGATAGCGGATGCTTTATATGGAATAGACTTCCTTTTTCTGTTTTCACGAGGGGCGGGTCGCTTCGTACCGCGGTTTCTTTTTCTATCAGGAATGTGTTTTCGTCTTTGATGACATTTATTCTATTCTTGCCGATCTTCACTGTTTCTACCAGCAGGAACAGTCCCATGTAGTTTCTGTTGAGGTACAATTCAACATACCGGCATTGGGGCGAATATTCCGCCCCCATTAAAGATGCTAATTTGTATGAAATTGGATTTCGCAGGTGGCTTTTGTCGCCGAAATTTGCAATCAGGGCCCAGTCTTTGTCTTTGGACATCCCCAGCAAAGGGCTTTTCCTTTCCAGTTCTATTTTGTAGCTGTGTTTGGGCATTCTGTAGCTGGCGCTGCCACGCCCTCTGATGGAAAGCTCCATTACGTCGCTTTCCGGCCCCTTTTCGCCGTACACCTGCATGACGGCCGGAACCATCGTCGAGTTGTCCCTTATTTGTGAAAAATCAAGGGTTTCGATGACCATCCTGGGTATTCCGGCATAAGGGTACCTGCTGTCATCTAGGGGCAGGTAATCAGGATTGTCCGTTGGCTGGTCCCATACGCAAGAACTTAAAAATGCAGACAGGAGTAAAAGTAATAACGGGCGGGTCATTTCTATCAGGTGTTACCAACAATACAATTTGTGGCTCTCTCAAATATAACAACACGTAATAGTTTTATTTCTCGCAAGAGGCCCTTTTTGACTAGGATGTAATCTGGGTAGATGTTTTGGCCATTTTTTTTTATTATTTTAGGGGTGCTGAAAACTATTAGGATTTTGTATGGCAAAATTGAAAAAAGAAGAAACAGACCTTTCCGAACTGATTCAGAACTTAGTGAAGAACTGGGCCATTGTGTTGCCTTGTTTGATATTGGCTGGTGCGGTGGGTGTCTTTGTGGCGATGTGGATTCGTCCGGTTTATCAGGTGGATGCCCTACTCCAGATAGAAACGAAGAATGCAAAGGGTGCCTCCTTGATGGGGGACATGGCCTCTCTCTTTGCGTCTACGAGCCCTGCAGAAACCGAAATAGAGCTTATTAAAAGCCGTAAGGTCCTTGGAAGTACGATAGAATCAAAGCGTCTGCAATATTACGCTATACCGGCTGGAAAGTGGGACCGGTTGTTCCATCGTGAAGGCCGCATGGAGCTGATGAATTTTGAAGTCCCGTGGGATAACCTTCCTTTAGAGGAACGGGAACAGCCCTGGATTGCAAAGGCGCTGGATTCGACAAGTTATGCCCTGTACGACCACAATAAACAGCGTCTCATGACCGGAATGGTGGGACAGACCTATCATTTCCCCTATGCAGGGGACACGGCTGTTTTTGGTGTCTATCGCATGGATGCCAGAAAGGGACAGCGTTTCCAGGTTGGCAAGAAGAATTACCTGGATGCCGTGGAAGCCTTCCGAGGGGTTTTTGAGGTGAAGGAAAAGGGCAAGCGTACGGGAATCCTGGAGTTCTCTTACCAAGATGTCTACCCGGACCGTGCCGTCGATATTTTGAACGAGGTGGCGACTTCTTACCTGCGACAGAATGTGGAAGAACGCAATGCGGAAGCCCAGCAGACTCTGGAGTTCCTGGAAAAGCAGTTGCCGGACTTAAAGGCCAGGTTGGATTCTTCCCTCATGAACATGAACGCCTACCAGAACCGGGTGGGTTCTGTGGACGTGGCTGCGGAAACCCAGATCGTGCTTCAGAAAAGGATGAAGCTGGAACAGAGCATTCTGGAAATCCAGCAGAAAAAGCAGGAAGCTATCCGCTTGTTCCATGCTCAGCACCCCACGGTCAAGACTCTGGAAGACCAGGAAAGGACATTGCGGCGTGAACTGGCCACTACGACGAAGGATGTGAAGGACCTTCCGGAGACACAACAGGAAGTTCTGAAGCTTACTAGCGAGGTGGAACTGAACAAGGTGCTTTACACCAACATGCTGAATAGCGTCCAGCAGTTGCGCTTAGTTTCTGCTGGTGAGGTTGGGTCGGTCCGTATAGTTGATTTTGCTGAGCAGACAACGAAACCTGTAAAACCTAAGAAAAAAGTGATTCTTGCAATATTCCTTTTCCTAGGTCTTTTGTTGGGGATGGCCATTGTTTCGTTAAAGGATAAGGTTAGCGGTGGTGTGAAGAGCGCCTCCTTCATCGAAAAGGAAACTGGATTCACTGTTTATGCCAAGGTACCTAAGGGCAATCCGAAGGGAACAAAGGGAACTAGACCGCTGGCAGTGGTAGAACCCGACGATGTGGCTGTTGAATCCTTGCGCGCCTTGCGCTCTTCCCTGGAATTTTCCATGATGGATTCGGACCAGCCTGTTATTGGTGTGAGTGGCCTTATCCCGGGTGTGGGCAAGAGCTTTATTTCGGTGAACCTGGCTGCGCTGTATGCCGGTCTTGGTAAAAAGGTTCTGCTGATAGATGCAGACTTGCGTAAAGGCCGCCTGCATAAGGAATTTGGAATCAAGCGTGGAAATGGTTTGTCTCAGGTTCTGTTGAGGGCTGTTAAATCCGAAGAGGTGATTTGCTCCACCGAAGTGGAGAATCTATTCGTGATGCCTTGTGGAAATGTGCCTGCTAACCCTGCGGAGTTGCTGGGGTCCAAACACTTTGTCGAGTTGATTGAACAATTCAAACAGCAGTACGACTTGATTATCATCGATACTCCACCTATCATGTTGGTGACGGATGCTGCCCTTGCTTGTCGTGTAGCTTCCCAGATAGTGATGGTTATCGAATATAATAAACACGCTATCGAGGCAATCCAAGATGGCATGGCTCAGATTCTGAAGGGTAACCCCAATGCCCATGCTTCCATTGTCATCAACAAGTACGAACATGGTAGCCAGGATGGGTACGGCTACAAGTACGGTAAGTACTAGGTTTATACGCGTGCGGGGCGTTCTGCGCCTGGCGTTGGTGCTGCTTGCGTTGTCGGTTTCGGCTTTTGCAACAGAGCCTTTGAAGCCCGTTTTGCCCCCGCTGAATGCCATCATGGTTGGCGGTGTGGGCGAACTTCGTGATGACGTTTACAGTGCAGACCTGAAATGGTCTGTAGAATTGGCACCCTGTAACTGCCTGAGTTTTTATACCGATATGTCTTATCGGTTTGTCAGTTACGAGTGGCAGACCATGTTCCATGGCCAGCTTCACGAGATGATGAACCTGCAGGTGAACGGTCTTAATGAATCCTTTGTAGGCATGAAGTTCTTTCCGCTGGACTATTTCGGTCTGAACGTGAGCTGGCGCTTTAAGCCTGGTGACGGGAGCCATGTCGAGCGTTTTGAACGTCTAGGAATCGAGCCTATGGGTGTGTACCGCTTTAGCCCGAACATGGTCCTGGGGCTTTCGGGGCAGTACTACTCCTTTATCGAAGACCGGAATTATCAGCCTGGCGATGAACTAGGTGTCAAGACATCGTTTGTTTGGAACACCTTCTGGGATAAGTACGCTCGTACTGGTTGGCAGGTGGGCTACGTGTTTCTCTTTCGTTGGCGTATTCAGGAATCGGAAAATCACAACCTGGCAAAGGACTACCAGAAGATGGACGACATGTATCGTGGGTTCCGAATGCGGGGCGAAATTGCTCGCTATGTCGGGTGGTTTCCGTTCCCCTTCGGTATAGGTATGGCCTACGAAATGAATCGTGGGAACCTGTTCGGTTTCGAGACGGGTCACAAGGTGGAACTATATTTAAGGGCAGAATTCCCGTAAACCACAGGACGGTCACGAATGCAACAAGGTTACCAGAAGTGTTTTTTCCTGCGGCATCTCTCGTCTTTCGTCTGTAGGACCGTAGGTCCGTTCTTTCGTCTTTGCCTGTTCCTTCTCGCTCCCGCTTTCGCCTACCTGCCGGGCGAATCTGGCTTTGTGTCCTTAGAAGGGGCCCATGGTATTTTCGGGAACCCCGCGGGTCTCACGTCTTTTGATTCCTGGGGAACCCTGCTGGACTATCAATACAACAATGAAATTTCCCAGTTCCGCGTGGGCAGTAATCTGGACCACCTGGGCGCGGGCTTCGAGTACCGCTATGCGGACAAGGGGCTAGATGAATCCCGCTGGAACTTGACTTATTCTACCGACATTCTCCGGCGGTATTTTTTCTGGGGTAGCCGCCTGACGGCCTTTAGGAGTTCTGCATTCAAAGGGACGGAGTGGTCTTACACTCAGGGCGTGATGCTTCGCCCGTTTAGGTTCTTGTCCCTCGGGTATTCTTGCGAGAACCTGCTGTATGCAGGGCCAGAATCGATGGACCGCGTTCACAACGCGGGCGCTACCCTGCGACTTGGGCGGAACTTGAGCGTGAGCTACGATGTGGAAGACTGGGAGGAACACCGACTGCTTTTCGAACTGGAATTGTACGGCACTCGCTACGGTTTCAAGATGCCAGTCTATGGTGATGATGACGAATATACTTTTACTATGTCCATGGCTTTCGGCGGCCACAACAACGTGGCGGTAAAGGTCTATGACGATTACTTGCCCAAGGGTGTGACCTGGGGGTACCACTCCGCCCGGAATCCCAATGCCACTACCTTCGCCCAGATTGTACGTGTGCCTCTGGACATGGAAGTCTCCGAAGTGGAAAGTCCCTTCTCTTTTATACGGCCCCAGTCCATCGCCCTCATGAAGGTACGGACCTTGTTTGAACACCTGCTTCGTGATCCGTCGGCAGGTATCGTTCTGTTGGACTTTTCTGGCTACAAGGGAAACGTGGGAGTCTCCAACGAAATCAACCGTGGCGTCATGAAGCTCAAGGCCCGGGGAGCGAAGGTCATTGCCTACATGGACGACGTGCGACCTTCTGTTTTGTTGGCGGCTTCCTCCGTGGACCGAATCGTGGTGGAGCCTTCGGCCCATTTCTCCTGGCGTGGTGTAGGCGGAAACACGCTTTTTTACAAGGGCCTGCTGGACAAGCTTGGCGTGAAGGTGGAATTTTTGCGGCATGGCGCCTACAAGTCGGCGGTGGAGCCCTACATTGCGGATTCCATGTCAGCGGAGTCCCGCGGAAACCGGCTTGAACTCTACAGCGATTTCTGGAAGATGATGAACGCCTACGTGGCGGGCCGTATGGCTTTCCGCAAGCAGATGCCTGTGGAAAAGGCCGCCGCGTCCCTGGATTCTTTGGCGAAGGTTCCTCTGGTGAGCGCCAGGGCGGCTTTGCAGGCGGGAGTCATCGATTCCATTCTTTATATAGACCAGGTGCCGTCTTACGCTTTGAAGACCTTCTTTGATCTGGATGCTCCCTATGCGGGCTATGTCACCTGGAAACCGACGGACCGAAAAATCTTTAACGAAAGCTGGTCCCATCGTGCCCGTATCGGTCTTTTGAATATCGACGGAACAATCGACGGCGCTATGGAAAAGTCCGTTTCTGCTACGCTGAACAGGATTGCCAGTGGCGGGGGAATGTCGGCTCTGGTGGTTCGCATTTCTTCGCCGGGCGGTTCCGCCATTGCCTCCGACAAGATTTGGGCGGCTCTCAAGAACCTGCACAAGTTGGGGCTGCCTATCGTGGCGAGCATTGGGAACATGGGCGCCTCCGGCGGGTACTACATCGCCTGCGGCGCCGACGAGATTGTGGCTGAACCTTTCTCCTTTGTAGGAAGCATCGGCATCTACGGCGGCAAGGTGGACGCCTCCGGCCTGCTTTCTAAGTTGGGGCTCAAGGCGGAAACAGTCAAGACCCACGACTACGCCGACGCGGAAACTTTCACCAGGCCTTGGACCGATGAGGAGAAAAAGGCCCTGCAGGATTACATGGACGAGTTTTACGACAGGTTTGTCGGGGTGGTCTCCCAGGCCACCGGCGTAGACAAGGCGAAAATCGATACCGCTTACGGCGGGGGCCGGGTCTTTGTGGGCTGGAAGGCCATGGAGGCCGGGCTGGTCCACAAGCTGGGCGGATTGGACGTGGCCATTGCCGAGGCCAAGCGCCTTGCCGACATCGGGGAATCTACCGACGTGGAGCTGGTACAGTTCGCGAATGAAAAATCCTACCTGGTGCCGGTGCCCAGCTCCAAGGCTGTCATGGACTTTTTCAGGGAGGCGGAACGTACCCAGTTCTGGGCCGTGGAACCTTCGCTGATAAATTTTGAACCGTAAATTATGCTAGCTATAGTCATCACCGTTCTTTGCTGCCTTTTCTTTTCGGCCTTCTGTTCGGTAACGGAAGCGTCGTTTTACAGCGTGCCTCCCAGCACGGTAGAATCCCTGCAGCGCCGCAAGAGTTTTACCGCCAAGTACCTGACTCACGTCAAAGAAAACATTGACCGATACATTGCCTCGGTGCTGGTGGTGAACACCATCGCAAACACCATCGGAGCCTCCCTGGCTACGGCCCTCGCCGTACGCCGCCTGCCGGAATCGGGGCAGTACGCGCTCCCCATCGCGCTCACTATTCTCATCTTGCTTTTTGGCGAAATCACTCCCAAGACTCTGGGCGTAAAACAGGCCAAGGTGATTGCCCCAATCGTGGCGGTACCGTTCTATTACATTACCAAGGTCTTGAGCTTGACGGGAATCATCTGGCTCTGCCTCACCCTCACCAAGCACTGGACTCACGAAGACGAAGAGAAGAAAGAGGTGAGCATCGAGGATATCAACAGCTTGGTAAGTCTCGGTCTCAGGGAAGAGGTGATTGACAACCATCAGGCGGCGGTCATCAAGAATATTCTGGCCCTGAAATCCGTGGTAGCTCGCAAGGTGATGACGCCCAGGCACGTGGTGTTCAGCCTCCCGGCCGACAAGACCATCGGGGAGACCCTGGACGAGCGGGGTAACTGGCCCTTTTCCAGGATTCCGCTGTACGGAGAAAAGAAGGACGAATGGATTGGAATCGTGCTGCGTCGTGATGCCTATAATTACCTGGCCGAAGGCAAGCGCGACATCAAGCTCCGCAAACTGATGCGGCCCTTGCAGCTGATTCCCGACAGCGTGACTCTTGAAAAGCTGCTGCTCCGGTTCTTGAAACAGCGGGGCCACATGGTGGGCGTGGTGGACGAGTTCGGTGCCATCGCAGGGATCGTCTCCCTGGAAGACGTGCTGGAAGAAATCCTTGGCCGCGAGATTGTGGACGAGTACGACGAGTCCGTGAATCTGCAGGAGACCGCCCGCCGCCGGAGCAAGGCCCTGGCCTTTATGCGGAAAGCCGCTTCGGAAAGAAAATAGTGGGTAGGGGCTAGAGGCTAGGATCTAGGGGTTAGGTGTTAGGGCTGATAGAAACAAGAAGTTTTATGTAAAGTGCGTAATGTGAAATTAGTTGTCGATTAGGCGCCGGAGGCGCGATTATAAGAACTCACTACTCACTACTCACAACTCACAACTCGTAACTCACAACTCAATCCCCTTCGTTTCGGTATAATAAGGGCCAAAATAATATATCAATTATTATGATTCATATAATTGATAGAGCTTAAAACCCTTATATATCAACATTTTTCGTGAAAAAAAGTGTTTTTGACCCTTGTGGGCTGTTCCAAATCCTTCTATATTTAGCTCGCATTTCTCGGGACGCCTTTGTCCCAGAATCATCTAACTAGAGGATTTACATGAAGACCATTACGGTAAACCCCAAGTCCGTCACCCGCAAGTGGAAGCTTGTGGATGCAGCGGGCAAGCCTATGGGTCGCGTCGCAAGCGAAGTTGCCCGCCTCCTCATGGGTAAGCACAAGGCCATCTATTCCCCCAACGTCGATACCGGCGATTACGTGGTTGTCATCAACGCTGAAAAGGTTGCCGTTACCGGTAACAAGAACCTTCAGAAGCAGTACTTCCACCACACCGGTCACATCGCTGGCGAACGCTGGATCAACTTTGCCGACCTTTTGGCAAAGCACCCCACCGCTCCGCTGGAAGCTGCCATCTGGGGCATGCTCCCTCACAGCGCTCTGGGCCACAAGATGGTCAAGAAACTCAAAATCTATGCCGGCGCCGAACATCCGCACGCGGCACAAAACCCCGAAGTCGTTGACTTCTAATCTTTAGAACGGAGGATACCTCTATCGCTACCGCAAAGAACAAGAAGATCTACCGTGGCACGGGCCGCCGCAAGAACGCCATCGCCGCTGTGATCCTGAAGCCGGGTTCCGGCAAGC
>CAMHDS010000079.1 GCA_946183925.1 uncultured Fibrobacter sp. | reverse complement strand
CGTTTTCAGCGATGATGAGCATGGCATCCATGGCGAGGAACGCTTCCGGAATGGCAAGACGCTTGTTGGCGCTATCGTCGAGGGTGCGTTCGAACCACTGCGTCGCCTGCGTGAAGGCGGTGCTGTTGACCTGGGCCATCACGAAGCGGGCCAGGGAGCAAATGCGTTCGCTCCTCATCGGGTTACGCTTGTAAGCCATGGCGCTGGAGCCGATCTGTGTCTTTTCGAAGGGTTCTTCCACTTCCTTCACACCCTGCATCAGACGCATGTCGGTGGCAAACTTGTGCAGAGACTGAGCGATGGAGCTGAGCACCTGGTTCACGCGGTTATCCCACTTACGGGTGTAAGTCTGGCCGGTGATGGTGAGCACGCGCTTGAAGCCCGCCTTGGCGGTCACGCGGCGGTCGAGTTCCATAATCTTTTCTTCGTCGCCGTTGAACAGGTCCATGAAGCTGGCCTGCGTACCGGTGGTGCCCTTCACGCCGCGGAACGGAAGCACTTCGATGAGGAAGTTCAATTCTTCGAGGTCGATGAGCATGTCCTGGAGCCAGAGGCAAGCGCGCTTACCGACGGTGGTGAGCTGGGCGGCCTGGAAGTGCGTGGCTCCGAGCTGGGCCATGTCCTTGTATTCCATGGCAAACTTGGAAAGCTTGTCCATCACGCGGCAAAGGCGCTTGCGGACGAGGATCATGGCCTGCTGCATCTGGATGAGGTCGGTGTTGTCGCCCACGAAAGCAGACGTTGCACCGAGGTGGATGATGCCCTTGGCCTTCGGGCACTGCACGCCGTAAGCGTAAACGTGGCTCATCACGTCGTGACGGCGGCGCTTTTCTTCTTCTTCGGCGACTTCGAAGTTGATGTCCTTTTCGTGGGCCTTCAGTTCATCCACCTGCTCCTGCGTAATCGGGAGGCCGAGTTCCATTTCGGATTCAGCGAGGTAAATCCAGAGCTTCCGCCAAGTCTGGAACTTGTACTGCGGGCTGAAGATGAAACTCATTTCCTTGCTGGCGTAACGCTTATTAAGCGGGCTTTCGAATTGATCACGCATGTTTTATCCTTTGTTTGACTTTAAAATTAGCAATTACAGTAAATCCGGATCGATGGTGGGCTCGTATCCTGGTTCTACAAAATCCTCGGGAGCGATTCCACGTCTACGGGCGGCCTTCTCCTGCTTGATTCGCTTGCGTTCGGCGGCCTTGGCCCTGCGGTGAGCAGCCGTCGCCGCCTTTTCGGCATGACGCTGGGCACGGGTCTTTCTTTCCTTCAGTTCCGGAAATACGCATTCGTCGAACTTGTCCAGCGATTCTTCATCGAATTCTTCTTCGTATCCTTCGTCAAAGCGGATGTCCGCATCAAAATCGTGGAACCCTTCGTCTTCGTCGAAGGTCGGAGCGTCTGCAGGACATTCCTTCTTCAAGAGTTTCAGCACCTGCTCAAAAGGCTTTTCCAGAGGCACCTTGAACTTCATCTTCTTGCCCGTAGTCGGGTGAATCAGCTCAATCTTCACCGCCTGCAAAAGCTGGGCCGGCGCAATTTCCAGAACCTTGGCCGCAATGTCCTTCATCAGGGGGGACACGCGGTTCAGGCATCCGTCGCGACCGTCATACAGCGGGTCCCCTACCACGGGGTGTCCCATGTAACGGCTGTGTACGCGAATCTGGTGGGTGCGTCCCGATTCCAGCTGCAGTTCCAGAAGGGTCGCGAAGGCGAAAAACTTCTTTGCCACGTAGTGGGTACGGCTGGGCTTGCCGTCCTTGACCACCGCCATCTTCAAGCGGTTCTTGGGGTTCCTGCCGATGGGCGCGTCGATGGTCCCTTCCAGGTCGCGGACATGTCCCCACACCAGGGCGTTATAAGTACGGTGCAGTGTCCGGGTTTCCAGCTGGAGAGCCAAGTGCCTGTGGGCGGCATCGTTTTTGGCCACCACCATAAGGCCCGGCGTATCTTTGTCCAAACGGTGGACAATACCCGGGCGGAGCGGTCCGTTTACCGCCGAAAGATTTTCCTTGAAATGATACAGGAGCCCTGCCGCCAAGGTCCCGTTCTGCACACCATTTCCCGGATGCACCACCAGGTTGCGGGGCTTGTTCAGCACCACGATGTCGTCATCTTCGTAAACGATATCCAGCGGAATATTTTCGGGTTCCAGAGTGCTGGCTTCTTTTTCGGGAATCTTATCCACCACCACCACCATGCCCGTCTCTACACGGAAATTCTTGGGAGCCTTCGCACCGCCCACCTTGACTTCGCCTGCGGCAATCAGTTTCTGCACGTCGGTACGGGATACGTTTTCCATGACACCCACAAGGAACTTGTCGATGCGCTCTCCGGAATGCTGTTCGTTTACGAGATAATTCATAGTTAGTTATGAGTTGTCAGTTATGAGTTGTCAGTTATGGTGGAAACAAGATATTTCACCGCTCATAACTCATTACTAGTTTAATGTTCAGTGCCTTGTTTTTCGTCCTTAATCTGTTTGTGCAGTTTTCGTAAAATCACAGGCGAAAGAATCACTACCGCCACGCCCACGGTCACGAAGGAATCCGCCACGTTAAATGTGGGGAACCGGGTCATGATAAAGTCGGGCAAATCGCAATCGATAAAATCCACCACCATGGAAAGCCGCATGCGGTCGATAAAGTTCCCCACGGCGCCGCCCAAAATCATCACCACGCCCAGACGACTCATCCAGTCCCGCTTGTCGATGGAACGATAAAACCACAAAAGCACAACGCTTGCCACAATGGAAATCAGCAAAAAGAAAAGCCATGGCGGCAAGAAAGGCATCAGGTCCTGAGGGCGGCTACTGAAGGCGGCCCCCTTGTTGAACACCAGCTGGAACCGAATCCATTCACCAATCACGTTGATCACATCGTGGTTCGGGGCGCCCGTATCGTTGGTAAAACGCACCAGCGCCCACAGCTTTGTGAGTTGGTCAGACACAATGCTAAATACGATAACACCCAAATGGAACGGCCACTTGTTTACGATATCAATTATTTTCAAATTCCAGCTTCCTTCTTCAATTTCGCATAAGTCTTGTCAATCCACTTATCCGAATAGAAATGCATCATGGTCTGCTTGATAATCCGTTTCACCGTTTCACGGGTGATTTTCACCTTCTGGTCCGAGGCAAAAATGCTGGAGCCATCGCCGATAATCTTCATGTTCTCTGCAGCCATGAACAAGGGCCACAGGCAAAATAGGCGGGTCCGCATTTTCACATTGGGCAACAGCTTGGTATAGGCGATGGCGTCATCCAGATGACTCCAAGCCTTTTTCACCAGTTCTTCCATCACGGCGGCACGGCGCTTGTTGAAATCTTCCATGTCACCCATAGGCGGCCCGAACATCTCGTAAGAATGCTTGAATCCGTGACGGCGGCAAATTTCTTCGGGCACAAAGCACACCCGTCGGGTAGAATCTTCCACGCAGTCCTTCACGATGTTTGCCACCTGGAGCGCAAGGCCAAAACTCACATCCAGCTTTTGCAGTTCCGCCTTGCGGGCAGGGCCTATCAGCTTTGTATCGGCAGCAAAAAGGTTGGTGAGCAATTTTCCAACGATGCCCGCCACGTAGTAACAGTATTCGTCAAGATCTTCAACGCGCTCCAGCGTAAACCAACCGGAGCTGAGGGCAGCCTCTTGCCTAAGGGCAAACTTCGCCATACCCTGGCACATTTCCACCGTCACCGCCCGCACCGGAGCGGCATACCGTTCGGGCAGTTTTTTCAGCAGGGGCACTACCACATGAGTATGGAGGCACAGGTCCATGTAGGGGTGATCCGATTTATGCCAGCTGTCGGGCAAAGCCTTCTCAAAGGCGGCCACAGCATCGTCAGAAAGCGCCGGTGTCTTGAAGATGGCGGAAAAAAGCCCAAGCACAATGTTCTTGCGGGACGCTGTCATCTCCGGGTCGTCTTCTACGGTATCGGCGATGCGCAGGTAAAGGTAGGCAAGCAAAATGCTCTTGTGCAGGCGTCCCTTGAGCACGTTGATATTCAAGGCAAACGTCCTAGAGACCTTCAGCAAAATATCTTCGGCGTACTTCCAAGCCGCCCGTCCGTCCAGGACGTTCTCCCCTACACCGATGGAATCCAATATGTTAGACATTCTACCTAGATCCTAACCTCTAAATCCTAGCCCCTCTACCCTAGTAAACTTCCGCAAGGATATCAGGGGGGATCTTCTTGGTTTTCGCCATGGCGTTCACGTATTTCCAGAGCCTGCCGTGGGATTCCGCATGCCTCAGGTTCTTGGTAAAGCTCCAGATGGCACGGTTGTGGATATCCGCCTCGCTCTGCATCTTGCCCTTGCTATCCGACTCGTAGTGGGCGCGACGGTATTCCAGAAAGTATGCCGACTGGAAAATCACCGCCACCTTCCCTACGGCAAGGCGGTACAGGACCATCGCAAATACCAGGAAAACTATCGCCGACGCAAAACCGTAAACCGCAGGAACCTGGGTCCACTTGTTCAGCGCCCAGACCACACCAATAGAAGAACCCAGGGATACGACCAGAGAAAAAAGCACGTTCAAAAGACGATATATTGCCATCCGGGGGGAATTTTTTCCGAACTTTTCGGGCATGTAGGCCCATTTCTTTCCCTTTTTCACCATTTTCTTGAAAAACAGCGGATAGGAGCAACGCATAAACCAAAAAAACAGGGGAACCCACAAAGCAAGGGGAATCCAGAACACATAATCGAGACGGTCAAGAAACTGCATAAGTAACCCAAATGTAGTTATTTTCGTAAAATTTAAGGATTTTCCGCCTCAAACGGGAGGCATTTTGCCCTTCCCGACAATTACATACAAACTAATAACACAACGCAATTTGGCAAAGCAAAACCACCTATCTTCCCCGATTCATGATTTTTTAATTTTTTGACTATCAAGGACTTAGAGTGCCGGTTCGGGGTCTTTTTCACCCCTTTTTTACAATCCTTTGACTTGAACTTATCAACAACAAAGGCTATCTTTCTAGATTGTAGGGCCTACCTGTTGATAGATTTGAAAACCCGGTCCACCGGTCAAGGATAGATGTATGGCAATTGAATGGGAAAGAAGTTTGAACTACCTCCGCGGAATGCTTTCTGATTCCGTGTTCAAAACCTATTTTGCTCAGACCAAGCTGATCAGTCAGACCACGGGACACGCCACCATCTCTATCCCTCCCGGATTGGACACGTCGGTCTATTCCGCCTACAAGGAACTTATCCGTCTCGCCTGGAAAGAAACCAACCACGACGACGTGGCCATGGAATTCGAGTTCCAGCCTCAAGAGGTTATTCCCCAGGCAGCCAAGAACGAAAACGAATCCTTCAAGGATTTCATCAAGCCTAGCGTTCCTCTTTCCAGCAGCTACCGTTTTGAAAACTTTGTGCCCGGCGACAAAGCCCAGCTGGCGTTCAATGCAGCTCTGGCCGTAGCCCGCAATCCCGACGGTACCCAGTACAACCCGCTGTTCATCTACGGTTCTTCGGGCCTGGGCAAGACTCACCTGTTGCAAGCCATCGGCAACTACATCTTGGAAGAAAATCCAGCGAAGCGTGTGTGCTACCTGACTTCCGAAGACTTCTCCCAGCAGTACATGAAAAGTCTCCGCGAAGGTCGCGTCACCGAAATGAGCGACTTCTACCGCAACGAAGTAGATATTCTGCTTATCGACGACATCCAGAACTGGACCGGCAAATACGAAACCCAGAACGAATTCTTCTTGATATTCAACGCACTGCACCAGGCCGGCAAGCAAATCGTACTGACCTCCGACGCCCCTGCCGCCGAAGTCAAGAACTTGTCCGACCGTCTGGTGAGCCGTTTCGCCTGGGGCCTTACCGTTGACATCCAGCCCCCCGAGGTGGAAACCCGCGAAGCCATTCTCCACAAGAAGGCCGAAGAACGGCACTTGGAAATCAGCGACGAGGTTCTACATTACCTGGCCGAAAACATAGCAAGCAACGTCCGCTGCCTGGAAAGCGCCATCATCAAGCTGACGCTTCAGTCCAGCCTGCTGAACCACGATATCGACATGAGCATCGCCCAGCGTGTGGTGACCGAAATCGCCCCCACCCTCCGCCGTCGCGTGAGCCTGGATTCCGTGCTCCATACGGTGTCTGCCCACTACGAAGTTCCCGAGGCCAAGCTGGTGGAATCCGGACGCGGCACCAAGGAAGTCTCCAAGGCCCGCCAAGTGGCCATGTACCTGATGCGCGAGCTTTCCCCTATCAGCCTGCAGAGCATCGGTTCCCGCTTTGGCGGCAAGGACCACTCCACCGTGGTTCACGCCATCAATTCCGTAAAAAAGGAAATGGCCTCCGATCCGAGCTTTGCCCGCCTTATTGAAAGCCTCAAAAATTCCATACACGACTAAGGTCTGCAAAAGCCTTTAAGCGTTTTACAGCGTGTTGCAAATCGCAGCACGTTTTTCTAAATTTGGGCCCAAAATAAACAAAAATTCAAAAGAGCCCTTTATGGATCAATCTAAAATCAGAAACGTCGCCATTATCGCCCACGTTGACCACGGTAAAACCACCCTGGTGGACCAGCTTCTCAAGCAGTGCGGAACCTTCCACGAAGGCGAAGAAGTCAACGAACGCGTGATGGACTCCGACAACCTGGAACGGGAACGCGGCATTACCATTCTCTCCAAGAACACCAGCGTCATGTACAAGGGCTACCGCGTGAACATCGTGGATACCCCGGGGCACGCCGACTTCGGTGGCCAGGTGGAGCGCGTGCTCGGTACGGTGGATGGAGTGCTTCTGGTGGTGGACGCTTTTGAAGGCCCCATGGCCCAGACCCGTTTTGTGACCCAGAAGGCTCTGGAACTGGGGCTCATCCCCATCGTGGTGGTGAACAAGATCGACCGCGACGGCTGCAACCCCCACGGCGCCCTCGACAAGGTGTTCGACCTTTTCTGCGAACTGGACGCCAACGAAGAACAGCTGGACTTCGACAAGGTGTTCGGCTCCGGCCGCAAGGGCATCTGCAAGGCCGAGATGGAAGACCCCGACGGCGACTTCAGCATCCTCATGGACAAGATTATCGAGCGCATTCCGGCTCCGAAGGGCGACCCCGCCGCCGAACCGCTCCTGCAGATTGCATCCCTCGAATACTCCACCTTCCTTGGCCGCTTGGCCGTGGGACGCGTGCAGCAGGGCGTGCTCAAGCCGAACCAGACCTACGCCCAGGCCTTTACCGACGGCACCGTGAAGACCATCCGCCCCCAGAAGATCCTGCGCTACGAAGGCCTCACCCCGAAGCCGGTGGACGAAGCAGGTCCGGGCGAAATCGTGCTCATTGCAGGGCTTGATACCTTCGACATCGGCGATACCATCAGCGCCGCGAACAATCCGAAGCACCTGCCCCGCATCCATATCGACCCGCCCACCATCTCCATGATTTTCACCGTGAACACCTCGCCTCTCGCAGGCAAGTACGGCGGCAAGTTCATGACGGGTAACCAGCTCCAGGAACGCCTGGAACGTGCCCACATGGCAGACCCCGCCCTCCTCGTCGAAAAGGTGGACGGCGCCTCTACCTTCAAGGTTTCGGGCCGTGGCATTCTGCACCTCACCATCCTCGTGGAAAACATGCGTCGTGAACTGTACGAATTCACCATCGGAAGCCCCCAGGTGATTTTCCACAACGACGAAAACGGCAAGCTCCTGGAACCGGTGGAAGACTTCAAGGTGGAAGTGCCCAGCGAATTCAGCGGAGCCTGCATCCAGGAAATCCAGCAGCGCAAGGGCGAAATGGTGAACATGGTCACCGACGACAACGACCGCGTGTCCCTGGAATTCATCGTTCCTTCCCGCGGCCTTATCGGTATCCGCCCGAAGCTCCTCTCGCTCTCCAAGGGCTACGCCGTGACCCAGTCCTTCTTCAAGGAATACCAGCCCTACAAGGGCGAAATCCCCACCCGCATCAACGGTGTGCTTATCGCCAAAGAACCTGGCGAAGCCGCCAGCTACGCCCTTTCCAACCTGGAAGACCGCGGCTACCTCATCATCGGACCGGGCGCCGAAGTTTATCCGGGCATGATCGTGGGCGAACACAACCGCGATGTCGATATTACCGTGAACGTCACCAAGGGCAAGCACCTCACCAACATGCGCTCCAAGTCCGCTGACGACATGATCCAGCTGACCCCGTACCGCCGCATGACCCTGGAAGAATGCGTCACCTTCATCAACGAAGACGAATGCATCGAAGTCACGCCCGAAGTGCTCCGCCTCCGCAAGACCGAGCTGGACCCCATCCGCCGCAAGCAGCTGTCGAAGAGACCTGCTGAAGAAGAATAATAGAGGATCTAGGATCTAGGGGCTAGGATCTTGCGAGATTAAAGGGGGAAGCCTCCCCCTCGCTTCCTTCGACCGTCTCAGGTCCCTGAGCCTGCCGAAGGGCGCTACCCCCTCTCCTAGGGGCACATCCCCTAAGACCCCTGCTTCTCGCTGGTGCTGAGCAGGTAGGCGTTGATGAAAGGCTTGATCTTTCCGTCCAAGACACCGGCGGTATCCGACGTTTCCACCCCGGTGCGGAGGTCCTTCACCAGCTGGTAAGGCTGCAGCACGTAGCTCCTGATCTGGCTTCCCCACTCCACCTTTTTCTTTTCGGCCATGCGAGCGTCCCGCTTGGCTTCTTCTTCTAGGCGGTAGTGTTCGGCCACCATGGTCTTGAGCATCTTGTAGCAGGTCTCGCGGTTCTGGATCTGGCTGCGTTCCGTCTGGCAACTGGCCATAATGCCCGTAGGCAAGTGGGTCATGCGTACGGCGGAGTCCGTCTTGTTGATGTACTGTCCACCGGCACCGCTACTGCGGTAGGTGTCCACACGCACATCCGACATGTCCAAATCAAAGTCCACGTCTTCGTGTTCAGGGTAAAGGTACACTGCGGTAAAACTGGTGTGGCGGCGTGCGTTGGCGTCGAAGGGGCTGATGCGCACCAGGCGGTGCACGCCTATTTCGGAGCGGAGCAGCCCGTAGGCGTTTTCGCAGGTCACCTCGATGGTGGCACTCTTGAGGCCAGCGTCTTCGGCCTCCTGAAAGTCCACCACCTTGAAGTCCATCTTTTCCCGTTCAAAGAAGTGGGTGTACATGCGGAACAGCATCAAGGCCCAGTCTTGCGACTCGGTACCGCCTGCTCCCGGATGTATCGACATGAGGCAGCTGCAGGCGTCGTCGGGCCCGTTCAGCATCTTCTTGAATTCCATCTCCTCGATGCGGGCCTTCAGGGCGGCAACGTCCGCCTCGATGCTGGCCGTAAGCTCGGCGGAGTTTTCGTCCTTGGACATTTCGTAAAGTTCGGCCAGGTCGTCGCAGGTCTGGGAAACTTCTTTCCAGCCGTCCAACAGGGAACGAAGGTTCCCTATTTTTTTCATCATGGACTGTGCTTTTTCCTGGTCGTTCCAGAGGTTCGGGTCGCTGGAATCCTTTTCCAGCACATATAGCTCTTCGGTCTTTGCCTCTAAGTCAAAGATACCCCCAGAGCTTATCTATGCGGGAGCGCAGTTCGATAAGCCCGGTGTGTGTAGTTTGGAACATAGACATTTAACTTTAGTGGTTAGGATCTAGAGGCTAGGGGCTAAAGGCAAGCATCATGGCTTCGCCATCCGATATAGACGCAAAGCGTGTGCGACTTTCATCACTAGATCCTAGTCTCTAATTTCTAGACTCTAATTCGCTCCGATGGCCTCGGGAGGAGTGTACTTCTTGTCCAGGTACTGGACCTTGTAAACCTTTCCAAGACCATCCAGATAAGCCTTCAGCTGCATCTGGCGGTCCTGTTCGGCCTGCACCCGCAGGATATAGTCAATCTGGTGCTTGTAGCTTTCGTACTTGCCGTCGTTCTTCTCGGTCAGC
>CAMHDS010000078.1 GCA_946183925.1 uncultured Fibrobacter sp. | reverse complement strand
GACGGTCTTTTTTGCAGGCGACTGTGCCCTTGAGACTCGGATTATTTACGGGGGTGTTAGGGGCTATGCCCCTAGGCGAGGGGGTAGCGGAAACGGCAAGGAGATCCCCGCCTGCGCGGGGATGACAAGATGATGGCGGGGTTGACGAGTCGTTGCAGCGACCTTTGGACACTTAGCGCTTTAGCGCTTAGTGTACATGGCCACCTTTAGGTGGTGTGGGAGGCTTCCCCCTTTCAAAATAAAAGTTACTTCAAGAACGCGAAGAACACGGCGCCGATGACCAGCACGAAGGCCACGATGTGGTTCCACTGGAGGGTTTCGGTGCGGAACAGGGTGACAGCCAGGGTGGTGAACACCGTGATGGAAATGGCCTCCTGGATAATCTTCAGCTGCATGAGGCTGAAGGGCCCGCCGTTGATGCGGCTCCCGATGTTGTTGGCGGGAATCATGAAGAAGTATTCGATGAGGGCGATGCCCCAGCTGGCAAGAATCACGAGGATCAACGGCCAGTCGGTGCTGATGTGCATCTCCTTCAGCTTGAGGTTGCCGTACCAGGCAAGGGTCATGAAGAAGTTGCTGATGATGAGAAGGACGATGGTGATGATTCCGGCTTTCATGAGTTTAGGGGCTAGGGGTTAGGATTTAGGGGTTAGGGGTTGGTGCGTAGGCGGTACGGTTTTCCGGTGCTCATCTGGTAGGCGAGGCGGGCGCGGACCTGCTCCAGGTAGGCGATGTACTTTTCGCTTTGGTAGTCACGGTAGGTCCAGTCGAAATGGTGGAAATGACCGTCCTGAAAGTAAAGGGTGGGCTCCACGAAAATCCCGCGACTGATATAAACCCGCTGCCGCTGGTCCTTGGTGGTGGCCAAGAAGAACTGACCCAGGGTCATGTAGCCCGGGTCCAGGTTCACGGGGCGAAGTCCCGGCGTTCCCGCGCGTTCTGCAATTTCAAGTTCCAGGTCGTTGGTCCAGAGCTTGATGTCCACGATTTCGGTACGATCCACCAGGGGCTCGTAGCTGAAGAAGGCCCGCAGGGGGGCGTCGCCGATTTCTTCTTTGTAGTAGTTGGTAAAGGTAAAGGGGAAGGGTTCCAGGTTCAGGTCCTCTTCGCCAAAACGCTCGCGGAGGGTGCTGCGGACGGACTCTACCGAAGCGGCGTCCTTTGCCAGGATCCCAACGATGATTTTGACTTTGGCCGGTTCTTTTACAGCGCCCATACCATACAATTTAGAAAAAGACAAAAAGAGCAAAGAAAAAGGAACAATGAAAAAAGAATTGTAATCAAAACATTTTTAATTTTTCATTGCTAACTGCTGATTATGAAATTTGTGAATATGGTAAACCGTCTTTTTTTTCCCATTTTAGTCCTCTCGTCTTTCGTCTTTCGTCTCTCGTCTTATGCCGATACCCCCCGCATTGTGCCGACCATCGTGGATTCCATTCCTCACGAGCAGACCCACTTTACCCAGGGGCTGTTTTTTGACGGCAAGGACCTGATAGAATCCACCGGGCATTACGGCGAGTCGGGCATTTACCGCCGCACTTTGGACGGCAAGATTCTGGATTCCCTGCGGCTTGCGGAACGTTATTTTGGCGAAGGCTCCGTGGTCGTTGGCGACGACATCTTTTACCTGACCTGGAAATCCAGGAAGGCGTTTATTCTAAATCGCAAGCCCTTCGCCATGAAGGGCGAATTCCGCATACCTACGGAAGGTTGGGGGCTTACCTACTGGCGTGACGCCCTCCTGATGAGCAACGGTTCCAGCGAACTCTTGCAGATAGGGCTGGGCGGCTTTAGCGTGGTGGGGGCGATCCCCGTGCGCGATAACGGGCGCGAAGTGCCGCAACTGAACGAACTGGAAGTGGTCCGGGACACCCTTTACGCCAACATCTGGACCACGGGCCTGATTGCCGTAGTCGAACTGCCCAGCGGTCGCGTGCTGAAATACCTGGACTTTACCGAAAAGGCGATGGAAATCAACCGCCGCTACCCCAAGGCGGACGTGCTGAACGGAATCGCCTTTGACGGTCGAGATTTCTGGATTACGGGCAAGAATTGGCCCTGGATTTACAAGGTGCAGTTTTAATTTATATTTAGCGTGGATTAGAGTGTAAAAGGAGTACTATGAAAAAGTTGATGTATTTGTTTGTGACGGCAATCAGTTGTATTCTGGTGGCCTGCGATAGCGACTCGGGGACTTCTGCTTCGGAAGGAAACGAGAACGGAAATGGCTCGGGAAGTGGTTCCTGTACCGTAGAGCCAAAGGCTTGCCCTGAAAGCCTTGCGGAAGGGACAATTTGCGATTCCCGCGATGGCTCCGTTTACAAGGTTGCAAAGGTGGGCGATATGACCTGGCTTGCCGAAAACCTGAGGTATTACGACTGCAATATGGACAAGACCTGGTGTTACGACAACAAACAAGAAAACTGCGAGAAGTACGGTCGCCTCTATAGCTGGACGGCCGCCATGGGGCTGGATAAGTCTTTCCAGAAAAAGTTTGCTGATTTGAAGGGTCCTACTCAGGGAGCTTGCCCGGAAGGATTCCATATTCCTAGCGAAGACGAATGGTTTGCCCTGGATTCCATTGCGGAGGCTACGGGTAGTGGCGTCTCTCCGACCCTGCGTAGTACGACCGGTTGGGAAAAATCTAATTATCCGGCTACAGATGCCTTGGGCTTCGGGGCTCTTCCTGCTGGCAGGAAATGGTCCTCTATATTTAAGGAGTTGGGGGAAGAGGCCTATTTCTGGAAGGCGGACGAAGATCATACGGATGTCAGTGGTAAAGGCGATCATGCCTTGATATATTCTCTGAATTCCATGTTCGATTTCTCTGGTTTCGGTAGTCTTTTGAAGGACGAGGGCCTTTCTGTTCGTTGCGTGAAATAGATTTTGGTGCCTCTCTTGCCCAACCGCCTATTTTTTTGTATATTGCGTGATATGAAAAAGACCTTGAACCTGCTACTTCTATTGCGACTTGCTTGTGGAGCGAGGTTTTAGGCCGTTTTCAAGGATTTTGAACAGAATTAACCTAAATGAGCCCGCTCCAATATGGCAGCGGGTTTCTCTTTTTTGGGTCAATTTCTATCTTTGAAACCGAAAAATGAATCTTGCGGCCATGTTGCGTGGGCGAGGAGATAAGATGAGTGAAATGAATGCTGCCGAAATGGCAAAGAGACAACCGTTCTTTTATGATGTCACGCTGCGTGACGGAAACCAGGCGCTGCCCAAGCCCTGGAACAACGCCCAGAAAAAGGACGTGTACCTGCAGCTTTTGAAACTGGGCGTGCACGGCGCCGAGGTGGGGTTCCCCGCCTCTAGCGAGATGGATTTTGAGTCCTGCAAGGAACTGGCCCAGCTCACCGCCAAGATGGCGGAAGAAGGGGACGAGGTTGCCCAGAAGGTGGTGGTCTCTGGTCTTGCCCGCTGCGTGGAAAGCGATATCCAGCGCTGCTGGGAGGCGGTGCAGTACGCCCCCCACCCCCGTATCCACACCTTCCTCGCCACCAGCAAGCTCTCCATGGAGCATGTGCTGCACCTGACTCCGGAACAGGTGAAGGAAAAGGCCGTCAAGTGCGTGAAGCTGGCCAAGTCCCTGGTAGGGGACAAGGGCGATGTGGAGTTCAGCGCCGAACACTTTGGGGACTGCCTGGACAATATGGATTTTGTGATTGACGTGCTGAAGGCCGTGGTGGAGGCGGGAGCCACCACCATAAACCTGCCCAATACGGTGGAGCGGTATAGGCCCTTCTTGTACGTGAACCAGATTAAGCAGGTTTATGAAGCCTTGCCCAAGGACATTGCCATCTCGGTCCATTGCCACAACGACTTGGGCATGGCTACGGCCGCTACGGTGGAGAGCTTCTTTGTGGGCGCCACCCAGCTGGAAGTGGCCCTGAACGGCCTGGGCGAACGCTGCGGCAACACCAATTTTTACGAGGTGGCCGTGGCGCTCCACAACTCCGGCGTGAATACGGGCCTGCACCTGGAGCGCATCTACGAGACGGCTATCCTGATTTCCCAGTGGTCCGGCGTGAGCATTTACAGCCGTGCCCCGCTGATCGGTGCCGAAGCCATTGTGCACCGTAGCGGTATCCACCAGGATGGTGCCTCCAAGACCAAGGACATGAAGAAGGGCGCCTACCGCCCCATCGACTACTCCATCATCGGTCGCCACCAGAACGATTCCATCTCCTTTACCAGCCAGAGCGGCCGCACTGCGGTTTACGAGATTATCACCAAGTTTGGTTACAGGCTTTCTTTGGCCGAGGCGGCAGAACTGCAGCCCGTGCTCAAGGAACTGAGCGAAAAGGAAGGGGAACTCAGCGCCGAGCGGGTGCTGGACGTGTTCCGCGAAGAGCGTGTGAACGTGAACGCCCGCCTGGTGTTCAACAACGTGGAAGTGATTCCCGACGAGAACCGCTTTATATTCCATTTCAAGAAGGACGGCGAGGCCATTCGCCGGTCCGTGACTGCCGAAGGCCCCATCGAGGCCGGGCTTATCCTGATGCGTGAAATCAACATGCCGGTGGAACTGGTGAAGTACCGCCAGGTGGTGGTTCCCGAAAAGGACAAACTGTGGGCCGGTCGCGGCTTGAGCCGGATTCTCTTGCGCGCTAACGGCAAGGAAGAAGAGGGCCGTGGCGTTTCCAGCGATACCCTGAAGGCCAACATGCGGGCCCTGTTCAGCGGCGTGAACCTTTTGTACAAGTAGGCTGTTATGTGGAAAGCTCTGTCCGACGTGGCTCGACCCTTCAAGATCAAGCGGGAACGCCTTGAAAAGTTCGTGGACGATTCCAAGGAATCGGTGAACAAGCTCTGGAAATCGGAGCGGGTCCAGTCCGTGGTCCGTTCCACCGAAAAGCTCAAGGACGAGGGCATGAAAAAGCTCTCCGAAAAGGGTATCCGCAGCGAAGGTGTCCGTGCCAAGTTGAACGGCTTCCGCAAAAAGATCAAGGGGCTGTCGCCTTTCCAGAAGTTGATGCTCTTGACCATCGCCGTGTGCCTGCCTGCCGGTATCATCATCGCCGTCTTTGTGGCGGGCCTTATCAAGAGCCGTCAAAAATGAAACAGAAGGACCTGACCCCCACGCCCTTCTTTGCCGAACTGGAGCGTGCGAAGTCCGAAGTTCAGAAAGATGCCGCCGCAGGGGGCCTAGCCTTTATCGACATGACGGTAAGCAGTCCCTTGCGTGTGGGGCTCCCTTTTGACGTGACGTCTGCGGTAGATGCTGTGAAGCAGGAGTTCAACCTGTGGGACGTGAATCCGGCGGGAACGCTCAAGGCCCGAGAGGCGGTGGCGGAGTACTACCGCAGCCGTGGCGGGAATTTTACGCCCGGGCAGATTATTTTGACGGCAAGCACCAGCGAAGCCTACTCCATACTGTTCAAGGCCTTCTGCAATCCCGGCGACGCTATACTGACGCCGGTCCCGGGCTACCCCTTGCTGGACACGCTGGCGGAACTGGAAAACCTGGAATGCTATCCGTATTTCTTGAAGTTGAGACGGGAGAAAGCGGGAAAGGATCGGTGCGGTGATTTCCGTTTTGTGCTGGATACCGACAGCCTGCTCAGCGCTCCGGCCAATGCGAAAATCTTGCTGCTGGTCTGCCCGCATAATCCGACGGGGCATTCCGTCAGTTTGTCCGAATGGAAAGAGGTGGTCCGCTTTTGCGAAGAGCGGAACCTGGTCCTGGTGGTGGACGAAGTTTTCGGGGACTATCGTTTTTCTGAAAATGTGCGACGGTCGTGGGAGTATGTTTCTTGTCATCCTGAGCGGAGCGCAGCGAAGTCGAAGGATCCAGCTCCGCCTAAATGCCCCATCGTCTGGCTTAACGGCCTCAGCAAGATTTGCGGAAGCCCCCAGGTTAAACTCGGCTGGATGGCGGTCTATGCTCCCGAAGCCATGCGGGAATCTATCCACGAGACTCTAGAATATGTGGCGGATGCCTACCTGAGCGTTTCTGCACCGGCACAGGCGTTGGCGGCCCCCATGCTGAAACAGCCTGCTGCCTACGGGGCTCGAATCAGCGAACGCCTGCGGCAAAATCTTGCGGCCCTGCGGGAAAAGTTCCCCTCCAAATACTGTCCTGAAATTCTTGGCGGCTGGTATGCGGTTATCCGCCTGGGTGGCGACGACGAGGAACTCACCCTTCGCCTGCTCAAGGAAAAGCACGTGCTGGTGCAACCGGGATTCTTCTTCGATTTTGACGAAGACGGCTGGATTGTGATAAGCCTGCTGCAGGAACCGTCCGTTTTTGCGGAAGGACTACAGCGGATTTGTTCTTGACTTTTATTTTTGGTCACGCCATTTTTTATATTGATTCCTAGAAAAAATTTTTGAGGCTAAGAGAATATGGGCTCAAGACATGGCGTTCCCACTCCGGGTCAGGCGATTATCGAGGGCATGGAATGGCTCAAGATGGACAAGGCGGAATTTGCCCGCCGGCTTGGCATTTCGGAAGACCTGCTGGAAAAATTGATTGCGGGGGAGGCGCCCATTACGGCAGAACTGGCTTCTTCTTTGGAGTCGGTGACCGGGAGCCCCGCCGCCTACTGGAAAATGCTGGAACGTAAATCCCAGAGGACCTAGTTTTTATGACTCTCGAAGATGCCATTTCTTACATCAACGACAAGGCCAAGGACCAGGCGGAACAGTTCGACGTACTTGCCTCCAGGTCCCATTCCGAAGGCCTTTCCCTTTTCCAGGGGCAGGTCCAGAATACGGAAATTTCCGACTCCGTAGGTGTGGGAATCCGCGTCATCAAGAATGGCCGTCCGGGTTACGCCCATACGGAGCGCCTTACGGCAGACGCCCTAGAGCAGACCTTGAAAGATGCCCTTTGCCATACCCAGTGGACCGATGAAATCAACGTGGACTTGCCTGGACCGGGAGCCTTGCCGCAGCCAGACGAGGACTACAATCCGGCCCTGGAAAAAATTGGCCTGTCCGAAATGAAGGATGTCTGCATCGACTTGGAAAAGGCGACCTTCGCCAAGTCCAAGGAAATCGAGAACATCCCTTACTTAGGGGCGGACCTTTCCAACAGCGAAGACTACGTGGCAAACAGCAAGGGCGTTTTTTACAGGACCCGCTCCAATTCCGTTTCAGTCGGGGTAGGGGCGGTTGCATGTCGCGACAACGTCAAGAAGTTGGGCAGTTTTACCAAGTCCACCCGCAGCTGGAACGAAATCGACATAGACGGAATCGCCACCCGTGCGGCGGGATACTCTACGGAACTGTTCGGCGCAAAGAAGATCGAGGGCGGCAAGATTCCCGTGGTCCTGTCGGAGCGGATTTCTGGCCGGTTCATGCGGATGTACAGTCAGCCCTACCTGGCGGATTCCATGCAGAAAGGCCTTTCCAGGCTTTCGGGCAAGGAAGGCTCAAAGATCGCATCAGATTGCCTCTCCCTGTGGAGCGTGGGTTCCGGAGACCTGTTCAGCCATCATTTCCCCTACGATTCCGAAGGGGTGCCCACCCAGCTGGTGAAGGTCATCGACGGAGGCGTCTTTGGCCAGGGCCTCTACAATCTGGAAACCGCCGCCAAGGCGGGCTGCAAGTCCACCGGAAACGGCGTTCGCGATCTGGGCACCAAAATGTCCACGTCCTTCTACAACATGTACGTTCCCTGCGGTGAAAAATCTACGGAAGAACTGCTGAAACTTTTCCCCAGCTGCCTGCTGGTGGCTCGGCTGGAAGGAAATTCCGGCTGCAATTCGGTGAGCGGGGAACTGAGCATTGGCGCCCACGGTTTCTGGTGCGAAAATGGCCAGATTGTCCACCCCGTAGATAGCGTGACCCTGAGCGGGAACTATTTTGACATCATCCAAGAAATGGTGGCCTGCGGAAACGCCTACTACGACGACTTTTCCAGCACCAAGGTCCCTGCGCTGGCCATGCAGTCCCTGTCGGTAAGCTGCTAGACCGACCCTCTTTACACCCGTAAACACTTTTTCCCTGCAGAAACATGTTCTCGGGGCTTGAAAAAGTGTATCTTGTTTATGTAGTTGATTCGCGGCCCTGTGCCGCAAAGGATAAAACATGATTGACGTAAAGGGGAAATGGTGCCTCATTACCGGCGGATGCCGTGGTGTAGGTCGCTTGACTGCCATTGAAATGGCTAAACTGGGTGCAAACATTATCTTGCAGGGTCGCGACAAGGCACATGCTGAACCAGTGCTGGCCGAAATCAAGAAACTTGGTGTCGAAGGCCGTGCCGTGGGTTGTAACCTGGAAAGTGAAACCGAAATCGATGCCGCTCTTGCCGAAATCGACAGCTGGGGCGTGCAGGTGGACTTGGTGTTCAATAATGCAGGTCTCATGAGCCACTACTTTACCGACTACCTGGCCAATACCATGGACGATTTCCACCATGCTATGGCGGTGAACTTCTTTGCTCCCATCAAGATTGCCTACCACTTTTTGCCGGGCATGATTAAGCGTGGTTTTGGCCGCATGCAGCTTACTACTAGCGGTATCGCCAATGAGCCTGAACTGATGGGTTATGCTTGTGCCAAGGCTGCCCTCACCAAGTTTGTGAAGGATTTTGCGTGCAAGCTGAACGGTACTGACGTGATGATGAACGTAATGGACCCGGGTTGGCTCCGTACGGACCTTGGCGGCCCCAACGCCCCCAACGCTCCCGAAAGCGTGATTCCCGGCTCCATGGTCTCCGTGATGCTCGACGACAAGAAGAGCGGTCGTTGGTTCAGCGCCCAGGAATTTACGGGCATGACCCTCGCCGACGCTGTTGAAAAGGGCAAGACCGTCGAAGCATAAGTTTCTTCTACAGATTCTCCTTGAAGAGAGAAGGCTTCCCGATACCGGGAAGCCTTCTCTCTTATAATGTCATTCCCGGCTTGACCGGGCGGACAGCACTTAACAACTCGTTGTTTAGTGCGCATGGCCACCTCGGTGGGAATCGCCTTTTAAGCCAAATCCTTAATCCGTGAGCAACAAAGCCCCTGGTATTAACCAGGGGCGGTTGCGAGAGCTTTGGCTAACCGTAGAAGCGGCTTAGCATTAAGCCAAAGCGGCAATTATAGCATCACCCATGCCAGTGGTGCCGACCTTGGTGCAGCCTTCCTGGTAGATGTCGCCAGTGCGGAAGCCCTGGGCGATGACCTTTTCGCAGGCAGCTTCGATAGCCTTGGCCGCTTCTTCTTCCTTGAAGGTGTAGCGGAGCATGAGGGCCACGGAGAGGATCTGGGCGAGCGGGTTTGCGATACCCTTGCCTGCGATGTCCGGAGCGGAACCACCGGCCGGTTCGTACAGACCGAAGGAACCTTCGGCGATAGAAGCGGACGGGAGGAGGCCCATGGAACCGGTGAGCATGGCGCATTCGTCGGTGAGGATGTCGCCGAAGAGGTTCGGGCAGAGCAGCACGTCGAATTCACGCGGGCGCTTCAGGAGCTGCATGGCGGCGTTATCCACATAGAGGTGTTCGAGAGTCAGTTCTGGGTAGTCCTTGATGACTTCGTTCACGACTTCGCGCCAGAGCACGCTCGTGGTGAGCACGTTGGCCTTGTCGATAGAGGCTACCTTCTTGTTGCGGAGCATAGCGGCGTCGAAAGCGAAGCGGGCAATGCGTTCGACTTCGTAGCGGCTGTACTTCATGGTGTCAAAGCCGATTTCTTCCTTGGAGCCCGGAACGCCTTCGCGGCCCTTCGGCTGGCCAAAGTAAACGTCACCCGTCAGTTCGCGGACGGTGAGGATGTTGAATCCGTCGCCAACGATGTCTGCACGGAGCGGGCATGCACCAGCGAGTTCCTTATAGACACGGGCCGGGCGGAGGTTGCAGAAAAGCTTGAAGTGCTTACGGAGCGGGAGCAGTGCGCCGCGTTCCGGCTGCAGGTTCGGGGGGAGGTGTTCCCACTTCGGGCCGCCCACGGAACCGAAAAGAATACAGTCAGAAGCTTCGCCCAGCTTGAGGGTGCTTTCCGGCAGCGGAGAACCGCTTTCGTCGTAGGCGGCACCACCGACGTTTGCCCATTCGGCGTTCACGTCGAAACCGAACTTCTTGGAAACGACGTCCAGCACGCGGACAGCTTCTTTCATGACTTCGGGGCCGATACCGTCGCCCGGAAGCACTGCAATCTTGTAATTCTTGCTCATTGTTAATCCTTGTTGAATTTGAACGGCGTAAAAATAGTAATTTTAGTGGTTGGTAAGTAGTAGCAGGTGATTAGGAAATGCTGGATTTG
>CAMHDS010000077.1 GCA_946183925.1 uncultured Fibrobacter sp. | reverse complement strand
GTAACTGCTCGGACCTATAGTAAATATTCTTACCCGAAAAAGCACTTGTATGCCAAAGCCAACGCTTGTTTTTGACCGAGATGTGTGCTTCCCGAGAGAACAGTCGAACGAAGTGAATCTGCGAGCGAGGGATGCATACATCGAGGGAAAGATTTGTTAAAAGAATTCCCCGACCGAGATGATAGCAGATCCCCGACCAAGTCGGGGATGACGAGAAAGGATGCGGGGAGGACGAGGGTGGGCGCGGAGGGACAAAAGGAGCGGGCGTTGCGGGCCGGCGATTGAGGCCCGCAGAGGGGGTAGCGGAAGCGGCGAGGAGATCCCCGCCAAGATGATAGTGGATCCTCGCCTACGCGAGGATGACGAGACGTAACCAGTGAGCCAAAAGCGACTCGTCTTAACGAGTCGTGTTGGCGAAAGCGAGGCGATGTCGTAGATTCAGCTACGAGATTGAGCCGAGCGGTCTGTGAAGCGAGGGGGAGGCTTCCCCCTTTCAAATGGAATTATGTTATTTTATAGTGAGGATGGAGAAGCAGAGTGAAGACAGAGTCGTGCTGAACCTTGTGAAGACGGGGTATCGGGAGCACGAGACGATGAAGCTGAGCGAGCCGGATAAGTGGCCTGCGGTGCTGAGGCTGTTCCTGCTTCCGAAAGAACTTGGACGCAGCGAGAGTTTCTGGTTTCGGGTGGCGTGTTTCGTAGCGATTGTTAGTTTGTCTGTACCCATCTTTTTCAAGGAAGACCAAGCATGGATTGTGCAATTTCTGCACAGCATCAATTTGCTGGTACACGAGGCGGGGCACGTGGTGTTTCGGATTTTCGGGAACGACGTGATTACATCGCTGGGGGGTTCGCTTTTCCAGTGCCTGGTGCCGCTGATATTTTGCTTTGCGCTGTGGATCAAGCCGAGAGATTTGTTCGGAGCCTCTATTGGACTGTGGTGGTCCTTCGAGAACGTGATGGACGTGGTGCCCTACGTTGCAGACGCCTTGCCCATGAGCCTGCCCCTGATAAACGGCGTGACCGGAGCGGAATCGCCCTACGGATTCCACGACTGGAATTTTATACTTGGCGAAACGGGACACCTGGTGCATTACCTGCAAATCGCCCACACCCTGTCGATAGTGGGCAGGGTGGGAATCGCCGTCGCCATTTTGTGGGCGGCGTGGAGCCTGTGGTATTTCTGGTTCGTGCAAAGATTAACGATTAAGAACAAGATCTACGACTAGGTAGATGGCGAGAGCGACGCTACAGACGCTGATGAAGTTCTCGATGAACTTGTTGCCTTTTTTGCGCTGCAAAAAACTGCCGCAATAGCCGCCGAACCAAGCTCCTACCGCCATGATGATGGCGATGGGCCAGTCGATCTTGCCCGCGAGTCCGAGAGCGAGGGTGCTCATGCAGAGGAACACGGTGGTGAGGGCGTTCTTGAGAGCGTTCACGTGGATAGGGTCGAGGCCGGTGTACCGCGTGAGGCTGAAAATCTGGACAAAGCCAACTCCCACCTGGACGATGCAGCCGTAGATGGCCACACAGCAAAAACCCAGGGCCCCTTTCCAGGTGAGTTTTTCGGGAGGGGTTGCGGGGGGCTTGCCGAAGATGTCTTTGCGGAGGCGGCTCACGACCACCACGAGGCAGATGACTGCGGCGAGGATGGCCTGGAAAGCCTTGTCGCCGATGCGAACCAGGAAGAGGATGCCGATGCAGGCCCCGACGATGGTGGGAATCAGGAGCTGGAAGAAAATTTTCTTGTTGAGGTAGCCGTGACGGGCGAGGTTTGCGACGGAGCTGATGTTTCCGATGATGAGACCGATGCGGTTGGTGCCGTTTGCCACCGTGGCGGGCATGCCAAGGAATATCATAATGGGCAAACTCAGGGTGCTTCCGCCCCCTGCGATGCTGTTGATGAGGCTAACGACTGCGCCGAGCACGAAAAAGGCGGGATACTGGCCGTATTCCCACCAGGTGGCATCCATCATTTGGCAAGTTCCTTTTTCAGAAATTCCATGTTGTCGAGAACCTTCTGCTTTTGGCTATAGTCAGGATATTCCACCAGGCAGTTGTCCAGGGAATCGATGGCATCCTTGAGCAGGGACTTTTTGTTCTGTTCATCTTTCTGCTTTTGGGACTTGGTGAACAGCTGGCTTGTCACCTTGCGCTGCTTGTTGCAGTAGGCGTCGGCCAGGGCGTTGTATTTTTCGAGGGCCTGTTGGCGCAAGTTGCTGAACATTAACTTGTTCAAAAGCTCCTTGGCCTGGGGGAATTTTTCTTGACGGGTCAGGGTGTCGGCCTGGGCGAGGGCCTGGGCGGGGTCGTGCTTTGCCCAGTAATCCTTGGCCACGGAATCGGCGACGGCGGCAAGTTCTGCGATTCTTGCGGCGAGGGCTACGGTCTGCAGGGAATCTTCGAAGTCCCGGTAGCGCAACTGGAACTCTTTCAACTTTGCCTGGGCCGCATTGAATTCGGCATGACCTTCGGCAAGAACCCTGATTTCGGAAAGTTCGAGACGGGCCTTTTGCAGGGTGTTGGTGTAGGCGATATTCTTCTGCCCGTTCGCCCAGTTCACGAGGGAATCGCCGGGGTTTAGCGCTATGAGGCTGTCGGCAGTTTCGGCCACAAGGCTGTAGGCGGACTGGGCCCGGTTCATGTTCTGGATTTTAAGGACCATGGGGTCGAACTGCTTGGACTTTTCGGCGCGAGTCTTGCCAAATTCGTTGAGCAGGGAATCGGCGCGACGCTCCCACTGAAGCCAGAGGGGCTTGATGACGCGGAACCGTTCTAGGTAGGCGGTGGCGGAATCGGTGTAGCCTGCACGGTACAGAGAATCGGCAAAGGCGAAGACCTCATCGACCAGGGCGGGAAACGCCGTGTAAGGGTCGATGGCCTGAGACCCAGATGGTTGGGACATGCTCTGAACGCCGGTTTGATCTGCGCCGAACTGGGCCGACTCTGTCGCTGTCGCGGGGATGTTCTCGGGTGTGGAAAGCCGGTAGTTGTCCAGCTGCTGGGAGTTGAACATGACTGCGGACTGCTGGGCCGCCTGTTGTCCGGAAGGGCTCGATTCAGTTGAAGAAGGTGTGACCGTCTCGGACGAAGGTTGCTCCGTCGCAGCGGCCGGTGCGGACGCTTCCGAAGCAGGTGCGGACGTTTCTGAAGCTTGCGAGGAAGGCCCATTCTCGGGCGAGGAAGGTGCCGGCGCGGTTCCTGCGCAGGCGACAAGGAGAGAGAGGAAAAGTGCAGATGCAACCAATCGTTTCATAGTCAAACTTCTCTTTTTTTATTCTCCGGCTTCCAGCGGAACGAAGGCGTTGTTTCCGTCCAGGTCGGCAGGCAAGTCCCAATCGTCGTCCTTGGGCATGGCGGCAGGAGCGGTAGCTACCGGAGGTTGCTCCGTCGTAGCGGCTGGAGCGGGGGGTGCCGAAGGTTGCTCCGTCAGAACGGCAGGAGCTTGAACGCTGCCAGGCTGTTCTGCGACCGCCCCGGATTGCGCAGGTGCGGCCGAAGCTTCGGTCTGTGCAGCCTCGCCGTCTTCGACGGGGACGATGGAAAGCTCCGGCGTGGGTGCAGCCTCTGCAGAGGTAGCGCTATCCGTTGCGGCTTCGGCGACGGCGGCTCTGAAGCCTGGAACCTCCAGCCATGGAAGGGTGCGGCCTGCAGAAGCTTCGGATTCCGGAAGGACAAAGCCTGTCATGGGGTCCACCTTCAGCTCGCCCCGCTCGTTGGGCAGCACCAGCGGGACCTCGCCCGTGGCCAGCATGGAAATGTCGAAGAAGTCGATGTGTTCAGGAATGCCCTGAATGTCGATTTCTTCCTTGGCAAAGGCTGCCCACTGGGGCAAGCCACCCGATGCGCCTGCGATGCGGGTGCGACCCGACTTTAGGGGCTTGTTGTCATCAAAGCCCACATAGCTTCCGATAGCCACTACGGAATCTAACGCCACGCCGTTCTGTTCTGCCACGTAAGTGGGGAGCGCTCCCATGAAGGCCACGTTGCGGTAATCGTTGGTGGTACCCGTCTTGCCCATCACGGGGAACCGAAGCGTCGTGGAACGGTCTTCGCTTGAAACAGAAAGGTTTGCCACCTGGCTGCGGGCCGTACCGTTGGTGAACACGGAGCGAAGCATCACCGCCATCTGGGACGTGACCGTATCGGAAAGCACCTGCTTGGTTTCTACCTCGTTCCTGAAAATCACGCGACCGTCACGATTCTTGATTTCCTTGATAAAGCAGGGGTCCGACCATTCGGCATCCAGGCACTTGTAAACCTTTCCAGTAAGGAGCGACTGGTAGGCCGTCGTGATTTCGCCAAGGGTAATCTCGTTTACGCCCAAGGGCATGCTGAATACTTTTTGCAGTTTCTGATGAATACCGATCTCGTTTGCAAAGCGGGCGTATTCCGCCATGGAGAGCGCCCTGCGGAAATCGGGCCAGTAGCGGAGCTGACTCATTTCCAGGTAGTCCTTTTCGGAATCTACGGGCTCCATCATGGTGGTGAGCCGCTTGAAATCGGCCAGGCTGAAATTCGGGAAAAGCGTCACCGAATCCATGGGCGGGAGAGTGGCCTCTATATCGGGGTCCAGGCTCTTGGCTTCGCGGGAGCGGAGCACCTCGGCGTAGTTCTTGTAATTGTGATTCAGGTACTTGATGAGGGTCTCGTCTTTTTTAGCCTGCTTGATGCCCAGATCCGTAAAGGTGCCGTAGCGCAGGTTCAGCACCGCACGAGCGCGGGCGGACTTGCCCTCTAGCCTGTAGCGCTCCGCAAGGGCATCGCGGGCGCGGGTAAACTCGATTTCCCGCTTGGATTCTTCTTTCAGGGTAAGGCCGAACTTGTCACGAAGCCGCTCGAAATATTCCTTGCGCTCTTCGTCGGCATCTTGGGCAAAACCGTTCTGGGCGGCCACTTCGGCAAACTCGTTACTGTCCAGCTTGTCTAGCAAGTGTTCCAACAGCCAAATGCTGGCGATGTTTTCGGAACGGGTGGTGGCCCAGGCGATGGTCACCACGTCACCCTTGTTCTTGTGGTCGGGCCGCGGGAAATAGAACTGGTTCACGTACTGGAACACGTTGAACTCGTTTTCCAGCTCGTCCATGTAGTTCCAGTGGTGTTGCAGGGCCAGCGCATAGAGCAGGGGTTTCCAGCTAGAACCAAGCTGACGCACCGCCTTGAAGCTACGGTCATAACCCGTGTTGTGGAAACCGCCCTGGCTTGCAAGCACCATGCCGTTCTGGATAGCCACGAGACCGCCCTGCAACACGGGTTCCGTCTCGATCTTGCAGGGGGCGTAGCCCTCGATCATGTTTTCGTCCAGCACGCTCACCAGAAGGATGGCTCCCGGTTTCAGCTGGGAGGCGAGAATCTTGTTCACGTCGCCGCCCACCTGGGCTGCAAATTCCTTGACCGCGGACTCCGTGACGACTCCCTTCAGCTGGCCAAAGTCCAGCTTCAGGGACTTCAGCTTGCCCTTGTCGTCGTAGAAAACGCTATCTACGGCACCGTAAAGGTAATCGCCCTTGCGGGCACTCTGGGCCCGGTTTGCAAACTGGGCCTTGGGGAGCACGAACCCGCCCAACTGCATCTGGAGGTTGCTGATATTGTTCTGCAGGGCACGCTTGGCCGCGTCCTGGCTCCGAGCATCCAGCGTGGTCACAATTTCCAGCTGGGCCTTGCGCCAGTCGTCGATTCCTTCGCCCTCGAAAAGTTCCTTGAAATATTCGCTGTCCAGGCGTTCTTCCAGCCGCTCCAGCGTGGTGCTCATGCTGAAGCGGAAATTCCCGTGGTTGAATTCCAGCGGGTTTGCGAGGGCCTTGTCCATGTCCTCTTGCTCGATGTAGCCTTCTTCTACCATGCGAGAAAGCACGTATTGCAGGCGTTCTGCACCCCGGGCGATAGCCCGGTCACGGCGTTCCTTGTTGCGCTGGATAAAAGGGTCGTAGTTGAAGGGGCCCTTCACGGAACCTGCGATAAAGGCGCATTCGGCCAGGGTCAGGTCTTTAAGTTCCTTGTTGAAGAAATACTGGGCCGCAATGGCCACACCCTTGCCCGTGCCCGAAACGTGGAACTGGTTCAGGTAGAATTCCAGGATTTCTTCCTTGGAAAAATGCTTTTCCATGCGGAGCGCGTTAATCAGCTCCTTGCCCTTTTCCTTGACTGAGCGTTCCTCGCGGCCAAAGATGTTCTTGACCGCCTGCTGGGTGAGGGTGGAGCCGCCCTGCCGCATGTGCCCGCTTTTCAGGTTCGAGACCATGGCGCGGGTAAAGCCGTACAGGCTGAATCCGTCGTGATTCCAGTAGCCCGCGTCTTCGGCGGCCACCAGGGCGTTCACGATGTTCACGGGAATGTCGCCGTAGGGCACATACACACGGTGGTTGGCATCGAAAAATGCTCCCAGGAGATTGTCACCGTCGCGGTAGAACACGCGGGTCTCGCCGGAGAGCACCTGCAGGATAGTCTTGCGGTTGAACTGGTTGTCGGGGTCCTTTTCGGGCAGAATCTTGAAAACGACAATGTAGAGGGGGATGCAGCAAATGAGGCCCACCAGGGCAAATGCCGCCATAATCTTGAGTAATTTTATTAGAAGCCGCACCATTATAGCCGCAATTTAGCTTTTTTGGCGGGCTTTTTTGGGCAATTTTGGGCATTCACCCTTGAAAAACTGCGGATTTTTATGTAAAATTGGAGTCCCCAAGATGGGAAGGTGGCCGAGCTGGCCGAAGGCGCGTCCCTGCTAAGGACGTATAGGACTTAATCCTATCGCGAGTTCGAATCTCGCCCTTCCCGCTGAAAGCCCCGGACTTGAGAAATCAGGTCCGGGGTTTTCTTTTTGGGAGCGAATGCGCGGGCTTTTTCGCGAACTTTCCTATATTTTGGGCATGAGTCTAAAGCAAATTATCGCTCCCAGCGTGTTGAACGCGAACTTTTTGGAACTGGGCAAGGGCCTGAACGCCATCGAGAACGGCGGCGCGGGCCTTGTGCACCTGGACATCATGGACGGACACTTTGTGCCCAACATCAGCTTTGGTCCGGGCATTTCGGCCTGTATCGGCAAGGGTACCAAGCTCCCGCTGGATTGCCACCTGATGATCGAGAATCCCGAAAAGTACGTGGGCGAATTTGCTAAGGCGGGGGCAAGCATCATCAGCGTGCACGCCGAAACCACCAACCACCTGGACCGGCTGCTGCACCAGATAAAGGAACTTGGCGTAAAGCCCGCCGTGGCCATCAACCCGGCAACTCCCCTGGAAAGCATCAAGTGGGTACTGGACATCGTGGATATGGTGCTGATCATGTCGGTGAACCCCGGCTTTGGCGGCCAGAGTCTGATTCCCTATTGCCTGGACAAGATCCGCGAACTGCGCCAGCTGAAACCCGAACTGGATATCCAGATTGACGGCGGCGTGAAGCTGGACAACATTCTCGCCTGCAAGGAAGCGGGCGCCAACGTTTTCGTGGTAGGGAGCGCCATCTTCGGCACCGCCGACCCCGAGGCCACCTGCCGCGAGTTCGTGAAGAAAGTTGGCGGGTAGAGCCGAAATACCTTGCGGCTCAAATTTGCTATCGTCACTTGAAGTCCAAATTTTGGACTTCAAGTTGTTATTTCTTTTCTCCCCTGTCACCCCATTGTCATTCCATTATTATATATTTCCGACATGCCTAGAACAAAGTCAACTTCTGCGCAGTCTGCGCCCGCAAAAAAGAAGTCCGTCCCCGAAAAGTCCGTAGAGGCCTCCCTCTGGGAATCTGCGAACAAGTTGCGCGGCAGCGTGGAACCCGCCGAATACAAGCACGTGGTGCTTTCGCTTATCTTCCTCAAGTTTGCAAGCGACAAGTTCGAGGAACAGCGCGAAAAACTCATCGCCGCCGGCCGCCAGAAATACGTGGAAATGCCCGAGTTCTACAACAAGGACAACGTCTTTTACCTGGAAGAAACTTCCCGCTGGAGCTTTATCATCGAGCATGCCCGCCAAAGCGACATTGCGCTCCTGATTGACACCGCCCTCGCAAACATCGAAAAGAAGAACAAGGCGTTGCGTGGGGCCCTCCCTGACAACTATTTCTCGCGTTTGCAGCTTGACACCGCGAAACTGGCGGCGCTCATCAGCGACATCGACGGCATCGACACCATCAAGGACAAGGAACAGGATGTCGTTGGCCGCGTCTATGAATATTTTCTCGGCAAGTTCGCCATCGCCGAAGGCAAGGGCAAGGGCGAATTCTATACGCCCAAGACAATCGTCGGACTCATCGCCGAAATGATAGAACCCTACCGCGGCAAGATTTACGACCCCTGCTGCGGTTCGGGCGGCATGTTCGTGCAAAGCATGAAGTTTATTGGTTTTTCCATATTGTCAGTGATATGGCCGGTTCAAGCAGTTCCATTCAATCAGGAAGTTTGGGAACAGGCTTGCCGGGGCCTTTGCTTTCGTTGGCGAAAGCTCTTTCTACAATTCCTATTTTTCAAAATGAGGAAGTCTCCAAGACCATTTCAAGGATTTTTAATGGAACGGCCTTTGGAAATCGTGATGAAGCTGGCGTATTGAAGAATGTAAAGCCTTTTGATTTGCGAGCGGAATTAGGAGCATTGCAACAACTAGGTAAACAGGCTGTTCCTGTAATCATCAACGAATGTCTTGTTCGTGGCTTTTACTTCATTCGACGTTTTTATGGTGAAGTGAAGGACAAGAAAATCAAGTCTTTCTCTGATTTGAAACGGATTGAATGGGGAAATGTGATGCCTGCGAAGAACCGAACAATCGTGCGCATGTTGACGATTGCTACGGGAACATTTACTCTTGTGGATATGGCGGATGCGGCAATTCGTTCGGCTGTAAGGGGTGGCTTTACACCAGCATTTTGGGCTAATTTCTTATTGCATGTTAATTTTGTTGGTGTAGGCCGTTTTGCTATAGCTTTGTATAGTGATGTAAAAATGGGCTTTGAAAAGGGTAAAAAAGAAGATGAACGACGGCTGACCATGAATTACCAGCTGTATTTGCTAAATGCAAAGGTGTTCTACAAACAGGCTCTAGTGTGGATTGCCGCCCAAGATGCCGCCCTGGCAATAGAACAATTGGAAAAAACTGCAAATCAGTCGATGAGCCACTATGTCGATAGTTTGCAGGCCATTGGGGTGAGTTTGGAAAATGTTCTAGCTTACATTCCAAAAGCTTTAGAAAAGAATGTAGATTTAAAGAAGGACCTTTTAGACATATTGGAGGCTTAATATGATTGCTGGAATATTCAAGGCAATGTTGCAGGATGTTTTTAACCCAATGCATTTACTGATTTCTTCAGGTACTGAGGAAGAGCCTATAGATGCGGAAGAAGTGGTCTCGGAAGAAGGAATCTATAAATTCGTTAATAAGCACGTTGGCATTATTGAGGATATTGAAACAAAGGTTTCAGAATCCATGCAGAGCGCCGAATCTGCCAAAAAGCGAGCTGATTATGCATGGGGAAAACAAGTTGGTTTTTTTAATAAGGGCGAAATTATTGATCGATTGCAAGATGCAACTCGTGATATTGGTAAAGCAATTGCTGTTTCCGCAGAAACCCAGCAGCTTCTTTTTAAGCATCAATGTATATTGGCTGATGTCTGCAAAAAATTGTTTGAAATAGGTATTAGAAATCTTGCTACGACATAAAGCACGATTCGTGCCATTGAAATGAGGCTGAAAGGGGCTTCCGAAGAGGAAATATCTGCGCTGGCCAGAACGGAACTGTTGAATGTGGTTCGTCAATTGAAAGCGCAAGAAGATATATTTTTCAAACATCAACAGATGAGCGAAAAGGTCAAAGGACTGGAAACAACGATAAATGGGCTGTCTGTTGCTCAAAAGTCAATAGAGAACGGTGTAGATGAAAAGACAAAGACTTATATTGAAAAAGTTGAAAGCCTAGAAAATAAAATAGCCCAGATGCCAGAATCTAAAAACTTAAGTACAAAACTTGCTGTTGTAAGCATGGTATGCTCACTTGTCGCCATTGTACTTTCCGTTGTTTTATAATAGCTTGATTTAAAAATCGAAATGTTGCTAAGAATCATTTTGCCATCGTCAACAAAATGCTCTCTTACTTCTTCTTCATCTTCCCGCCAGCAATAACCACCAGCAACGCGCCTGCGGCTACTCCGCCGACTTTCTTGAAGTCGCTCCAGAATTGCCGGCGATTTGCCTTGCACTGCTCGCAAAGCTTCTCGGTATCTTGGGGCTTGTCGCAGCCGCACTTTTTGCATTTGTTCCAGAGTTTTTGAGTCATCCCTACCTCACTACCTTCACCCGTTTCCCGTTCTTAAGCTGGTGCGTGGTGGCGTCGGGGAGGGTGTTCTTGCGGCCGACAAAGGTGCCGTCGATGCGGTAGGTTTCAACGGGGGCGACTGTGGCGCGGTT
>CAMHDS010000076.1 GCA_946183925.1 uncultured Fibrobacter sp. | reverse complement strand
CGGGGGCGCCGGTGTGGTAGTAGCTGCTCTGGGCGCAGTACTTGCAGTTTTCGGAACAGCGACCACTTCGGGCGTTCACGATGGAACAGAAGTCGAAGTCGTTGCCGTGGAATTTTTCACGTATTTCGTTGGCGGCATCGCAGAGTTCCTTGAGGTCTTCGTTTAAAAGCCGAATGGCGTCATCGCGGGTGGTTTCGTAACCGCCGTTAATAATCTTGCTCTTTAGATCTTGAATGAAGGACATTTTCGATTCCTTAAAAAAGGAGATGCCCGCACAAGGCGGGCATGACAATTTTAACTTTTCCCGCTATTAGGCGTTGAACGGCGTCATCACCTGCCACAGAACGGCTTTATGAGCATGCAGGCGGTTTTCCGCCTCTTCGAAACTCATGTTCACGTCCAGGTTGTCCATGACGGAGTCCGTGATTTCTTCGCCGCGGTGGGCGGGCAGGCAGTGGCTCACCTTGCAGTGTGCCGGAGCGAGTTTCAAGAGTTCGTCGTTGATCTGGAACGGCAAGAAGTGGCTCTGCTTGGAGGCCTTTTCGCCTTCTTGACCCATGGATACCCACACGTCGCTATAGAGGATGTCGGCGTCCTTGACGGCTTCCTTGGGGTCGTGGAATACGCGGTACTGGCAGCCGTGCTTCTTGAGGCCGGCCTCGGCTTCTTCTACCACCTTGGCGGGCTGTTCAAAGCCCTTCGGGCAGGCTAGCGTGAAGTTCATGCCTACCTTGGAGGCAAGAGCCAGGAAGGAGTTGGCCACGTTGTTGCCGTCGCCGATGAAGGCGACAGTCTTGGGCTTGCCGTCTGCGTTCTTGAAACCGCCCAGGTTTTCGCAAATCATCTGGGCGAAGGCGATGGCCTGGCAGGGGTGGTAGTCGTCGGTCAGGGCGTTCACCACAGGAACGCTACCGTATTCGGCCAGCTCTTCTACCAGCTGCTGCTTGAAGCAACGGACCACGATGGCGTTCACCCAGCGGCTGAGGCAGCGGGCCACGTCCTTGACGCTTTCGCGCTTTCCAAGACCGATAGAATCGGGGGAGAGCAGCACGGCGTGGCCGCCCAACTGGTTCATGCCCACCTGGAAGGTGGTGATGGTGCGCAACGAGGGCTTTTCGAAGAACATGGCGATGTTCTGGCCGTGTAGGCGTTCGGACATCTTGCCCGCATGGACTTCTTTCTTGAGCCGGGAGGCAATCTCCACGGTTTCGAGAATCTTTTCCTCGCTCCAGTCGGCGAGGCGAAGGAAATGCTTGTTGCGATCGATCATCTTTTATCCTTCGGGCAGAACCCAATCAAAAAAAAGAAAACGGCTATCCGCTTTGACGAACGGCCGAATTGTTGAACGAAAGCCTAAATATATATAAAAAATCCGGTAAAATGCGTAATGTAACGAATATTTACGTTTTTATGTAAGGCTAGATTCCGGGTCAAGCCCGGAATGACGTTAGAACGTAGCCGGAATGTCGCATCCTTTTTTAGAATTTCACGTTTTCCGGACCCTTGATGGGGTGGCTCGCCTGGTATTTTTCTTCCTTGACCGGGTCCCACACGTCGGGGTCGAAGCCTTCCATCTGGGTGAGGGTCTTGCCCCTCGTGCACAGCAAAGCCCCAAGAATAACTGCGTTTTCAATGGCCAGCACCAAGGCGGTCTTGTAGTCGAGGCCAAAACCTAAAGGAGCGCCCTTTAGGTTTTCGGGGCTGACCCACAAGATGTAATGGCAGGTGATAAAGGTCATGAACATGCAGGGCACGAGGGCAATCCAGAAGTTCTTCTTTTTGCTCCGCAGGTAAACTACCGCCACGCACAGGCTGCACACCGCCATGAGCTGGTTGCTCCAGCTGAAGTAGTTCCACAGGATGTTGAAGCCTTCTTTGTCCATGTTGCTCCAGAAGATGATGATTGCACAAATGGCAAACATAGGAACGGTCAAAAGCAGACGATTCTTGGCGGATTTCTGGTCGATACCCGTAAGTTCGGAGATGGTGAGGCGGAGGCTTCGGAGGCTGGTGTCACCACTGGTAATGGCAAGTATAATCACGCCCACCACCACCAGTACGGAAATGGGGGCGAAGGGGATGACGGTAGAGACCAAGGTGCTGAGGACCTTCACGCCGGAGGCTCCGGTCAGGAGTTCGGGCATTTGGTGGTAGATGAACATGCCGCCTGCGGCCCAAATCATGCCGATGAGGCCTTCGATAATCATCATGCCGTAAAAAGTCTGACGTCCAAGCTTTTCGGTCACTTCGGTACGGGCCACGATGGGGCTTTGGGTGCTGTGGAAACCGCTGATGATTCCGCAGGCGATGGTCACGAAAAGCATGGGAAGTATGGGCTGTCCCGCCGGATGCTGGTGGAAGTTGGACCCGAAGTCCGCAAGGTTGATTTCGTCAAGGATATTCAGGTGGGGCGCGATGCCGACCATGATTCCGAGAGAAGCGAGAATGAGCAAGCCGCCGAAGAGGGGGTAGATTCGCCCGATAATCTTGTCGATGGGGAAGAACGTGCTAGCGAAATAGTAGGCGAAAATACAGCCCACCGCAATCCAGAACAGGCTTGGAGACACGGCGGAACCTGCAATGATGGGGGTGTTGATAAGGGCTGCCGGGGTGTTGGTGAACACGGCCCCCACAAGAATCAGGGCCACGGAGATGAGGGCCATGACCACCTTGGATGGTCCCTTGCCCAGGAACTTGCGGGCCAGGGCGGGGACGTTGTAGCCGTTGTTCCGCATGCTGATCATGCCGCTGAAGTAGTCGTGGACCGCCCCGCCCAGCACGTTTCCGATGGGGAGCAGAATGAATACGATGGCGCCGAACTTGATGCCGAGAATCACGCCGATAACAGGGCCGATACCTGCAATGTTCAAGAGCTGGATAAGCATGTTTTTCCAGTGGGGGAGCACCATGCGGTCCACGCCGTCGGGGTTCGCGAGGGCCGGGGTCTTGCGGTCGTCGGGGCCGAACACTCGCTCCACGAACTTTCCGTATGTGAAGTAGCCGCCAATCAAGATGGCTATGCCGATAAGGAATGTAATCATCTTTTGCCTACCTTAAAAAACACCCGCCTCTGGGACGGGTTCTAGTTTAAAAATCTTCGAACTCGGAATCATCCGACTCGGCACTTGCAGAGTCGATGTCTTCCTCTTCAGGTTCTTCCACAACCCTCTTTTTTTTCGGGGACTTCTTCTTTTTTGAGGTTTTGGGAGTCTCCTCCGCCTCTCCTTCGTCGTCCGAGACGCTGCCGCCACGCACGTAGCCCTTTTCCTTGGCGATTTCGTCGGGAGTCTTGTCCTTGCCGAACTGCTGCTTGAAGTAGAGCACGTTGGTGGTGAAGCTGGACTTGCCTGCGTAATCGTAGCCCACCACCGGGTGGAAGGACGAACCTATCTGGAAGGCTACGGCGATGCCGAACTTGAAACCGTCGTTTCCGTCGACGGTAATGTTCGGATCGATGAAGGCTTCGTTCCAGCCTTCGGCGTGGCTCACCAGGTGACCGCTGGAGGCCATGCTCCCGCTCTGATAGCCGAGGGTCAGCATGACTTCGACCATTTCGATGGGCTTGTATCCGATAACAAAGTCAAAGGTGAAAGCTGAGATGTCCAGGTCGAGAGTGCCTTCGTAATCTTCGGGCTGGTAGCTGATACCGCTGGAGCTGTAACCCAACACCAGACTCACGTCCAAGCTCTGGGCGGGCTTGGGCAGCATGTATTGGAAAAGGTGGCCAAAGCTGTATTGCAGGCCGATACCGATGAGGTTGAATTTTTGGAGTTCGCTTACGGCGGGGAGCCACATACCGCGAAGCACTAGACGGGCATGGTAGTAGCCTCCGGCCAGCTGCAGGTAGGGGTAGGTGAAAACGCCCAAGTTGTGGAGGGTCTCGTTACCGTAAACGGTGGGGTCATAGTTCTGAGGGTCACCGTGGTCTCCAAAGATGGTGGGGACACTTGCACCGTTTTCCGAGAAGGAGCGGTCGTCGCTCCCGATGGGGATGATGGCGAAGGGAAGTCCCGCCTCGAAGGATATGCTCTGGGGAACTGTCGCGCTCACGTACCAGTTGCTGTTCAGCACAGGGGAGAGGTTCGTGATGATGGGCTTCACATAGCCCGGACGGTTGAAGATGCGAGCTTCGTAACCAGGTTTGTCTGCGGGTCTGTCTTCAAAAGCGGCGATGGACTCGTAGATGGAGGCGTAGCCCTTGTCGTCCATGGCGTGTGCCACAGCCGCCAAGCACAGTCCTGCAATCAGAAGTTGCTTGAAAGGCGTTTTCATGGGCCCAAATTTAGATAATTCTGGCCCCGAGCTCTAGCCTAGAACTGGAATTGCAGGGATATGGAGGCCGAAATGAAGGTCTGCCACAGGAACGGATCCAGTTCCTGGTTCTCGCTGTCGTCGGTATAGACGTTCTTGAACCAGTTCCGGTAAAACTTTACGGCGGGGATGATGGCAATTTCGTTGGTGAAATAATACTGCACGTTTGCCATGAGGCCGATTCCGGAGCCCATGAATTCCGTATCTCCCAGATCTTCGCCGTGGAAAGCGCTGTTTTCGGTCTTGACGCTGGTGTACGAAAAACCGGCGCCCAGTCCCACCTGGAAATAGTCCGGCCAGAAAAAGTTGTAGTAGAACTCAAAGCCCAGCCGCCAGAAACGGGTACTTTCCTCTGCGGAAATTTTTACCAGTTCCTCTTGCTGTTTCCAGTATTGGAACGCGACGGCCAGGGTGAATTCCCTGATGTTTACGCCCAAGAGGAATTCCGGGTCGCCCATGAGAGCCATGTCGGGCGGGTAGGCCTTGAACTTGTTCCCGCTGGTGTCCTTGACGCTTACGGGACGTTCATTAAGGTCGCCGATGGTGGCGGTAACGCCCATGCCCGCCCGCACAAAGTAGGAACGGGGCCAGTAGTTCTCTTCGTAAGCGCTTGCCGCGGTGACGGCGACGGTCAAGATAAAAAACAGGATGAACTTTTTCATTGTAAATCACATTAATTCGGAATTCGGATTTCGGAACTCGGAGGTAATTCAGAACTCTGAACTCTGAAATCCGAATTTGACCGACTGATCCGACCCTTTTTTATAATTTGGCGTAGTAGAACATGGCGTCAATGCACTTCTTGGCGGCAAGGCGCACAGATTCTTCCAGTTTCACGTGTTTGGCCTTTTCGGGGTGGCGGAGTGTTTCTAGGATGTTTTCCAGGGAATTGCTCTTCATGTACTTGCACATGCTGCAGCTCCCCACGAATTCCTTGTCGGGGAACTCGTATTGCATGCGGGCGTTCAGGCCGCATTCCGTGAGCAGCAAGAACTTGGTGCCCTCGGGCTGGTTCTTGATGTAGTCCACCATCTGGCCGGTTGAACCCACGTAGTCGCTCAGGAGGGCCACGCCGGGGTGGCATTCGGGGTGGCTCACCACCTTCAGGCCTGGGTTTTGTTCCCGGAAAAAGGCAATCAGTTCGGAGTCGTAGGTCTCGTGAACATAGCAGCTGCCGGAGTAGAGTACGATTTCCTTGTTGATGCCCCGCTTCTTGAGTTCTTCGGTAAGGTTCTTGCCCATGAGACCGTCGGGAACGAACACGATTTTGTCGTTTTCCAGGCTGGACACGATTTTCATCACGTTTCCGCTGGTGACGCAAACGTCGCAGGCCGCCTTCACGTCGGCGGTGGTGTTAATGTAGCAGACGAAGGTGTGGTCGGGGTACTTTTTGCGGAGTTCATGGACCTCGGCACCGGTGATGGAGTCGGCGAGGCTACAGCCCGTAAGGGGGCCAGGAATCAACACATCTTTTTCGGGGTTCAAGATTTTTGCGGTTTCGCCCATGAACTGCACGGCGGAGAAAACGATGGTCTTTGCAGAGACTTGGGTGGCGTCCTGGCTCAGCTTGAAGCTGTCGCCGGTGTAGTCGGCCACGCCCAGCACGATTTCGGGAGCCACGTAGCTGTGGGCGAGAATTACCGCGTCCCGTTCCTTTTTCAGTTCGTTGATTTCGTTAATCAGCGGGAGCATCTGCTCGCATTTTTCGCGGGTGTAGGTGCAGAGCACCACGCCGGGCTTGATGGTGCTTAGGCGGTTGTAAAGGTCGTCGACGGTCATAGTTTAAAATATAGAAAATACAGTTAGTGTGTAATGTGGAATGTGTAATGTGTAATGTGTGATGTGAGATGGCTAATGACTCATTTCACATTTCACATAGCGGCTTCGCCGCTAATATCCTGCCCATTCGGCGCTGATGGAAGGGCTTGCCTTGCGGATGGACTTTTCCTCTTCGGAATCGTCGGCGGGTGCGATTTCCCCCTGGGCGATTTTCGCCTTGATTTCGTCGAAGGTCTTGGGCGGAACATAGTTCGGGCTGTTGTCGCCCAGCACCTTGCAGGGAGCCCCTTCGGATTCCTTCGCCTTGTCCTTGACGGGGGCGTATTCCCTGGCGGCAGGAACTTCGTAGAACTTGTCTTCTTCGGGGCACCAGGCGGTCAGTTTTTTGCCATAGACACAGCCGGAATCCAGCCCGATGAACCCCGGGCGGTTCACGAATCCCATCTTGGCCCAGTGCCCGAACACTACGGTCTTTGGCCAGCTGACCTGCTCGAACCAGGGCCGTTCATTCCACATGCGTATGGAGAGAAGCACCTTCGGGCTCATGTCTTCGAGGCGGGTCTTTCCGGGTTCCAGGCCGGCATGGACCAGCAGGGCGTGGGGCGTGTCCCGCCAAAGAGGCCAGTCCTTTACCGTGTCCCGAATAAATGTCCATTCCTCCAGGGAGAGCCTTGCAAAGCGGTTCTTCTGCTTTTCGGTCCACTCCGTCTGGGGAGTTTCCATCATGCGGATCAAGTGCTCTTCGTGGTTTCCTCGGACGGTCAGAATTCCGAGATCCAACACGGTCTTTAAAGCCCGCATCATGTCGGGGCCCTTGTTGATGATGTCGCCGGTCTGGTACAGGGTGTCCTTGCCCCGCACAAAGCCGAAGGCGTCGATAATCCGTTCCAGTTCGTCGGCACAGCCGTGGATGTCACCTATATATAATGTACGAGACATGGTTGTTTTGGAGTTAGGAGGCAGTGGAATGTTAAAACCACATCAAATGTAGAAATTGTAATTTTTTTTGTTTATATTTGAATTGTAAGTCGCTTGAGAGGATATTATGAAAAAACTGTCTGTAGCAAGCCTTTGTCTCATTCTTACTGCCTGTGGCAGTGATAATTCTACCCAGGCGCCCGGTTCCGTAACGCCAAGCGATTCTTCCGCTCAATCGACAGAGTCGTCTTCTTCTGGGGCGTTTCCGTATCAGGGACCGACATCTTCAGCTGGTGGACCCAATGAAAAAGACAGTTATGTCTTTACGGTGACATTCAACGCCAATGCAGAGGATGCAACGGGGTCTATGGCCGATGAGATGTACTATTATGGCAAGATGGCTCCGCTGAAAAAGAACATGTTTGAAAGACCAACATGCAACTTTGACTCGTGGAATCTCGCTCCCGATGGCTCGTCTGTACCCTATGAGAACGAAGAGCCTATCTATGTCATGGAAAATATTACGCTATATGCCCAATGGGATTGTTCGTATAAGGTTGGAGGATGTGAATCTGGCGTATTGAGCGATGCTGGAGAATTCTTTACGGATACTAGAACAGGAGTGACTTACAAAACGGAATCACAATGCGGTGGAAAAAGAATTTTTAAAATGGATTCCCTGGGGCTGAGTATCCTTGGATATCAAATAAAAAGGCTTATGAAACCATATTGGTCAGCAGCCATGGACTCCTTAAATACAGGCTGTGGAATGGGAAAATTATGTAATAATTCAAATCAACAGGCACAGGGAGTATGCCCTATTGGGTGGCACATTCCTGGCAAGAGTGAAATTATTGCATTGGCGAATAGTTCTCTTGAAGTATTCCAAAATTCCTTACGCCAGTTTAATATCGTGGGGCTGTGGCTATCAACAGAAAATGGACCTGATTCCACTTATATAGCGTTTTATGCTCAAGATGATTATTGTGAGAAAATAATGGAAAGCTATAACCAGGCTATTGAAAGCAACCAAAGTAGATGCTATAATGGCTCAACTATTGCTAGTTGCAAAATTGAGGCAGACGCCTGCGCCAATGGCGGAACTGTCAACTACAATGGAATCTGGGTTGAATCCGCATCGAAAAACTGGAGTGGCGTGTCCGTTCTTTGTTTCGAAAATTAAAAAACACGCAAATAGTTCATAGTCCTACCGCCTGCCTAAGCTTGTTCATCTCGTCGGGGGTGAGCTCCCGGTATTCGCCGGCGGGTAAATCGCCGAGCCTAATCTTGCAGTAGCTGATGCGCTTCAGGTCCCGAATCTCGTAGCCCAGGGCACGCATCATCCGGCGGATTTCGCGGTTCTTGCCTTCGATGAGGGTGAGTTCGGCGTACCCCTTTTCCAGGTACACGTCGGTGGCGAAGGCAATGTCTTCTTTGGCGTCTGGATCTTCGGGGTCCCGGATATCTACACCGTCCACCAGCTTCTGGGCGGCACTTTCGCTCAGGGGCTTGGTAGTCCACACGTTGTAGGTCCGGGGAATCTCGTAGCTCGGGTGGGTGAGCCGGTGGAGCAGTTCCCCGTCGTCGGTGAACAGCAACAGCCCGCGGCTCTGCAGGTCCAGGCGGCCCACGTATTTCAGCTGCTGGTACCCTGGAGGCAGGTAGTCATAGACGGTCTCGCGCCCCTGGGGGTCGTCCTTGGTGCACACGCATCCGGGCGGTTTGTGGAAAAGGATGGTGGTGGTTCTGCGGGGGAGTTTCGCGGGCTTGCCGTCCACCAAGACGGTGTCGGCGGTCTCGTCCACCTGGTGACCCAGGTCGCTGATGGTCTCGCCGTTCACCTGCACGCGGCCTTCTTCGATCAGGGCCTCGGCGGCTCGACGGCTCGCAATTCCGCAAAGGGAAATGAACTTGTTAATTCTCATACAGTAGTCCGAAACGGAGTCCCGCGGTGCTTATTCTAAATGTTTCGACCCGGAGTTTTTCCAGCAGGGAGCGGAGCCAGAACAGGCCGCAGATGATGACGTCGCTCCGTCCGTTTTCAAGACCCGGGAGCATGGCCCGGAGTTCCTTGGACAAGTTGGATATGCGGGTGGTGACGGCTTCCAGGTCTGCAATGCTCATTTCCAGGCCTTCGATGGCCTTGTAGTCGAACTGGGAGAGGTTCTTGAACACCATGGCAAGCGCCGTTCCCGTTCCGCCGATAAGGTAGACCGGCTTCTTGGTCATGCCCTTGAAGGATACTTCCTTGAAGGTTTCCTTCACGAACTTCTTGTATTCCGGACCGGGGATAGGCCCCATGGCCTTGAACATCTTGAGGGCGCCTACCGGAATGGAAAAACCGGTGGCGCCGTTGGAAATTTCCGTCGATCCGCCGCCGATATCGATGGTCACGATGCCTTCGCCGTGCCATTCCTTCACGGAGCGGTAGGTGAGAGCCGCCTCTTCTTCGCCGGAGATGATTCTCGGGCGCATCCAGAGGGTTTTCTCCACAGCGTCTAGGACTTCTTCCTGGTTCTCGGCACGGCGCATGGCTTCTGTCATGGCGGCGGCCTTCAGTTCCACGCCCAGGGCGTGGAGGTCCATGCGGAACTTGGTCATGATTCGGCACAGGTCCTGGATTTTTTCTTCGGAGATGCGGCCGGAGTCGTAGATGTCTTCGCCCAGGCGGCAGATTTCCACCTTCTGGAGTTTCGGGACCAGGACTTTGCGGGGCTCGACGCCTTCCGTTTCTGCGGTTGAGCTTTCGGCGGGTTCGAAGGAGGCGATGAGCAGAATGCAGCTGTGGCTCCCGATATCGACGGTGGCGAGCAGTTTATTAGCCATTGGTCTCCTCCGGGCCTTCCCCTTTGTCGTTTGCACCTTGCGCCTCGGACCTTTCGTCTCCCTTGAGTCCCGCCTTGATCTTCTCGGCGATCTTTGCCGGGTTCAGCAGGAACTCCTTGGCAAACGCGATGGCTTCTTCCACCACGGATTCGGGGTGCTTGCCGCTCCAGCTGGCCACCAGGTCGCCGGATTCCGAGCCCAGGGGTTTCTTTTCACGAATTTCTTGACCCATCTTCAGGGCGAGAAGCAGGCCCAGCTCGAAGGGGCGGGGGCTTTCCTTGTCTTTCAGCAGGTTCTCGACGCGGGTGATCCGCTCTTCCAGGGGGATTTTTTCCAGTTCCGACAGGTCTTTTTCTGAAATCATGACTATAAAATAGAAAAAGTCCGCCGATTTTCCGGAGTGGATGGCGGACGGGACAAAAAAGAACGGAGTCCCGTAGGGAACTCCGCTCTGTAAAGGAGAGAAAAAGAATTACTTCTTCTTGGCAGGAGCCTTCTTAGCAGCCGGCTTCTTAGCAGCGACCTTCTTGGCAGCCGGCTTCTTGGCGGCAACCTTCTTGGCAGCGGGCTTCTTAGCGGCAACCTTCTTAGCAGCGGGTTTCTTAGCGGCAGTTTTCTTTGTTGTAGCCATTGTTTTTTTTCCTTTTTTTAGGGTTTAACGATTTGATAGCTATAAAATAACTCTTTTTTCACAAATAA
>CAMHDS010000075.1 GCA_946183925.1 uncultured Fibrobacter sp. | reverse complement strand
CGTGGCCCGCGAACTCGTGAACCGCATCCAGAACCGCCGTAAGGACCAGAACTATGCTATCTCTGACCGTATCAACATTGAACTTTATTCTGAAAGCGAAGTGCTGAAACAGGCTGTAAAGGAAAACGAATCTTACATCAAGGGCGAGACTCAGGCTAACGCAATCGTGTGGAAGGATTCTACTGCAGGTTTGCAGGAATCTGATGCAGATGGCGAAAAGGTCTTCGTCGAAGCTGTTAGATAGACCGTTTTCGCCAGTAATCGCAAAAACTAAAAATATTTTTAATTTCATAGGGTCTGTTCTAAAACAGGCCTTTTTTTGCATTCTATCCCAAATTGAAGTAAAACCAAGAACATATAACCTTATGTTTCCTTATATGCACTATCGTTTTTTGATTTTATGTTATTTTTATAGACAAACCCGACTCATTACAAAAAAAGAGAAGTGATTATGCCAATATCGAAAAAAAGTAAAGTCTATGGACTTCTAGCAATGCTTATGATATGTGCTTGTTCTAGTGATGAGTCTCCGACCAAAGTAAATGCAGGACAAAGCCAACAAGGACAAAATGGGGATTTGTCTATTCCTGTTTCAAGTAGCTCTTTTGGAACATCGAATCCGGAGTTTTCTAATGACGCAAGCAGTTCTTCAGAAACGTTCAATTCTGAACACCCTACTGGAGAAAGCAGTTCTGCTACTACCGAAAATATGAAAAAATCAAAATTTGAACCTGTTGAGGTTCAGATGTTTCTTGGAAATGAAAATGGCGATCTATACTTATCTCAACTATATAAGTATTCTAACTATGTTTTTTTATCAGATTCCGTTTATTCATACGAATATGAACTCATTTCCTATGATGAAAAAGGAAAAGAAACGCTACATAGCATAACAAATAATTCTGTAAGCGGCAACAAAACTTCATCTAATGGAGTATCACACTATTACAAATATGATGATGGAGAACAAATAAATTATCAAAACGTATTTTCCGAAACAGAATCTGTCATTGACAACGAGATTAGTTGGGTCGTATACAATTATAGTAAATACAAAACCATCACCGACGAAAACCAAACTGAGTCCGAAAGCGTACAAACAACCACTAAGGAATTAATATCATCTTCCAATGAAGGCAAGGAGTATGTGCTTCGAACTACACAAAATGGGAAAGCAAATTCTTCTTACACTAAATTAATCCTTGACTCAGACGGATTCAAATACAAGACAATGACATATAATGCTGACGACTCTTTTTCAAGTGGAAGCATTTACTTGAAAATGCCTAACGTTCCTGAAGATTTTTTTAAGGGAAGCATATGCTATAAACCTATATTCGACGAAAGTTCCTCTTATGAATATTACGATGTCTCATGCAAAGATGTTATTAGTACATCTGAAACATATCAACTTGTGTTTGAAAGTTCATATAAAATGAAAAATTACGATAGAATATTTTATTCAAAATACATATACACATATAATCGATTTGAATATTAATATTATATTGAGCATGCGTTAGGGATAGTGACCCCTTGGGGCGGCACTGTGGTGCCGTTTTATGAGGTTGGGCAGGAACGGAGTGAACCGGGCAACCCATAAAATATAGCCCGACCCACGAAGTGGGGAACGCCCCTAAAAAATTTAGACCGCAGCTCACCGCTGCGGTCTTTTTTTAATCTGTGCGATTTTAGTCAAGTTGCGACTAAGCGGCAAAGCCCTTACTCCACAAATCCCGGAGGGGGCAGGTGCATGCCGGCCATCAGGAGCTTGTTGTCGCGGGCGTATTGCAAAATGCGCTTACGGCTTTCGGCGGATTTCGGCTTGTCCATGTCGTAGTTGGAGTTGATTTCGGGGTGGTCCTTCTGCAGGGCGTAACCATGCATCAGGTCGCCGACGATAAGCAGGTTTGCAAACTGGAACGCGGTGTGGCCCGGCGTATGCCCGACAGCGTCCATGGCGACAACACCGTGAGGGAGCGTGTCGCCAAATGCGAACAAGTGAAGGCTATCCTTGTAGAGCGCCATGATATTCTTCTGCAAGTCGTTTTTCGGGATGTCGTTCATCCAGGCGTCGTATTCCACCTTGCCCGCATAGACGGAGGCGTTCTTGAAAACCTTCGTGTCGTTGCCGGCATCATCCTTTGCGACAAGGCCCGCGATGTGGTCCACATGGAAATGCGTGAGGTAGACAAGCCCGATGCTGTCGGGGTTCACGCCGAGCGCAGCAAGGCGGTTCATGAGCTGCCCGCCGAATGCCCCGAGACCAGCATCGAACAATATGTACTTGCCGTCCACCTTCACGAGGAACGTGCTCACGCTGGAAGGGATGCCGTCAGGCAAGTTCAGACTTTCGAACAGGGAGTCGCTGGCGTCGCTGAAGAGCGAGCGCGGGTTCAACTTTTCGCCCTCGTTGTCCTGAATCCAGGTGACGCTTGCCCCGTTTGAAAGCGTTATCGTCTTGGTGCCTTCGACCTGAGCGGCAGTTTCAGTACCCGCAGTTTCTGCGGTGGCGGTTTCCTTGGCGGTCTTGGCGTCGCCGCAGGCGGCAATCGCGAATACTAGCAAGAGAGAGAAGAACGGGATGAAAAGCTTGTTCATGGAGACACCTCTTAAACGTGGAGATTCCCGCCTGCGCGAGGATGACAAAAAAATAAGAAATAGCATCCCCTTTTGTGAAAGATGTATCTATCTTTTAGGGCATGAGCGATAAACTTGTACACAATGTCTGCACCGACGGATTTGAAATGGAATACGCCCAGTTCGGAACTGGCCCTCGCCCGCTGGTGGTCATTCCGGGTCTTGCCATCAGGAGCGTCATGAAATCTGCAGACGCCCTGCAAGTGCCCTTCAAGATGTTCACCGAAGGCTACACGCTTTACTTTTTCGACCGGCGCAAGGACGTCGCCCCCGGCTATTCCGTAGAAGACATGGCCCGGGACCAGGCTCTTGCCCTGCGTGCCCTCGGCCTCAAGGACGTGGCCCTTTATGGCGTGTCCCAAGGAGGCATGGTGGCCCAGCATATGGCGGCAAATTACCCGGAACTGGTCTGGAAACTCGTACTCGGCTGTTCCACCTCCAAGGCAGAACCCCAGCAGCTCAAGGTAATCGGCGAATGGACTAGGCTTGCCAGGGCCCACGATGGCGACGGTCTCGTGAAAGCCTTTATCCGGGACTGCTTCTCGGAACCTTTCGCCAAGCGTTACGGCAAGGCCCTCCAGGTCATGTACAAGGACGTCTCTGCCGAAGAGATGGACCGCTTTGCCATTTTCTCCGACGCCTGCGATTTTGTGGACACACGTAACGGACTGGAAAACATCAAGTGCCCCACCCTCGTTCTAGCCGCAAGCAAGGACCAGGTGGTCACCCCCGAAGCTTCCCAAAAAATCTACGACAGGCTAAAGGCCACAGGAACCCCCTGCGAATTGCAGATGTACGAAGGTTACGGCCACGCCGTATTCGACGAACTGCCCGAATTCAAGACAAAAATCCTCGAATTCTTGTCCGCTCCCTAAAAGCACCAAATGCCCTCTACCCTACCTACCGAAAAGCCTCGCTACGCCTTTGTGGACCTTGCCAAAGGCCTCTGCATTATGTTGGTGGTGTGGCACCATGTGGCAAGCACCTGGGGGCTGGACACCTACCCGCTGAAACTTTCCCTTTCCACCTTCCGCATGCCCCTGTACTTCTTTCTTTCGGGGCTGTTCTTCAAGAGCTACGCCGGATTTTTCGACTTTTGCCTGCGGAAAACCAACAAGCTGCTGATTCCCTTCGTCTTCTTTTTCATTACCACCTCCTGCATTTTGCCGTTCATCCTCGCCCACTTCCACTTGCGGCCAAACCCCGGCTGTAGCGTGTGGTATTCTTTCATTTGGCAGGAATATTTCCCCAACTTTCCCATCTGGTTTCTGCTGGGGCTTTTCTGGACCAACCTGATTTTCTACGGAATTTACCTCGCGGCAAAGAAGCTTCCGCCAAAATTTTCCAACTTGGGACTTGTGGCCCTGTCATTGGCCGTTGGCGGCCTGGGATTCTTTCTCGGGCGAAAAGGCATCAACCTGCCTATGTTCATGGACACCGCCATGACAGCCATTCCCTATTTCTGTGCCGGGCATTTCGCTTTCCGCTATACGGCTCTGCTGAAACCGAACAAGTTGGACAAGCTGAACATCCCCATGGCCCTCCTGGGCTTTGGCCTGGTGTACCTCCTGTCGGACTCCACGGTAAGCTATGTGCAAAACCATTTTCAACTGCCCTTCTGGAGCACTTACCTTTGCGGGCTATCCGGAGCGCTGGGCATACTCCTTTTGTCCAAGGCCATCAAGAAGATTCCCCTAGTGTCTTACTTTGGGCGATACTCCATCATGATTCTTGTGACCCACGGCTGGGTGCAGTGGACCATTATCAAGATTCTGCGGGAATTTCACATCCACTGGTCCAAAGGCGTTTCACTCGTCTTCGTCTTCGTGGTCACCATGCTTTTATACTTGGGAATCATACCCTTTACGAAGCGGTTCATGCCCCATGTGACCGCCCAGAAAGACGTGATTAAGGTTCAACCCAACTAATTGGCCATTACATAGATTGAAACGCACTCGCTCTCGAAACTTAACGAAAAGCGGTCACGACAATCGTAGTAGTCCATATCCCATAAGAAAGGCAATTTCGTTTCCAGCAACTTATCCCTGGTAATGCCTTTCCATTCTTCGGATTCGGTAAAGCAATAATAATTGTTTGCGTCGAAGTTAAAGTCGTCTACGGCAAATTCAACCTTGTTACTTTCAGAAAAGCCCTCTGGCTCTTCATTGTTATCCAGTTCATCTTTCTTGCTGTTCAGTATAGACCTGACATCTTCTTCTACCTCTGTCAAGTATGCGTCCGTAATCACAGCAACACCGCTTCCGTCGACCTGGATTTCGGATTCGCTGAAATCTACTTCTACTTCCGAAGAACTGGACTCTTCCTCTTCTCCATCAGAGGAACTACTCTCCTCACTTGCGGAACTGCTTTCATCGGAACCCGAGGATTGATCCTGAGAAGAAGACGAAACATCATTCGCTTTTGAATGTGTCTTTCCCGGTTCAAAACCAGGAATGAAATCCAGCCCATCGTTTTTACTAGCATCGGTAGAAGATACCGTGTTGTTGCAAGCGGCAAAAACAACGGCCACAAGAGCAATTAACAAAAAATCCCAAAATTTTGATACCCGCATAACAAACCTCTCCCTTTAAAAATACAATAATGTTTGCCCTCGTAAACCGCGCCGCAAACCCTATACGCGCTTTTTAATGGGCTTCGAGCCAGTTTTTCCCATAGCCTACGCTTGCCACCAGGGGAACTTTCAGTTCCATAGCCCCTTCCATTTCGGACTTGACCATAGCAGAAAGTTCTTCCAGCCGGTCCTTGGGACATTCAAAAACCAGCTCGTCGTGGACCTGGAGCATCATCTTGAGGGGCAGATTTCCCCTATTGATGCGTTCCTGGATGCGAATCATGGCAATCTTGATGAGGTCGGCGGCAGAGCCCTGCACAGGAGTGTTTACCGCCATGCGTTCCGCCATCTGGGATTCCATGCGGTCAGAACTGTCGATACCTGCAATGTAACGGCGGCGGCCCGAAAGGGTTTCTACATAGCCGTTCTTGTGGGCGTAGGCCTTGGTGTCGTCGATAAACTTTTGCACTCCCTGATACATACCGAAATACCCGGTGATAAAATCCCTGGCCTGGGCCATGGGGATTTTCAAGTCCCGAGACAGACGGAAAGCCGTCATGCCGTAGAGGATGCCGAAATTCACCACCTTGGCGTCGCGACGCATGTCTGCGGTAACCGCATCCAATTCCACCCCGTAAATGGCGGCAGCCGTGCGGGCGTGGATGTCGATTCCTTCCTTGTAGCTTTCGATAAGAGCGGGGTCGCCGCTCAGGTGGGCCAACATGCGGAGTTCAATCTGAGAGTAGTCCACCGCCAAGATGACATTGTCAGGGTTCTCGGGAACGAATGCGGCACGAATCTTTTTGCCCAGGTCGCTACGGACCGGAATGTTCTGCAAGTTGGGATCTCGGCTGGAAAGGCGACCCGTAGCCGTACCCCACTGGATAAAGCTGGTGTGAATCCGTTTTGTTTTCGGGTTCACCAGCGTCGGAAGCACTGACACGTAGGTGCTCTGCATCTTCTTGAGTTCGCGGTACTCTATGATGGCAAAAACGATGGGGTGCGGTGCACTGACGGAGAGTTCTTCCAGCACGGCGGCGTCGGTACTGCGTTTCTTGATTTCGGGAAGTCCCAGCGTATCGAACAGCACCTCTCCAAGCTGTTTGGGGCTGCCGATGTTGAATTCCAGCCCCGCCATGTCGCAGATTTCTTTTTCCAGTTTTTCGATACGACCGGCAAGTTCCACTTCCAAATTCTTGAGGACTGCCGTATCCACGTAAGCCCCCACACCCTCCATCTGGTACAGCACCTTCAGCAGAGGCATTTCCTGGCTGTAGAAAAACTTCTCGTAGTCCATCTTCTGGAGCTCTTGCAATAGAGGCTTCCAGAGGCGGAGGGTATAGACAGCATCTTCGGCGCCGTATTCGGCGGCATCCTTCACAGGAACGCGGTTGAAAGGAATCTGGCTCTTGCCACGCCCGATGAGATTTTCTATGGGAATCATCTCGTGGTTCAGGCGCTGCATCACCTGGTTGTCCAGCCCGAGGCCCGTCTGACCCGGAGAAAGCATCCAGGCGGCAATGAGGGTATCTACGATTCTCGCCTTTTCAACCTGCGGAATGGAAAGCCCAAAAGCTCGGGAAAGCACATGCAAGTCGAACTTGGCGTTGTGAAAAACGAAAGTGCGGCGATGCTTGCCGTCAACGACCTCGCAAGATTCACCCCAAAAAGTCAGGAACCATTCCTTTACGGTTGCACTGTCAAAATTGCCTACGGGGAACCCGATGTCGTCGGTATGGGCAAGGGGAACGTAGTAGCCCTTGGGAACGGAACCGTCTTCGCTTGCGGCGGCAAGGCACAGCCCCACCAGATTGCAGGCCATGGAATCCAGGCCGTCGGTTTCCGTATCCACGCCAATTTCTGTAGCCGCCGCAAATTCAGCCTTCATCTGTTGGAATTTTTCGGCAGAATCAACGCAGATGTAGGTGGGGAGAACGTCTTCGGCAGCGGCGGAGCGGTCACCCTCTGGGAATTCTCCCTGCTGGTCATCGCCGTCCTGCACGAACCCCGCCTTGCCGGGAACTTTTTCCAGCAGGCGAAGCAGACTATTGATTTCGTGTTCCTTGAAAATCTCTGCCAGGGTATCCACATGGATTCCGTTGTACTCCAGGGCAGAAAGACTCCCGCTAAAGGCCCGCTTGGTCTGGAGCGTCACCAGTTCCCGGCTCAAAAACGCCTTTTCCCGGTTCTGCTCCAGATTGTCGTGAAGCCCCTTCTTGGTCACCTTGTCCAGATTGGCGTACAGATTGTCCATATCGCCGAAATCGTTCAGCAGCTGTATGGCAGTCTTGGGGCCAACCTTCGGAACTCCCGGGACGTTATCGCTGGCATCTCCCATGAGCGCCAGATAATCCCGAATCTTTTCTGGCGGGAGGCCGTATTTTTCCACCACCTGATCAGGGCCAAAGTCTATACCGTCGGCACCCTTGGTCAAATGGAACAGGTGAATCTTGTCGGACACGATCTGGGACATGTCCTTGTCCTTGGAAAGAATCACCACATGGTCAAAACCCGCCTCCACCGCAGCGGTGGCCACGCTGGCCATCACGTCGTCGGCCTCGTAGCCCGGCTCCGAAAGCAGCGGAATTCCGCTGGCCTCCATGCTCTCCCCCAGAAGAGGCATCTGGGCGGCCATTTCTTCGGGCATGGGCCCGCGATTGGCCTTGTAGTCCGGATAAAGATCGTGGCGGAAAGTCTTGGTGTGGGCCACGTCCCGAGCGATGGCAAAATGGGTTGGCTTGTGCTTTGCCAGAATACGGAGTACCGCTCCCCAGTAGCCGTGCATCATGGAGACGTCTTCGCCCTTGCTGTTCACCAGCGGGTTCTGGCTATAGGCGTAAAACATGCGGAACGCAAGCGCGTAAGAATCAAGGAGCAGTAAAGTTTTTTCAGGCATGAAAAAAATATGAAATGTGGAGTGTGAAATGAGAAATTAAAAAAGTTCGGACACTTTCGTCTGGGCGAGGACGCGGTTGTAGATGATTCGCTTGCCCTTGACGCCGTCGGTGGCGCAGATATGGTCCGTAGGCGGTTTCAAGAGGGATGCCACCAAGTGGGCGGCTACGGTTTCGGCGTGAACCGGCCGCACGTAGGCCGGGATCCATTCCGGATGGGCCCCGATGGTCTTTTGCAACAGTTCTTCGCCAAAACGTTTGTCCTTGTGTTTGCCCAAAAGCAAGGAGGGACGCACCAGGGTAAGCGTCTCGAAATTCATCATGGTGAGGCCTTCTTCCAGCATGCCCTTGAGACGGTTGTAGAAGAAAGGCGAATGGCTGTCTGCCCCCTGGGCGCTAACGCACAAGAAATTCTTGACCCCTGCGCTTTTGGCAATGGCCGCCAAGGAGAGCGGAAGCCGAACATCCACCTTTTCTTGTGCAACTTTGCTGCCCGCCTGCTTTTTAGTCGTGCCAAGGCAGCATATTACCGCATCGCAGCCGAGAAACCCAGCCATAAGGATCTGGCGGTAAGCGCCGCTTACCTGTTCAAAATTCACCTGTTCAAAGTGTATCTTGGAAGCACCCTGAAGTATCCCGAAGTCACCAAGGTCTGGTACCATTCTCACCGGGCAATAGACATGTACCACCTGCGAAAGTCGTGCAAGCAGGCTCAAAACGTTTTTCCCCACAAGACCGGTAGAACCAAGAAGTGCTACTTTCATTGTGCGCTTTCGTCTATTTCCTGGGTATTTATCATCCAGCCCACAGAATCGCCACGCACCGGAAGCACAGTCACACAACCAACCTCGTCATCGATTACAGCTATCCCTGACAAATAATTCACCCATCGATAATCCGGCTGATATATCTTCAAATCAATGGTCCTGTTAGAAGCAAAGACAATCAACGGTTCGACCAACATATCATGACTTACAAGGATACTCACCCTTTTCCAACGAGGCATATTTTCAAGGATTACCTCATTTACAAATTGATTTGCACGTGGGAAGAAATCCTGGAAATAGCTTTTCAACTGATCTTCAAAACTGGGAGCCGCCATAATTTCATCATAGGCATATTGTGCAATATACTTTTGATTACCACCCCTCGTGGAAACCAACGCATCTAGCGTATCGCTGGGAACAGTCAAGAAGTAGCCCCCGTTGATACCATCCCATGTCACAACTTCAGCATCGGTTTCGCCGCGACCAATTGCAATATTGTTGCAGGTTTCTCGTGTGCGCACAAAGTCTGTTGATGCATAATAGAAGGATTCATCACTAACCAGCTTTGAACCTAGAGTCTGAGCCATTTGCACGCCAATTGGAGTCAACTGGGATTCTTTTCCTAAATTTTTCTGGCGTTTAGAGTGCCTGATAACAAAGGCGACCTTGCTCGTCTTGGGAACAGCCTTATAAACGTCCCCCATGTCATAAAAGCCATCGACATCTGGTGCCAGAACCAAATTCGCCTTTGCAGGATCCGTATTAAAGTGTATCAACTCGCCCTGCATGGCCTCAAGACACACTTGGGGAGGAACTTGTTGCTCCTGAGATGCCGACGATCCTGGCTCATCCTGGGATATTGAGGATTCCGGATTATCCTGAGACGCAGATGAAGCCGAAACATCCGTCGATTCTGGACTTGCTGGCGACCCTTCCGATGAATCGTCTCCGCAGGCAGTGGCCGAAATTAAAAATCCGGCGATGCAGGCAGCACTTAAAAACTTGATTGTATTTTTGCTCCAGTCCATAATTTCCTCGCGTTTGCTTTCCTTAATTTAATTTTTTCTTGCATTTGCGGGAGGGCGTGAAGTGGCGCAGCCATTCGAAAGGGGCAAGTGCCCCTTTTGAACGCAAAAAAGGCCGGTGAGCAGGGCGAACATTAGGCCTTTTTATAGCGCAAGGGCCCGACCCGCGAAGCGGGGCCCGCCCATATCCAGGCAAAGATTTCTAAATTTTCCCTCGTGAATTTTCAACCCTAAAACCATAGGCTTAATTTTATGGCAAAAGCATCTAAGAAGGCTGTAGAAGCCCCGGTTCTCGGAACCGACGCGGAATCCTTCCGCAAGGCGTTCACCGACCATATCAACCACACGCTGGCCCGCAGCATGGACACCGTCACCGACCATGAGAAGTTCCTGGCCGTGGCCTACGCCGTGCGCGACCGTCTGGTGGACCGCTGGATCAAGACCCAGGAGACTTATTACGAGAAAGACGTGAAGCGCGTCTATTACCTGTCCCTGGAATTCTTGATTGGCCGTACCCTCGGCAACTCCGTGCTGAACCTGGATGTGGAACAGGCCGTGACCGAAGCCCTGGACGAACTGGGCATGACTCTTGAAGAACTCCGCGAGCAGGAAGTGGATGCAGGTCTGGGTAACGGTGGCCTCGGCCGCCTGGCCGCCTGCTTCCTGGATTCCATGGCCACTCTGGAACTGCCCGCCACCGGTATGGGCATCCGCTACGAATACGGCATGTTCAGCCAGAAGATTGTGAACGGCGAGCAGGAAGAACAGCCGGACAACTGGCTGCGCCTGCCGAACCCCTGGGAAATCGCCCGCCCGGCCAACGCCATCAAGGTGCCTTTCTACGGCTACGTGGTGAGCTGGACCGACGAGAACGGCAAGCTCCGCAACCGCTGGGAAACCAAGGACTACGTGCTGGCCCTGCCCTACGACACCCCGATTCCGGGCTACAAGAACAACACCGTGAACAACCTGCGCCTCTGGAGCGCCAAGTCCACCGACGACTTTGGCCTCAGCTACTTCAACAACGGCGACTACATCGCCGCCGTGCAGGACATGGAACTTTCCGAGACCATCTCCAAGGTGC
>CAMHDS010000074.1 GCA_946183925.1 uncultured Fibrobacter sp. | reverse complement strand
GCACAAGAAAACTCTTGTTTTTACAATTCTAGTAACTAGTAACTTAGAACTATTAACTTTCGCATTCTCCTTTTACTATTTTATCAAATATGTACGAAATTTTGCCCTACAAAAGCGACATGGAATCCCGATGGGACCGATTCGTGATGGAGGAATCCGTAAACGGGACATTTCTACAGACACGTCGATTTTTGAACTACCACCCCGACGGTAGATTCACAGACGCCTCTTTTGTCGTAGAAAAAAGCGGAATCATTGTCGCTGCCATTCCCGGTTGCAACATAGAGGGCAAATTTGTCTCCCACCAGGGTTCCACATTCGGCGGGCCGGTCCTTTCCAAGGATTTCTATTCAGGAAACAAGATTTCCGAAATCATCCAAGTAATCGACAACCACCTTGTCCAAAACTTCAACGGAATAAAACTTAAACCTACATCCCCGATTTTTGCAACTGCTCCCACCGACCTAATAGACTACACTCTGGAGCATCAGAATTATAATCGGCATACGGAACTCAGCTGTTTTACACCCCTTGTTCAGGGCTCCGACCCCCTGGAAACCTGCACAAGAGAATGCCGTCACAACTTTAGACTGGCAGAAAAGCTGGACTTGACCTACGGGGAAATTCCAGATAGAGAAATGGAAAAATTCTACGAATTCCTGTCGCTTTCAAAAGCCCGTCATAACACCAAGCCGGTACATTCCCTTGCAGAACTCCGCGACCTAAAACAAAGATTTCCCGAAGAAATCCTGTTCCGAGGCATCTGGAAAGAGGGGCTCTACCTTTCCGGCATGATGATTTTCTATTTCAAGCAGGCCAAGGCTTTCCACTTTCAGTACCTCGCTCCAGACGACACCAAGCGCGAAACCAACGCCACGACGGCACTGTTCATCAACGCCATGCGCGAAGCGGTGCAAACCGGCTGTGAAAAATTCTCATGGGGAATTTCTACCGAAGATGGCGGAGCATACCTAAACGAGAACCTCTACCGATTCAAGGAATCCTTCGGAGCTCTCCCCTGCGTAAACGCCCGGTACGAGAAGTAGACGGGAGGTGAGTTATGAGTTATCAGTTGTGAGTTGTCAGTATACAGTTTGTCACCGAAGGCGCAATTATTAAAACTCAAAACTCACCACTCAAAACTCATGACACTCTACATTTCATTCACTATCTTCTTAAACTCGTCGTACTCGTAGATGTAGTCCGACTCGTCGTAGTGTTCGGAAGCGAGTACCATACAGACCGCACCCGAAGAAAAATTCTCGATTTCACGCCAGTGCATGGTCGGAATATACAGCCCGTGGTAAGAACGATTCAACGAATATTTAGTCCGTTTTTTTCCATCATCCAAGACCACGTCAAAACTGCCACTGGCGGCGATAATCAGCTGACGAAGTTTGCGGTGAGCATGGCCTCCACGGGTCGTTCCCCCAGGAACATCGTATAAGTAATAAACACGCTTAATATCGAAGGGAATCAATTCTCCCCCTTCCACCACGCTCAAATTACCCCGTTGGTCATGGGCAATAGGGATATCCAGTAACTGAGGTTCGTTCCAATTCATGTTTTTAATATACAAAAACTTTATCTTTTTTCATTATAAGCTCTATCGAAAGTCCTGAAAAAATTTATTATTGAAAATAGCGGGTATTATGATATTCAGGCCTAGGACACTTTTTAATGCCATGGCGATTCTCATCGCCGTGTCTTCTAGTTCCCATGCCGCAGGACACATTACCTTGCAAGACTCCGCCCGGCACCACGAGGTAAATATCGGAGCCGAACTTAAGGATTCCCTGACCGTCACCAACCTGAAAAACGCCCCCACCCACTACGACAATTCCATGTCCGTCCGGTTCTTCCTGGATGGTCACTTTACCGACAAGTTCTTATTTGCGGCCCGGGTCAACGTCAACACGGACTACACCAATCGAGAAATTTTAGGCCACAGTTACAACCCCGAAGAAGGCATCCCCTACAACAAGCAGAGCGACAACCGCCGGACCTGGGACCTGTTTGCGGCCCACGCCAGTTACCAGCTGGACCCGGTGACGCTTCTTGCCGGATTTGACTACTTGAGCATGGGCCCTGCCCGCAGGAATCACGTGATTCTCCGGGGCGAACAGAACCCCTACCGACCCTGGCAAGACAGCAGCAGCCGTCTGCAAAAGCCTGCCCCTACCCCCTATTTCGGTTACCGATTCGAATTGGGACCCGTAGAATACACCCAGTACGCGGCCAAGCTCTTTGAGAAAAAAGGTTACAACAAATATGTTCACGTTCATCGGCTGAACCTGAACCTGCCGGAAAACATCACCTTCGGCCTTTCGGAAACCGCCCTCTACGGGGAAACCACCGAACCCGCAGGAATGAACCCCAATCCCGACGCCGACAGCACCTACCGGGATTTTGAATGGGCCTACGTAATTCCCTTTATCCCCTACGTGTTCCAGGAACACCTGCAAGGGGACCGGGACAACATTTCTTTAGCCTTTGATCTGAGTGTCAAGACCATCCGCCACTGGGAACTTTACGGCGAACTCCTGTGGGACGACATGAAGTCCCCGACCAGCATGTTTGACGACAGCTGGTGGGGCAACAAGTGGGCGGCCTCCATAGGTATCGCCCGGGACAGCCTGCGCCTGGGCCCCGCCCTGTTCGGCTGGTTTACGGAATTTACCCGCATCGAGCCCTGGGTCTATACTCACCACAAGGGAGGCGGTTACACCTACGCCCATTACAATCAGAGCCTGGGAAGCAATCTTGGGCCCAACAGCGAAGAACTGTACACGAAACTGAATACCCATATCGGCTTTGTCGACATGGCTCTCTTTGCCAGCATGGTCAAGAAATGCAACACCTTCGGAAGCCATATACGGGACATCCACCACCCCGAGGGTGCCACTGACAAGCATTTCTTGAAAAAAGGGTGGACAGACGAATACACGGAATTCGGCGGTTCCCTGAAGATTACGCCCTGGGAATTTATTTCGGTAGAAGCCGGTTATTCCCGATTCTTCGGGGACTACGAAGGCTATACGGCTAGAGCGGCAGGGAGCCTGCAGTGGTAAAGTCCACGGACTTTAACGCAGCCGCCATATCCTCCGGAAAATGAAAATCCGCAAACACCCTGGGTTCATCCCAGTAAGGCAGCTGCACCTGCACCTTGTAGGCGTAAAGCATCTGGTGGTGAGCCCCCAGAAGGTCAAAGTCCTCCTCGGATAGCGAACCACCGCCAGACATCTTCTGGTAGAAATTTCCATCGAAACTGTATAGTCGGTCTCCGACGATGGGAAACCCCAGTTCTGCAAGGTGGGCCCGAATCTGGTGCTTGCGACCGGTCAGCAGTTCACATTCCACCAGGGAACGGCAGGAACATTCTGTAGCAGTTTCTGCCGAAGCTGATTTTGCCGCAGCCCCCGGCAACAAGGCAAGCCTCCTGAACACCGTAGAGCAAGGCTTTCCGCCCGGAGTGTGGTACATTTTGATACGGATAGGTGCCGACGGATTTTCCGAAAGCGGCAAGTCGCAACGGACTTCCCCTTCGGGAAATTCCCCAGGAACTACCGCCAGATAGAACTTACGGAGCAAAATCCGGTCCAAATGTTTCTGGAACCTTGACGCTGTATCGGCACTTTTAGCAAACAGCATGATTCCGCCGGTATCCCTATCCAGACGGTGCATGGGGGTAGCCGTCTCGCAGTCAAAGCCCCGACGGATAATGGCCGTAAAGGTGTTGTAGAAAATCCGACCTGTATGATGGACAGGAACTCCGGCAGGCTTTGCCACCAGCAAGAATTCCTCGTCTTCGAAAAGAGTCTCGTAATGGGTGGGCACGTCGGGTTCGCTGTAGTTTTCCACATGGTAAACCACCTTGTCGCCTCGGTAGCCCAACGTTTCCAGGTCGGCAGTTTTCCCATTGATGGAAACCAGACCTCGCGAGAGACGGTCCATCCATTCTTCACGGCTGTGGTAGGTGAACCGTTCCGAAAGGCTGTCCAGCAAAAGCCGGCCGTTCTGTTCCGGCCGGACTTCACTTTCAAAGAACATATCCTTGGGGGCACTCACCTGAGAGAATCCCTGACGTAGCCCGAAGAATCCCGAAGTTCATCTATCACGTCGAAGGCCAGTGAACCAATTACCGCACCGTCCTTGTAGGCGGTCTCTACGCGGTACTTGCCTGCCGGGACCTTGCTCTTCTTGGAATAGCTCCGGAATCCCTGTTCACGACCGCCATTGATGACCATACGGCCAGAAGAAATCTTATCCGTAAGGCGGTACTCCCCCGTAGAGGGGTCCTTGTAATACCAGCGGTACTCTAGCTCCGCCTTCAAGGCGGCCGGCGCATAGACGGAGGCCAAGAAATACACCTCTCCATCGGGAGCCTTGTGTACCGAAGGTGCCTGCAGGCCGAGCTTCTGCAAAAATCCTGGAGCATCCACGTCACAGGAGAAATTCTTGCGGTCAAAATTCTGGCAGGGAATCTGCTGCTTCAGCACGAGAGGAACCGGCGGCACCCAGTTCATCAGGTAGGCCACAATCAGCAGGGAACTGATACACACCGGTGCAACCAAAACCGCCTTGCTCCGGTGCGAAATTTTCCAGATCCAAACGCAAAGTCCCAAGGAAAGAAGAGTGCTGAGCATGAACCAGAAAAAACCAATCCGATGTACAACGTGGGGAATGATAAAATTCAGGAACATGGTTCCCAACAAGCAGAAAAAGGCAAGGCTCACACCAAAGCTTTCGTACTTTTTCTGCAAGAATTCATTGCCCACCAGCATGCACGCAAGGGCAATGACCAGCAAGAACGACGCCAAAGAACCGCTACTCTTGAAATAACAGACCACCAGTGCACTGAACAGGCCGCCGAACAGGAACTGGACTGCCCAGGTAAAACGGGCTTTCCATACCGGACTCCATTCCCTGTCCAAAAAACGATGATGCACCACGATTGCATTGACGGGAACTGCCGTCGATTCGTAGCCGATTTTGTCGGCAATTTGTTGAGCCTTGTTTTCGGCAGCAGATTTAAGTTTTTCCGCAACTTCTTCGACCTTGGTCTGGGGTTCCCTGGAGGCAGAAGGGCCAGGAGCCGCCTGAACCCCCTGAGCTTTCGCCACAGCGGCTAGACGTTCCTTAGTCCAACCTTCCGGGTGGTCCAACTTAGCCGACAACAAAATCACCAGAATAAAGGCACCAACATAGTACGCCAAAAGAATCAGCAAGTCAGAACCATAGACCATGGTGCCGAGGGTAATGGAATCCCAACCGAAACCCGCCAGAAAAGCGATAGCAGGGAAAAACTTTTCAATCCGCTGGACAATGGGGTTCGCCCTTAATTTTTCAATCCGTTCCTTCGCCTGCATCTTTAAGCCCCATAGAGATTGTTGTCCAGAATGTAGCGGTAAATTTCGGGCAAAAGGCCTTCGGGGCAAACGCCCCTGTTCTTCAACAGACTCCGACGGATTTCGGTGCTGGAAAACCTGCCCACGAAGCCCTCCTTGGGACCGAGCCAGAACATACCGGCATAACCCATGGCCTTGTGTTCTGCCGGATCCAGTATTGGAGAGCCAGCGCGAGCAAACACGATGATTTCGAATTCCTTCATCAGCTGTTCACCGTTAAATTCCGTGCCGTAAAAATGCAAGGGGTCTCGCCACTGGGGCATGGTCTCGTAACTATCGGCACCGGTCAGCAAACGGAAATTGATGTCGGGAAACTTTTCCCGCAAGCTTTTCAAGAAAATGTAGGTCCCACGGTAATCTCCCTGCTCGATTTCCAAGTCCGAAAGAATAAAGCGGGGTTCATGGCCGGTTGCCATTTCCAGCATCTTGAAACGGTGTTCCGGAGACGCATTGATAATCTTGTCCCAACGGTCGGGGCTGGGCATAAACCAGACCTCGTCGCAGAAGCCTTTCTTTAGGCAAAGTTCCGCCACATAAACATGGTCCCTATGGACCGGGTCAAATGCCCCGCCCATGACGGCAACGGTCTTAGAAGACATAAGCGGCAAACCCGAAATTGAGCTGGATGCGGCTTCCGGAAACCGATTTCCCCATAAAGGGGTCGTAATGGTCCAGCACCCAGCGGTAGCTGACTTCGGCAAAGAGCAAGGAAGTCGTAAAAATGTTAACGACAGAGCCAAAACCGGCTCCCCATTCGTTCCAGGCGATATCACCCAGATCACTGAGTTCCTTGGCCCTGGAATAAGAACCGGTAATGTAGAAGAGGCTCCAAGCATGGATTCCCAGTTCCACATCGAAATTGGAATGGTCTATCTCGTACTTTTCATCGTCGGATTCTTCTTGATAATCAAAAAATCCATACCCGACCCTCAAGAATCCAAGACCAGGGTACCAAACGCCAATCATGGGCTCAATCTGCCGTAGGCCAAGGCCCTGGCTTGCACCCACTCCCGTTCCCGAACCAAAACCAAGAGCCCCGCCCAAGAACAGAGGCGTACGGATTCCGGCCAAGGTGCCTCCATCCTGTGCAAAAACACCTGCCACGGAAAAAGCGAGGAAAAAGAGTAAGGTTCGCAAAAAACGAGGTTTCATATAGAGTCCATCAACTATCTACAAAACTAAAAAAAGCGCAATGGCAAGCCCAAGCAGGGCGTTCAAAAAAGCGTCTCCCTTGGACAATAAATAGGTTTTTCGGGAAAAATCGCCAGTCCGAAGAATCTGGAGCAAGGCCAAATCAGACCCCGCCAGGGTCAAGGCTAATTTTACAGCAACAAGAACCGTTATCCATACAGCAAGCCCCGAAAAACAAGTCAGGGCAACATAAACCGACGAAAGAACGAAAGAAAGCAAAAAATTGGACCGGCGCATAGCCCCTTCGCTAGCTCCGTTTATCCTGGCCATTTCCTTCAACTCCCCCGCCTTCTCCGAAAGTGACTGGAAACTGGCCAAAAATTCCGAAGCGTTGTAGCCCATCATCACAATGGATGCCACCAACATTATCTTGGATGCAATATCCACCTAACCCACACTCCCTAATTTCTCGAATTCAAGATTCTCAAATAACTGGCGTAACGTGCCCGGGAAAGTTTGCCCGACTCTACGGCCTCCCGCACCGAACAGCCAGGCTCCTTCAAGTGCAGGCAGTTGCTGTACTTGCAGGTAAACAGGTCGCCTTCGAAAAAGCCCGGGAATATCTTAGCCAGAGTCTCACCGTCCATGTCGTCTTCGCCATTAGAAAGGCCGATACTCCGGATACCCGGCGTATCGATGACGTAGCCCCCGCCAGGAAAATCAAACAGGCTTGAAGATGTTGTGGTATGCCGTCCCTTGCCGTCCCGTTCCCGAACCGCCCCCGTTTCCAGTTCTGCTCCAGGCACCAGGGCGTTCACCAGCGTAGACTTACCTACACCGCTCTGGCCGCTGAATACCGAAGACTTGCCCTGTAGCTCTTCGCGCAACCTGTCCAGACCTTCGCCAGTTTTGACACTCACCGGAATCACCTTGTCCACAATAGTCATGAAGTCCCGGATATCGTCGGTCAAGTCCGCTTCGCCGTTCAGGAGCAGGTCCATCTTGGTCAGCACCAGCACAAAGGGCAGGTTGTTTAGATTTGCCGCCAAAAGAAAACGGTCCATAAAGCCGTAGTTGAATTCCGGCTGGGCCACGCTGGCAACGATTACCACCTGGTCGATATTTGCCGCCAGGGTGAGCTTACGCCTGAAACTGTCCCGAGGGCCCGGGCGCTTGAGTTCGCTCTTTCGCGGAAGCACCCGCACCACGCAGTACTTTTGGGAGCCTACCCCCTCGCCGGTATCTTCGTCTTCGTTCACCTGGCCAAGCAGCACTCGGTCCCCTACGGCAGGGAATTCCCCTAAAGCCTTGGAGGTGGTGGCTCGGTACATGGCAGTAACAATTAAATTCGGAGTTCGGAGTTCGGAGTTCGGAGTTAATAATTCTGAATTCTGAATTCCGAAATCTGAATTTGAAGCCGAAGGCTTCAATCGGACTTCGCAGGTGCGGCGGTGGACTTCTACCACAAGGCCTTCGACGCAGTCCTTTTCGTCTATCTTTTCCAGCGGGTCCTTGATTTTCTTGATGCGAGGATTCTTGAATTCGCGACTGAAACGCTCCTTGACGGGGCGTTCATCTACCACGCCAGATTCCAATTCCCGCATCACGTCTATACGGCGGCTGCGGTGGTCCCGACGGGTGGGCCTTACACGCCGAAGCGGTTCCGGTTCGTCATCGAATTCGTTATTTAGCATCTTTCTTGGAATTTAGAAAAGCGGGGAGCGATTCTTCCAGTTCCTCTTCGGTAACAGGCCGATTCTGTCGGATGGACTCCATCAGAAAATGAATCGCCTTGAGCCGTCCGTTGCACTTTTCGATGCAGTTGTCGTAAAAGCCCTTGGTCTTGTAGTCTCCTTCGACTACACGTTCCGATGCATAGAGAAAATGCTCTACGCAGATGGAAAGCTGGTCGGCTTCCGCCCGAAGGTCTTCAAGGTTGCTCTTGGTAAAAAACGGCATAAGGTAAAGATAGTAATTAGGTGTTCAAGAACCGATGAAGACAAGAGTCTTGTGGTTGGTGAACAGTGGTTAGTGGTTAGTGGTTAGGTAGTAGGTTGTAGGGGCTAGGGGCTAGGGGTTAGGAGTTTGAGGTCGCTTCGCCTTGAGGTCTACCCAAAGGGCATAACTCTACTAGGGCAACGAATTGCATCGCAATTCTAGTTGCCAAGTATCGTTTAGGCGCTTTGCGCCTTTGGGGTGCGAGGTATTAGGTACGAGGAATTATCTAAGCTCTAAGTTCTAATTTCCAATTCCACACCTCACATTACACATCGCTCGAGCCCCGAGCCTCGTGCCTCGAACCTCATAACTCACCACTCACAACTCATAACTCACAACTCATAACTATATTTACGCCATGCTCTTCGCCCTTTTCAAAATGATTCGTCCGGTAAACGTCGTCATCGCCATGGTGACGCTTGCCATCGGTTACTACCTGCTTGGAGTATTGCCCCTACAGGAAATGAACATCAGCTGGTTGACCTTGATTTTACAGGCCCTGGGCTTTGCCTTCGCCATCGGGTTTGCCAACATCCAAAATGACATCTGGGACCTGGAAACCGACAAGTTGAACCGTCCAGAACGTCCCCTTGTAAACGGAAAAATTTCAGTCTCCGCCGCCCAAAAGGTATGGATCGCACTTCTAATTCTTTCACTTCTTTGCGGCATTGCCGACAGTCTTATTACAAAGACGGGATTCACGTCGGCCATCTTCTTTGTGCTGCTGGACACGCTGCTCATCGCCTACAACAAAAAACTCAAGCACATTCCGCTCCTCAAGAATACGACCGTCGCCCTCCTGTGCGCAACACCCTTAATCTTGTGCCTGTTCTACCCTACCGGAATCCCGGAAACCGAAGACCTGATGTGGACTCCTGCCGACAAAATCGGTTTCCTGTACCCCGCCATGATGTTTGCCTTTCTACTGACGACGGCGCGGGAAATCTACAAGGACCTGGAAGACGAAATTGGAGACCTCAAAGCAGGCATCATGACATTCCCGCTGATTGCCGGAGCCCCTACTGCAAGACGCCTCGCAAGCTTTATCTGTATTTTTTGCTGGGCCATGCTCCCGCTTCCCGTGGTGCAAGGTTTCTATCCAACCCTATTCCTCATAATCACAGGTGCTGTCATTACACCTACTTTAGTTGCCACCCTTATTTTTGCCTATAAAAAGAACTACCGCCGGGCTCAAAAACTCGTCAAAGTTGCCATGTTCGCAGGCCTAGTCGCACTTGTGGTCAGCGGCTAAATAAACGCTCCTTATTTTTCTATCTTTGGGGCGTATGAAAAACGTTGATACCATTGCCGTTTTAGACTTCGGCGGGCAGTACGCCCACCTGATTGCTAACCGCGTGCGCCGCCTGGGCGTGTTTACCGAAATCCACTCCCCCGCCGCTCCCGTCAGCGAGCTCGAAGGCGTGAAGGGAATCATCTACAGCGGCGGTCCCAGCAGCGTGTATGCGGCCGACGCCCCGGAATACAATCCCGAAATTCTGAACCTCCCGGTGCCGAAGCTCGGCATCTGCTACGGTCACCAGCTCATCGCCCAGCAGTTGGGCGGTCACGTGGAACCGGGCAAGGTGAAGGAATACGGAATTGCCGACCTGATTGTGGGTGACGAAAACTGTCCGATTCTGAAGGGCCTCCCGAAGGCAAGCCCCATGTGGATGAGCCACGGCGACCAGGTCACGAAGCTCCCCGAGGGCTACAAGATTGTGGCGAGCACCAAGGACTGCGAAATCGCCGCCGTCGCCTTCGACAGCGACAAGCCCGAACGCCAGATTTTCGGCATCCAGTTCCACCCCGAAGTCACACACAGCAAGTTCGGCATGAAGTTGCTGGAAAACTTCGTGGACTTTACCGGTGCAAAGAAGACCTGGAACATGAAGAGCTACCTGCCGCTCATCACGGAGCGCATCAAGGAACAGGTCAAGGACCGCAAGGTGTTCCTGCTCGTGAGTGGCGGCGTGGACTCCACCGTTGCATTCGTGCTCTTGAACCGCGTGCTCGGACCGGAAAAAGTGTTGGGCCTGCACGTGGATAACGGCATGATGCGCCTCGGCGAATCCCAAAAGATTATGGAATTCTTGAAGGCCGAGGGAATGAACAACCTCAAGGTCCGCGACGCCAGCGAACACTTCCTCGCGAAGCTCAAGGGCGTAACCGCGCCCGAAACCAAGCGCGGCATCATCGGTAAGGAATTCTTGACGGTGAAGGACGAGGAAATGACGAAGCTCAACCTCGATCCGAACCAGTGGATGATGGCGCAGGGCACTATCTATCCCGACACCATCGAAAGCGGCGGCACCAAGAATGCCGACAAAATCAAGACACACCACAACCGCGTGCAAGAAGTCCTGGACCTTATGGAAAAGGGCCTCGTGCTGGAACCCCTCGCCGACCTGTACAAGGACGAAGTCCGTGCATTGGGCGAGGAACTCGGCATTCCGCACAACCTCGTGTGGCGCCATCCGTTCCCGGGTCCGGGCCTCGGCGTGCGCCTCCTCTGCAGCGAAGGCAAGCTCACCGACGACCTCGTGAAATTCGATGACGTGAAGGACACCGCAGGCCAGAGCCTCGCCGACTACCTGAAGGCAAACAACATTTCTGGCCGCCTGCTCCCCATCAAGAGCGTGGGCGTGCAGGGCGACGGCCGTACTTACGCACAGCCGTTCCTCATCACCACGACCGGCTTAAACTGGAAGGATTGCGAAAAGTTCTCCACCGAACTTGCCAACCGCTTCAAGGCCATCAACCGCGTAATTTACCAGATCGGTAGTGTGGCTGATGAAGATCCGAAGCTTGTGGAACAGTACGCCACTCGCGAAAACTTCGA
>CAMHDS010000073.1 GCA_946183925.1 uncultured Fibrobacter sp. | reverse complement strand
CCTATGAGATGAAACCAGCGGATTATTATGTTTCCTTTTTTGGAGAATCTGCAAAAAATGGTCAAGATGACAACGATGCTTTCTGGTCAAAACTGAATGCAATTTTTGAACCATTCCAGAAAAAAATTGATAGTGAAAAGATTATTCGTGCTATAGATGAGTTTTTCCAGATATTCATTCCAGACTCGGGTAATGTATATTCGTTGATAACGAACCATGTGTGGAAAGAAAAGGATTTCACTTATTTCTTTTCTGAATTTCTTGCTCATGAACCGAAATTGGGATGGCATAAACATATTGTTCGCGCAATATCCGATTTAAAACGAATTGAGAATCCTGGCGCTAAAGTAAAGGATTGGTGTAAAGGGCTGTTGCCTTTTGCGGAGAATCAATGGAAGAAGTATCTGATGGCTCCGAAGCCCTTGAAAAACAGTCAACTTTCCATCTTTTATCTTCAGAAAGCACTCAAGGAGATTGCTGGATAATCCCGCATCCGCGTTAGGGATCGAAGCCCGAAGGGCCGGGAGGGCCGCTCGTATCCTGCGCTCGGCCCTCTAGGCGGAAAAATTGCGGCGTGAGGCCGCAATTTTATGCCGCGAGAGCCCGCCCCCGCGCAGCAGGGAACGCCCGTAAGTCACTTTTGTCAACAATGGTTGCATAATTGACTTTTTTTGCCGCAGCTGGGTAGCTGACAGGTTGATGACAATCTCACTTGGTGAATGGAATTTTTATTCAAATTCTATGGTACGGGTATGCATTTTTTATAAAGCGATGAAAATATTTTCCTTTAGATGGGGCTATTAGAAGTTCCCTAAAGATTGATTCTGGAACATTGGAATAGATGTATGTTGGTCCGCTATTGAAACGGATGAAAAGATTTTGGCCGTCGTGTCCGACGGATGCGAGATCTGTTGAAACAACAGAAATCATGTTTGGGGTATTCATATGCTTAAATCCTCACTGGTATCGACTCCGGATGCCTTAGTTCATTGATCAACGAGTCCATGTGCGTGCATGGGTTTTGGCTACTCGGTTTCGCTGTTGTTTTGTGTTTCGATTTCAATGCGGCGGCTCTTTTGATGGCTTCTGCCTCGCTGCCCAAACTCGTGACCAGCTCGTAGATCTTGTCGTTGCCCTTGGAAAGGTCGAAAATGGCTTCTGGATTGTTTTTGTGCAGGGCGTTCCTGATGGCCAGTTCCAATTCATTGAACAGGTCCTTGCGCCCGGTGGGTGTGGATACATCCTTGAAATGCAACAAGAGCCAAAGTTCGAAACATTCGTTGGACCAGGCACAATTGATGTTCTTGCTTCCGGCCAGGTTGATTGCTTCGTCAAAGTCTTCGAACTCGTCCTTGTCAAAGACTGCCCAGACCCGGTCGTATTCCTGGTTGCAGTTCTCTATTTGGCGAACGATCTTGTTGACGAGTGCTTTTGTGGCCTTGCCTTTGCCTTCGATAGAAATCTCGATGTTGAAACGGTTGGTTGCCTCGAGTTCCTTTTTTAGCGCATTCAGGTAGTTTGGCTCGGTTTTCGTGCCTTCGGTCGCAATCAAAAAGGTGACCTTGACGAATCTTTCCCTAGGAGTGCCTGTTGCGGGCTTCGGGGCGCGGAGCTTCTCTTCTTGTGCGATTTGTTCTGCGGAGAGTTTTTTCACGTTAACCCCTCAAGTACGGAATTGCGCCGTATTTTCCGTTGATGTAGTCCTTTTCGTATACCCTGTCGTTTCGAATCTTGTCTCCGTTCTGTTCCTTGATTTCGCTGAGCGGGTATATATCGGTGGATTCGTCTTCGCGGTTCTTTTCGGCAAACCAAATCTGGTCCCTGCGGAATATCTTGTTGCTGAGCAGGTTCGTGTCGTGCGTGGCGAATATCAGCTGCGCGTTGTACGGGTTTGTTTCGGGGGAGTTGAATGTGTCGATGATTTTTTTTGTAAGCAGGGGATGCAGTTTGGCGTCGAACTCGTCGACGACTAAGATTCCGCCGTTTAGAAGGGAATCCACAATGGGACCGGACATATTGATGATTTTCTTCGTCCCCTCTGATTCCATTTCGTCGTTGGGGAAGAATGCCTCGGTAAATGAGCCGTCTTTGAGGAGCACCTTGTGCCCGGTTTGTATTTTGGGTGGGAAAAGGGCCCAAGCAAGATCAAAGATTGGTTCGAATCCGGCTTTAGGCATGCCTTCGAAATCCAAAGATCCTTTTTTGTCGTCCTCCGTATCGGCTTTCCTGATACTCGTAAAACCCAAATCCATCATATTGATAAAGGTCAGGGCCAATTGAGATTTTGGATCGTCGGCAAACAGGTAATCGTAGGAATATTTTTGAAAATCAGAGTCGTATGCGCCGGACATTACTCGCAAATCTTCGAACCATTTCATGACGGCTAGGGAGGTTTTCCCGTTGAGCTGCGCTACCAGTGACAGGAAAAGCCTGTTTTCTGCAGTGGCCTCTTCCTTGTCCTTTCCTTCCGGGAAATCTTTGGTTACTCCGATTCCTTCGCTGTTCCTGATGAAAAGGTTTTTCTCCCGGTCGTTGTTCACCGTATATAGCCATTCGCCGGTTATCGTTGTCTCGGTATATTCGAAACCGTATCTGTACGTTGTCCCGTTTGTCGAGAATACGGCATCGAACAGGGTGGGTTTCTGGGGGTACTCTTCGTCAAGCTTGAATGTATCGGTTTTCAGTTTTTCAGTGGGGTTGGTCTTGACGGATGAGAGCAAGACGGTTTTCATTGTCTTGATTGCTGAAAGCAGGTTGCTCTTACCGCTGGAGTTAGCTCCGTAAACAGCTGCGACCGGCAACAACTTGACGTTGTTGTTTTCGCGGACGAAATCCTTGTGCTCCTGGATGGATGCGGCCTTCATTGAGAAGGTCTTGCTTTCCTTGAATGAGCGGAAATTTCCTACAGTAAACGATAAAAGCATGGTTGTAGCCTTTCTGGTTTTTGAGAGATTTTCTCAAAATTTATATAATTTTTGACAAAAAAGCAATGTTTTGAGTAAAAATTTGGACAATTTGTGCGATTTTGTAGTGCGATGGGCCTTTTGCCCCGCATTCCGCGTTAGGGATCGAAGCCCGAAGGGCCGGGAGGGCCGCTCGTATCCTGCGCTCGGCCCTCTAGGCGGAAAAATTGCGGCCAGATTCCGGGTCAAGCCCGGAATGACGTGGGAGGGAAGGCCGCAATTTTATGCCGCGAGAGCCCGCCCCTGCGCAGCAGGGAACGCCCGGTGTCGAATGCGGCGGCCGCCTGTGCGAAGGACGAGTCTGTCCGTCTGCAGTCTTCCAGCGGCGGAATCTTCACCGTCTTGGCGAAGCGCGTCTTGGATGACGGCGGGGTGGTGGTCGGTGTCGCCCGGACTGCCCCGACCCGTTTCGGGTCCGGAAAATCTGTTCCTGAGCCGCATTTGCCAGAATACATCTTGCGATGGTTGCCATTACCGCAAGCTGCCCCGTATCGCCGACATCACCCTGGGCAGATACACCCTTGACCAGCTGATAAAGATGTATAGCCCGTTTCCGTCACCATTGAAACGGGGGTATTACCGAGTGCGTGGATTGCTCGGGCGGGTCAAGTGGAAGGCTGTGGGGTAGGGAATCCCGCCCCTGCGCAGCAGGGAGCGTCCTTTTTCCAAAAAAAAACGAATTTGGGTATTGACTTTTTGATAAAATGGTGTATATTTGTGCAGTATGAAAAGCGAACAGGAAAATACATTTCTGCTATATCACGATAAAGACGGCAAAACTGACGTTTCGGTGCGTTTTGCCGATGAAGATGTATGGGTGACTCAGGTTCAGCTTGCCGAACTGTATGAGACCACTCAGCAAAATATAAGCCTGCACATCGACAACATATACAAGGACGAGGAACTGCCCAAGGAGGCAACTCACAAGGAATTCTTGTTAGTTCAACAAGAAGGAAAACGGCAGGTTCATCGAAAGATTGCTCATTACAATCTCGATGTCATTATCGCCATCGGTTACCGTGTCCAGTCCCCTGTAGCCACAAGATTCAGGCGGTGGGCCACGGCAAGGCTGCATGAATTCATTCAGAAGGGTTTTTCCCTTGACGATGAAAGGCTGAAAAACGGCCGAAACCGTTATTTCAAGGAGCTTTTGCAGCGAATCCGCGATATTCGCTCGTCTGAACGCAATTTCTACCAGCAGGTCACGGATATCTATGCGACATCTATTGACTACGATCCCCGCAAAAAAATTACGAAGGATTTCTTTGCTACCGTCCAGAACAAGTTGCATTATGCCGTCCACGAGCATACGGCGGCAGAGCTTATATACGAGCGTGTTGATAGCGAGAAACCGTTCGTCGGCATGACAAATTTCAAGGGGAACTACATCACGGAAGACGATGTGAAAATCGCCAAGAACTACCTATCGGAAAAGGAACTCCAGCGTTTGAACCTGATGGTGTCGCAGTTTCTTGATTTCGCCGAATTGCAGGCCCTTGACGAAAAGCCGATGAAAATGCAGGACTGGGTTGCGGCTCTGGACAGCCAGATTGTCATGAGCCAGCGGAAAATCCTGGAAGGCAAGGGGAAGATAAGCCACGATGAGGCCATGGAGAAGGCGGAGCGAGAATACAGCCTGTTCCGTCAAAAGGAATTGGCCAACCTGAAAAGCGATTTCGATCTATTCTTGGAAGAGACAAAGAAACTGTCCAACGATAAGTCTGCGAAATAAGCCACGGCTTCGTGCCGCGAGAGCCCGCCCCTGCGCAGCAGGGAACGTTCTGTAATGCCGTTTTTAGCGAAATTTCGACGAAAAGGTGTGGATAATGTCAAATTCGTGGCAGTTTTTAGAAAAAGATTGTCAAATTCGTGGCATTTTTATATATTGATATTGTCGAATTTGTGGCTAAATGAGGTCGAAACATGCTGAAGCGAAAGTTCATAGAGACCCTAAAACAGTGGAAAAACACCAAAAAAAGGGAATGTCTGCTCGTAAACGGGGCTCGCCAGGTCGGCAAGACCTTCATTATAGATGTCTTTGGCCGCGAAAACTACCAAAGCTATATCTATCTGAATCTGTTCAAGAACCCCGAATACAAGCAGATTTTCGAAGGGGAGCTCGAGCCCACCGAGATATACAAGCGCATATCGTTACTCGTCAAGAATGTCAAGTTCATCGAGGGCGATACGCTCATCTTTATCGACGAAATCCAGGCCTGCAGCAAGGCGCGGACGGCCCTCAAGTTTCTCGCCATGGACGACAAATACGACATTATCGCATCTGGGTCATTGCTTGGGCTGCATTACAACAAACTGAGCCAAGAGAAGGTGGACCAGATTTCCATTCCTGTCGGTTACGAGCGCGAAGTCGAAATGCACTCCCTTGACTTCGAGGAATTCCTCTGGGCGACCGGCGTGAGTGAGAGCGCCATCGAAAACCTGAAGGAATATTACGAGCAAAAAAAGGCCCTGCCCGACAGTGTAAAGGATTTGTACCAGAACAAACTCCGCGAATACCTGGTGGTGGGCGGCATGCCTGCCGTGGTGAACGCCTTCGTTGAAACATCGAACTTCCAGGAAGCGTTCAAGGCGCAGCAGAAAATTTTCAAGGCCTACGAGGACGATATCCAGCATTACGCGACCAACACGGAGAGGCCCAAGATCCGTGCCTGCTACTACTCGATTCCTCGGCAGCTAGCAAAGGAATATTCAAAGTTCCAGTACAAGACTGTCGAGAAAAACGGTAGCGCGAAAAAATACGGCAATGCTTTGGATTGGTTGGTTGATGCAGGCTTGATCAAGCGGGTACACAACGTGAGCCTGCCCGAGATGCCGCTCAGGGCTTATGAGCAGCCGGAAAACTTCAAGGTTTACGTTACCGATGTCGGCCTTGCGACTCATCAGTTCGGTTTCGAGACGCAGTCGGCTCTTTTGCGTAAGGAGTTGAAGGGGCACGCCAAGGGCGGCATTTACGAGAACCTGATTTTCGACATTCTGCACAAGCGCGGCCTTGCGCTGAATTATTACAAGAACGGTGAGAACACGCAAGAAATAGAATTCGTATTTGAACGTTCTGGCGAGGTTGTCCCTGTGGAGGTCAAGTCGAGAAACGGACTGACTACATCGATGAACGAATTTATAAAAAGGTACAGTCCGACGCTCGCGATAAAGCTTATCGACGGGAATGTGGGCGTGGACGGCAACAAGGTGAGCCTGCCGCAGTTCATGGCGATGTTTTTGTAGCCGTTATGGGGTGTAGTTGTCACTTTGCGGCATGGTGTATTTGTATTTTTTCTATATTCACCTGTGATGGACGAGGTAAAGGACATTTCACCAGAAGGCGTATCGGCGGACGACGAACGCTACATGCGCATGGCCCTTCGGGAGGCGGAGCGTGCCTTTGACGAGGGGGAAATTCCCATCGGCTGCGTCATCGTGAAGGACAGCGTAGTCATAGGGAAGGGCCATAACCAGGTGGAAATGCTCAAGGACGCCACGGCCCATGCCGAAATCCTTGCCATCGGTACCGCCTCGGGCAAGCTGGAAAACTGGCGCTTGGATGGGGCTACTTTGTATGTAACCCTGGAGCCTTGCCCCATGTGTGCGGGGGCCATTCTGAATAGCCGTATCAGCCGTATTGTCTACGGCTCGCCGGATACCCGTTTTGGGGGGTGCGGCACCACGGTGGACGTGATTTCGGGGAACGCCCTGAAACGGGTGGTCCAGGTGACGGGGGGCTTGCTTGCCGGCGAGTGCCTGGGGCTTTTGAAGGCATTTTTCCAAAAAATGCGCCTGGAAAAGGGCGACAGCGGCAATAAGGGCGTGGAGCCTTCGGCTCAGTTATGAGTTCTGAGTTTCTAGTTCTGAGTTTTCGCGTAATAAATGATAGCGTAGACGTCTAGAAACCCAAATTTCTAGTAACTATTTGCTACATTCAAGGTATGAATTTTGTAAAGTTTTCGGTCCTGTCCACGGCGCTCCTGTGGCTTTGTTCTTGCGATAGCAATAGCGTTTCTTTGGCATTCAATACCCAGAACGCCCCGGTCCAGAAATTCACCCTGGAGGCAAGCCTCAACGTGTTTGCCCCCGAGGATTCTACCCATGAGACCCCCGAGTCCATGGAGACCCGTCTGAACGCCCAGTCCACCCTGAGCCAGACGGTGGCTTTTGACAACGGCTCCGCCCGTTTCGAGATGAAAATCGATACGGTGGACTACAAGAGCGACAAGCGCTCAGTGGAAGAGTTCCGCTATATCGAGAAGTACCTGGCGTCCCAGCATTTCCAGTTTAAGATGATGGGGGACGGCTCCATGAGCGACCCCTCCGTAGAGGATCAGGCTCTGCAACCGGGTACCGAGGAACTGAACCTGATGAAGGTTTTCATGAAGATTCAGCCCGTGCTGCCCGGCAGCCCTGTGAAGCTGGGTGACGTGTGGGAGCGTTCCGTGGAGATTCCGGGTAACGGCTCCATGACTACGGTCTACAAGGCCTTTAAGCTGGAAGACGTGTTCGTGCACGACGGCGTGCAGATGGCAAAGATTGGCATGAACATCAAGTACAAGGAAATCCCGGACACCACCGCCAATGTGCGCATGGAAAGTAAGGGCTTTATCGTGGGCTCGGGCTCTATCCTGTTCGACATCACCCACGGGGTGGTGCAGTCTGGCAACCTGGAGATTTCGGGCCATGTCGACGTGAACGATGTGATTGCCGCCCAGCTGTTGCCCAACATGCACATTATCCAGAAAATCAAGCTGAGGGGTGAAATTGACCAGGCTAACTAACATAGTCCTGCCGCTCCTTTTGGCGTTCGTGGCGGCCCTTGCGGGGGAGATGCCGTTTCCGCAGGTGGAAAACGGCAAGCTCTTTTTGCAGGAGAAGGACAGCCCCTATATCTTGGAACAGGGCGTTGTGCTGTCGTCTACGGATACCTTTGCCGTGGAACCTGGGGTCACGGTCCTTATGGGCGAATACGCCAAGCTGATGCTCCGCGGTCCGGTGGACATTCGGGGTACCGAGGCCAAGCCCATCGTGTTCAGGAGCGCCGACTCCAGCGAAAGCTGGAATGGCCTGCATATCATTTCGGGCAGTGGCTCCTTTGAAATCAAGAACCTGATGGTGGAGAACGCCTTTAGGAATTCTGTGTTCCGCACACGTGGGGTTTTCGAGAACGTGCGCTTTGTGAACAACTACTACGGCCTGTGGGTAGATGACGTGCCCGAACTTGTATTGTCCCATTGCGACTTTAACCGAAACCGTTTCGCCCTTTCTGTCCGGGGCGGCAAGGTGGTATCTATGGACAGCAAGATTTACAACAATGTCTACGGCCTGTTCCTGGAAGCGGGCGGGGATTTCCAGGGTGATTTGGCCCTGATTAAGGGGAACCTGGAATCTGACGTGCGCAAGGAATCCGAGGAACTGGCGGGTAGCCGCAAGCGGGTGAGCCGTAGCGTATGGCAACGGATTGAAACGGGATTTTAAGGGGTAGCCAGTGGAAGATTCTTTTCGCCGCTCCATTCGCAAGATGACGGGGACAAGCATGCACTTGTCGGTGCACGCCGATCACCCTGCCATGGTGGCGACCCTTTCACAGTCCATGATGGTCACCTGGTCCATTGTGCTTTTTGAGCATCTGGACGCCCTGCTGAACAATAGGGAAGAGGCGGTCTCTAGTTCCGAGCTGATTAGCTACAGCGCCACCGCCTGGAAACTCTGCGAGTCGTCTTTCCCCCAGATTGTGGCCGATGCAAGCAAGCTTTATGACGAGTTCCGCGCCAAGTGGATGCAGCGCTTTTCCACCGACGAGGTGTTGCGCCTGCTCCTGGAGGGCGGGGATTTTCTGCATCATGACGAGAACGGCTGGTGCCTTGCGGTCAAGAACAACAAGCAAGACATCAACGCCTTTTATTCGGCCACCATCCACTTGCTGGTAAGCGATGCCGAACCCCTGTTCGTGCGCATGCACGGTCGCGTGATGCAACTGCAGGAAAAGCTTTGCAAGTACTGGCATGGCGAAAGTGCTGTGGATGCGGTAAGCAAGCTGTTGCCCTGCTTAGAAGAGGGCCTCCGCGAAAAGGAGAACGCCCTAGTAACCTCCCTGCGCAGTTCCCTGAATACGCTTGCCAAGAAACGCTTTGCGGCAGCCTTCAATGTGAAGGGTGCTCCCAAGTATTACCGCACGGCGGCAGGCTGTGCCCGTAACGTGGGCAGGCTCTGGAATCCGCATTACGCCTACGAAAACGGTTTTTTGGCCTTTACCGACGATTTTTGCGATTACGCTCGGGGGCTTACGCTCCAGGTAATCGACTGGTACCGCGACAAGTGGTCCCTATTTTTGCGCGGGTTCAACCGCGGTCAGTTAAATTTATTTGAAACAAAAGGTGAACGATGAAGAACGCTTTCAATTCCATTCTCCTGCTTACCCTAGTGGGCATTGGTGCCCTTGCCTGCGGAGCCATGTACTTTGGCGCTCCGCTGTTCGGCTGGATTATCATGGCCGCCATTTTCGTGGTGTTCCTGGCGGAACAGTTCATGTCTATGGCCGCGGCCCGTAAGATTAGCGCCGAAGAGGAACAGATAGCCGCTTGCGAAAGCGGCAGGGGCTTCAGGGTGAGTGGCGACGGCGTAGTGGCACGCCGCCTGGAAATGGCCCGCCACTTGGTGGAGAAGGGTATCCGCATTGATTCGCCTATCGCCTACGAGGTGCTCTCCAACAGCACGGGCCTGCCTACGCCCCGCAGCTCCAGCGGTTCTGTGATTTTGCTGGGCCTTATGGGTACGTTCTTCGGCCTTATGTATTCCGTGGCTACTGCGGGTGGTGCCATCGACAACTCTACCACCCAGGGGACTCTCGATACCATCCAGGTGCTGTTCCAGAACATGAAGGGAATTTTCGGTACCAGCCTTTGCGGCCTCTTTGCGGCCCTGGTGCTGAACGCCAGCCGTAGCCTGCTGCTGGGCGCACGGGAACGTTTCTTGGCCCGCTTGGACAGCCTGACTCTTGAATTGCAGGGCGAAGATGCCGCTGCCTCTGCTACGGAAATGGAAAAGACCGAACTGGAACGCCTGTTCCAGGCGGTGGAGAAGAACCTGGCGAAGACCGTGGAATCTCTGGAAAGCGCCGTGTCCAACTCCATGAGCTCCATCTCCGCCAAGTTGGATGAAAAGCTGGGCGCCGTGGCTTCTGCTACCGAAAGCGCCATGAACGCCTCTTCGAAGAGCATCGCCGCTGCCGTGACCGATCAGGTGAAGCAGTCCTCGGAACAGTGGAAGTCCTTCATGGACAAGCTCACTGCAGAGGCCTCTGCCGGTGTGCAGTCCCAGAAGGAGGGGCTGGAGACTCTCAAGACGGTGGCACTCCAGGTGGCCGAGAAGGCCCAGGCGGGTTCCGCCGAACTCAGCAAGTCCGTTTCCGAAAAGCTTTCGGCCCTTTCTTCCGACATTCTGGGAGCCTTCCAGAAACTTTCGGAATCTTCTGCCGTGCTGCTGGAGGCCCAGAAGGCCCTTACCGAAAGTATCGACAACCGCGTGGTGAAGGAGAAGGAGGCTACCGACGCCCTGGGCGGAAACCTGGTACAGACCGCCGAACTGATGCGGGTGAACCAGAGCGAGCTCAGCGCCAACCTGGAAATGCTCCGCGCCGGCCTGGAAACCATTCTGGAAAAGCTTTCTGGCGATACCGCTGAGCACGAAGAAGAAGACAACTTCGTTGAACACCTGAACCAGTCTCTGGAAGCCTTCCACGAGCGTGCCTCCGAGGTGCTCATGGAAAACGCCGTCAAGACCCAGGAAATTTTGCTGGAAGTTATGGAACAGGTCCAGCGCGCAAACCACAAGGCCGAGCAGCCTAAGGTGGAGGGCTAGTAGATGGGATTCCGTCGAGAAGACAATCACAATCCCTGGATGGCCTACACGGACCTGGGCGTGGCCCTGGTGTCGCTGTTTATCCTGGCCTTCGTGGCCATGGCCACCCTGAAGGAGCAGAAGGCGGAAGACCTGACCCGTACCGAAGAGGAAGTGCTGAGCTGCCAGGAAGAAATGCGGAAAATTGCGGCGGAACGCAACGCCCTGCTTTCCCAGAGCCTCAAGTCTTCCATTGAGCAGGGGCTTATCGCTCTTGAAGACGGCAAGATTCAGATTCAGGCCAGTTTCCTTTTCCCCATTAACGGGGCGAACCTTACCGCCGAGGGTATCAAGGTTATTGAGGGTATCAGCAAGGGGCTTTTGGATGCCATGGCTCCTGGCGACGTAATCATGGTGAGCGGTTTTACCGACGACTTGCCGGTGAAAAACTCCCCGAATTTTTCTAACTGGAACCTTTCTACGGAACGTGCGGTAAGCGTGGTCAAGGCTCTTGTGGCCCAGGGGTTCCCGCCGGAGCGCCTCTTTGCGGCAGGCTTTGGCGAGCACCAGCCCAAGTATCCTAACGACAGCGAAGAACACCGCAGCCTGAACCGTCGTGTAGAAATCGGCGTGACCCCGCTCCAGATGACAGAAAA
>CAMHDS010000072.1 GCA_946183925.1 uncultured Fibrobacter sp. | reverse complement strand
CTTCTTGGGCGTGGATAAGACGAGATCTTAAATACGAAGGGAAAGCTTGTAGGAATGGACATGGACGTGATTTTGGACAGGGGTTCGACTCCCCTCACCTCCAGAAAATAAAAACCCACCTTGTGTGGGTTTTTATTTTCTGGAGTTTTTACACGACCGGATTGGCCCAATTCTTGCCAAGGCATTCTGGTTGGCCAATCCTCTCGCCTACACCACTGATTAATATCAGTGGCTCCGGCTCACGAAAAAGCAATATCGCTAGCCGTGTGGGTCTTTTTATATGGAGGTGAAGTTTAATGACCGCTCGGACTAGATGCCGAAAATCACCCTACTATTTCTTTTTACTGTAATACTTGCCGTAGTAATGGCCGTAATAATGGCCCGGCTCGTGCTCGCAATGGTTCATCACAAAGGCGCAGGGCTTTTCGCTATAGCGCTTGAGACGACCCACCGCATCCTTGATAGAATCCATGGAATGCTTGCCATAGTGAAGGACGAGCAGGTTGAAATCCACCAAGCCGCAAATCAACTCGGCATCGGTCACCAGATCCATAGGCGGGGTGTCCACGACAACCACGTCAAAATGTTGCTTGGCCAAATGGAGAAGCTGTTCAAAAGAGCCGCCCCTTAGCATGTCCGTCGGCGCAATGGTTGCATTGCCAGCACCCATGATAAAGAGATTTTCCACTTCGGCAATAGATACTGCTTCTTGCAAGTTACACTTGCCGCACAAAGCATCGGCAAGACCATATTTCTTGCCACTGTGATGCACACCTCGGCGCATATCCGCATCTATGAGCAAGACCTTCTTGCCCGACATAGCATAAAGGGTGGCCAGATTTATACTCACAAATGATTTTCCTACACCGGGAATCATTCCGGTAACCATCATCACGCGCTTTTCTTCTGACATCGAGAAATCAATTGCCGTCTGCAAAGAACGCATGGCCTCGCAAGCCGGATTATCCGGGGCGGTAAGGACTAGCGCCTTGTGCTTTTTGCCCCGTTTCAGGGATTTAACACCATCCTTAAACTCGGGAATCTTGGCGTAGACGCTTGTGTCTGTTTCACGTTCAACTTCAAGAGAGCTACGAACGCCATTCCTAAGCATACGCAGCAAGAACACCAACAGCACCCCAAGCATAAAGCTTGCCGCCACGGAACAAACGAGGATATTGAATTTCTTGGGCTTGCTAGGTTTTGACTCCACTTGGGCAAAGTCCACTACACGCACGTTGCCCACTTCGCCAGCGCGGACTACACGAAGCTGCTGGATATTATTTAGCATGGTGGTATAAAGGGCGTTGTTTACCTGAACCTCTTCTTGGAGGCGCATTACCTCTTGCTGGGTCAAAGGCATCTTTTCGGCCTTGACTTTCAACTTCTGCAATTCCTTGCGGAGTTTGTCAATCTGCCTATTTAACGTAAGCACATTGGGGTGTTCGGCCTTGAACAGGCGGGTCACCCTCTGGCGTTCCTGCTCCATCTGGAGGATCTGTTTCTGTAAGTCCACCTCTTTTTGCAGGTGTACCTGAGTTTCGCCGGTCATGTCCACAGATCCAATCCGGTAGCGGTAATCTGCCAGCACTTTTTCGGCACTATCCAACTTAGCCTTGACTCCCGGCAGTTGTTCTTCCAAAAATTCCAAGGTTTTTTCGGCCTCAGCACTGCGCATTTCCACATTCTGACGCAGGTATGTATTGGCAACACTGTTCAGAATTGCTGCAGCCCTATCTGGAAAACGATGTGAATAGGACACAGCGATGATTCCCGACTTTTTGCCCTTCTCGGCAACATTCAAACCTTTCGCCAAAGCTCTTATCGCCGACAGGGAGTTCGTTTGAGAAAGCACAAACACTTTACCCTCTTGAGCTCGCAAGAAATTCACCCGTATGGCCAAGGTGTCATCTGCATAAGGAGCCTTGATCATATCCCCGACCACACCTTCAACAAGAGCAGATCCTTCTGGAGTGACCACCACGTAAGAACCAGGACCCGTTACCACGGCACGCCAAGCGCCATCTCTAGCCCTTTCCGGAATATAGAGGTATTCCAAATCCATTCGGCCTTCACGATGCAGCAACCTATCCATACGCCCCACAGGAGAAGCCTTGAAGCAAAGGTGTTCATCTTCGACAACACTGGAAAGCACCATACGGCTCTTAATCAGTTCAATTTCGGCATCAGCGGGACTTGCCACATCCAGAAGGGCTCCCATTTCGCCCATAGCCTTACTGGTCTTGTTTCCCTTCACATCGATCTGTAAAAGGGCATCGCTGGTATACTGTGGACGAATCCAATTACCCAAGAGGACACCAACCACAGCCCCCACCACCATGAACAAAATCAATACCCATTTCTTTTTCCACAAGATTCCCAGGGCTTCCATCAAGGTGATGGTTTCCCCAGCCTGTGGAGTCTGGATTTGTGCCAAACTGATTGTAGTTCTCTGTTCGTTTTCAGACATTCGAAAGACCGACCTTAAATTTTTACCAAGTATAGAAAAAAACTAGCCCCGATAGCCATTGGGATTATTCTTCTGCCAATTCCAGGCGTCGCGACACATTTCGTCGATACCAAACTGAGCTTTCCAGCCCAATTCTTTGTATGCCTTTGCGGGGTTACAATAACAGGTAGCAATATCCCCAGCACGACGGGGCTTGATGCTATAAGGAACCTTAACCCCATTAACACGTTCAAAAGCATGCACCACATCTAGCACGGAATAGCCATGCCCTGTGCCCAAGTTGTATATGACAAGTCCGCACTTGCGTTCAATGGCTTGCAGAGCGCTTACATGCCCCGCAGCCAAGTCGCATACATGAATGTAATCACGTACACCCGTTCCATCGGGAGTGTCATAATCATTGCCGAAAACACCCAGTTCCTCGCGGATTCCCACTGCCGTTTGGGAAATGTAAGGCATCAGGTTATTGGGGATCCCGTTAGGGTCCTCTCCAATGAGTCCACTAGGATGCGCCCCAATGGGATTAAAATAGCGAAGCAGCACCACATTCCATTCGGGGTCGGACTTTTGTAAATCCATCAATACCTGTTCCAGCATGGACTTGGTCTGCCCATAGGGGTTGGTAATAGCACCTTTGGGGCAATTTTCCGTAATGGGAATCTCAGCCGGATTGCCATAAACCGTAGCCGAAGATGAAAAGATAATGTTCTTAACGCCATTCTTTCGCATGGCGTCAAGCAATACGAAGGTGGCATTCATATTATTCTCGTAATACTCTAGAGGTTTTTCTACCGACTCCCCTACGGCCTTGAGCCCGGCAAAATGAATACAGGCATCAAACTTATTCCGTTTGAACAGGGCATCCATGGCAGAGGCATCTCGAACATCCGCCTTTACAAAGGGCACTTCCTTACCAATAATCTTCGAAACCCTGCGGAGAGATTCTTCGCAAGAATTGACAAGGTTATCCACAACCACCACGGAATGGCCAGCTTTGTCTAGTTCTATGATTGTATGACTGCCGATATAACCTGCGCCGCCAGTTACAGCAATTTTCATAATAATCCAACTTTATAAACTTGTGTAGCATAAACATAGAAAATTTACCCCTTGTGCCCTGAACTATTTTGTAACTTTACGAATATGCTCGGCAGAATCAACAAACTGGAAACTTTCGGTTCCGTAGATGGACCAGGAGTCCGTTTCGTGGTTTTCACACAGGGGTGCCCTATGCGGTGTCTGTTCTGCCACAATCCAGAAACCTGGGATTTCAAGGGAGACAAGGCGGGAGCTTTCGACATTTCCGCTAAAGACCTTTTGAAAAAAGCTCTACGTTACAAGAGCTACTGGGGTAAAGACGGTGGCATTACCGTTAGTGGCGGCGAGCCTCTGATGCAGATGGATTTCTTGCTGGAATTTTTCACCCTGGCAAAGGCGGCGGGAGTACACACCTGCATAGACACCTCCGGGATAAACTTTGTCCGCACCGAACCTTACTTCAGCAAGTTCGTTCAACTTATGGAAGTTACCGACCTGCTCCTGGTGGACCTAAAAATCATTGACCCCGAGCAGCACATAAAACTCACCGGTCATTCCATCGATCACAACCTGGACATGTTCCGCTACCTGGATGAAATCCGCAAGCCCATCTGGATCAGGCACGTGCTGGTTCCAGGCATTAGCGACAATGACGAATATCTAGAAAAGACCCGAGACTTTATCCAGTCTCTGTCCAATGTCAAGAAAGTGGAAGTACTACCCTATCATTCCCTGGCTCTTGCAAAATACCAGGAAATGGGAATCAGCTACGCTTTGAAAGACGTTAAGTCTCCAAGTCCAGATCGGATCAAAAATGCAAATAGGATTCTGAAAACAGAATCCTATCAATAAAATTACGAGGTTCCAACCTCGAAACAAAGCAGCGCCGGCTATTAACGGTTGTTCAAGTAATCCAGAACTTTCTGGGTCAGGTCATTCTCTTTTTTCCAGAAAACCACCGCACCCGTTGCGCGGTCCACCACCATGTCATAGCCCTCTTGCAGGGCAATCTCGTTAATGGCCTTACGGATTAACTGGATAATGGGACCGCTCACCTTCTCGTTTTCAGTAATGAGTTCTCCCTTACGGCCATAGACTCGGTCGATGAATTCCTTCAGTTCCGTTTCCTTCTTGGCGTAATCGGCTTCCAGTTCACGTTTCTTTTCGTCAGAAAGCATCAGTACCTGCTTATCCAACTTTTCCTTGATAGCGGCCAGCTCTTTCTGAATCAGGTTACCCTGCTGTTCCCACTTGGCCACCTGACGGTCGTATTCTTCTTGGGCCTTCTTGGTTCCCTTGTAACCGTCGAAGATAAGCTTGGAATCCACATGGGCAATGCGAAGTCCGTCTTCGGCAAAGGTAGAGCATGCGAAAAGCATAGCTAGCAAAATCACCAGACGACGAATCAAAGATTTTTCGAGCATAACGCCTCCTAGAATCCTTGGCCTATCACAAAGTTGAATTCCATGTCACCCACCTGGGTGCGCTGCAAACCAGAATAGGTTTCTCCCACATCCAAGGGCCAAGCAAAGTCAAAGCCTATAATGCCAAGCATTGGCACCACCACGCGGAAGCCAAAGCCGTAGTCCTTCTTGAGGCTGGTGGGATCCCATTCGCTTAAGGGGTTACGGCTGGGCTTGGGAACCTTGTCTCTTGGGTTATAACGTTCCCCGAACACATTACCTGCATCAAAGAAGAAGGGCAACAGATAGAAGGTTTGGGGAACAATAGCCAGTTGAAGCTCTGCGCCCAAATATTGGAAGCTACGACCTAACCGTCTATAACCAATAGATCCCGAACTGTAACCGCGCATCATGCCCTCGTAACCAAGAACGCCACCCATGGTATAGAGCGTTCTGTACTGCAGCTGATCTCCAAAGATGACACCGTATTCGTTGGTAAGAGCAATGGCCAGACGGTCACGGAACAACGGGAACCACCACTTGATGGTCAGCTCCGTCTTGACAAATTCAAAGTCACTATACAACACATCATCAGCCACCTGGACATCCAGCACGTAGCGGGAACCATCCGTAGGGAACTGAGGCAGGTTCTTGTCATCGCGAATCAAACGGAAATTCACCGCCGATTCCAGACCGGTATAGACCACATAACTGTCATCGATATTGGGGCCCTGCTTGTTCATGAGCCAGCTGTAACCCACCTGGCCATAGAAGTAGTCGTCGGGCCACTTGAGACGCTTACCCACATAGACCTGGCCACCGTAACGGGTAATGTCTGGGTCGTCGTAGTCGCTCATGTTCCACCAGCTGTAGCTGAGGCTTGTCCCCACCGTAATGGGCTTGTCCAGGAACCAGGGTTCCTGGAAACTGATGGAAGCGCTCTTCTTATCCATGCCGTATTCCACGCTGAAGGAGGCCGCCTGGCCGTTACCCATACAGCAGTTGGGAATAGAAACACTAGCGGTACCCACAAGTCCATCGCTCTGACTATAAGACACACCCAGGCTGAACTGGCCCGTGCCCGCTTCCTTTTCTTGCACATTGAATTCCAAATCTACTTCCTGGTCTCCCACTACCTTAATGTCGGGAGTCACCATATCGAAATAATTCAACTGCATAATTTCGCGGAAGCTGCGCTCCAGTGAAGACTGGCGATAAGTGTCACCCGGGTACAGGCGTACCTCACGACGGATGACCTTTTCATTCGTCTTGGTATTGCCTCGTATATAGACCTTGTGGATAGAAGCCGGCAAACCTTCGCGCATGCGATAAGTCAGGTTCACCACGGAATCGTTCACAAAAGTCCGTTCCTCGTCAAACTGAGCGAACAAGTAACCGTCTTCACGGTACGAATCCAAAATAGCCTTGCGGGAGGCATCGTACTTGTACTGATCAAAAACCTCTCCGCTATCAAGGCGGAAGGCATAGTTCAACACGGCATCGTCCAAGACCTCATTCCCAGTAAAGTGAACATTACCCATGTAGTATTTGCGTCCCTCGATCATGGAAATATGGATGCAAATTGCACTGGATGTCTTGATATTATCGTACTTATTAAGGGCGGGGAACATGTCCTCAATCATGTAGCGAACAAGGAGCTTTTCCTCGTAGGGACGCAACTTTTTCAGTTTCTTGAGAGAATCAATTTTCGGGTTGTTGAACTTACGACCGTCCACAATTTTTAGCCATTCCTTACGGGACTTTTCGTAGCGGATAATGTCGTTTATGAGTTTCAGGGCATCTTCCTCGGACTTGACCTGGGGGAGCGGACGGGACACAAATCCATGAGCTCCCACACGCTCGTTACGATAGTAATGGGTCACTTCCATGGTAGGCTTTCCGGCCATTTTAGCCATAGCGGTAGCCGTATCTCCCATAGCCCGGTTCAACTGATCATAGAGCGGTTGCAACGTCTCCCCCACAGGGACCATTCTTCCTAGGTAAAAAAGGCAGCTAGAATCGGGCAGATACTCAGCGTAGTATTCGGTCAATTCCGCATCCAAGTAGCCAAAATGACGTATGGCGTTCAGCACCGTATCCCGGTCGGCCTCAAAGACGGACTCTTTGAATTCTCCGCCTCCCCACCACTGGTCCAGCTTGGTCAGCATATGCTCCATGATGTCTTCAGCGGGCACGTTGTCGTTACCCCGGATATCGAACTGACGAACCTTGACCTTTTCGCCTTCACGTACAATGAAGGTTACCTGGTTCTTGTTCTCATCGGTGGCCGTTTCGCGGTAACCTACTTCTGCCAACAGGTACCCTTCGGAATGGTAATAATCAATCAAGGCCTGACGGTCACGTTCCAGTTGGCTTTTGCTGTAAACCTGGCCCGGAATCATTCGAATCTTGAGCCGCAGGTCTTCTTCAGAAATTTCATCACAGCCATCGATAATGGCCGTATCCAGTGCAGGAAGCTCCTTAATCTTGAAAATCAGGTCTACATCAGACCCTTCGTCCACATAATCCACCCAGGCCGTCACATCATCGAAAAGTCCCGACTCGTAAAGGCTGGTGACGGCGCCCTGGACCTTTTCAGACAAGGCCGCCGGAGAGTACGTTTGGCCATCCTTAATGCCAATTCGGCTAAGGACAGACCGTTCATCCATGTGTTGGTTTCCCTCCACACGTACCTTATGGACCTTATTTTCCGCCATATAGTCGGCAGACATCTGGGACATATCCAGAAGCTGAGCCGATGAAATAGCCACAAAAAAGAGCAACAAAAAAGCAACGCGAAGGCGCAGAATAAACCTACCTATCAATACAAAAAAACAAAATTCTGCCCAAAAATACAAAAAAGACGGGGTTTCAAACCACCTAACCATTTCAAAAGCAGGTTAAAAGGCACCCCTGCTTCTTCCTGTTTTACATTTTTTGTCAAACAGGAGAATTTCGCTACTCTATCCAAATTTTTTCAATCTTTTTGGCATTTTTCGAAGAAAAAAAAGATAAATTCTAGTCCGAATCCTTTAAAAATGGTCCAATAGACCGCTACCTGAGGTTTTTATGTTAACCACCGCCTGGAATGACGAAGAAAACAAAGTCCTGCCCGAAATGGCGCTCGACTTCATGCCCGAAGAAAAACTCCGCGAGCTGCAGTTGCAAAGACTACGCGCCACTGTAAAGCTCGCCTATGAAAAAGTTCCCTTGTTTCGTGGTCGCATGGACGAAAAAGGTGTGAAACCCGATGACATCAAGACCCTGGCCGACATCAGCAAAGTTCCCTTCAGCATGAAAAAGGATCTGCGCGACACCTACCCCTATGGTCTTTTTGCCGTAGATCTGAGCGAAGTCGTGCGTTTGCATGCCAGTTCCGGCACTACAGGAAAGCCCATCGTAGTGGGTTATACCAAAGAAGACATGGAAGTCTGGGCCCAAGTAGTCAAACGTGGACTCCTAGCCTGCGGATTTAGAAGCACGGACATCGTGCAGAACTTCTATGGCTATGGTCTGTTTACCGGCGGTCTCGGCATCCACGGCGGCTTTGAAGCGCTGGGCGCAACGGTCATTCCTATCAGCGGAGGCAATACCGAACGTCAAGTCATGCTCATGAAAGATTTTGGCGTCACTGCAGTGGGCGGAACGCCAAGTTACTTTGTTCGCATTATCGACGTAGCCGAAAAGATGGGTGTCGACATTCGTAGTCTTAACGTAAAACGCGGCATCTTCGGGGCTGAACCCTGGAGCGACGGCATGCGCGACTACATCGAAGAAAAGACCGGCATCAAGGCCTACGACATTTATGGTCTTTCTGAAATCGTGGGTCCCGGCGTAGGTTGCGAATGCGAATGCCGGGACGGCATCCACATTTTCGAGGACCATTTCTACCCCGAAATCATCGACCCCGAAACCTTGGAACCCCTGCCCGACGGCGAAGAAGGCGAACTGGTCATCAGTACCCTGAGTAAAAAAGCCATGCCCATCCTCCGCTACCGTACCAGGGACATTACCGCCATCGAAAAGACCAAGTGCAAGTGCGGGCGCACCATCCGCCGTATCCGCCGTATTGGTCGCCGTAGCGACGACATGATTATCATGCGTGGCGTGAACGTGTTCCCGAGCCAGATTGAAACGGCTCTCCTCCGCGCCGAAAAGGCTCTCCCCCACTACCAAATTGTCCTTGACACCAAGAACAACATGGACACGCTCGAGGTGAAGGTGGAAGTTTCCCGCGACATGGTGAGCGACTCCATGGGCGCCATGGAACAGCTGAACAAGAAATTCAAGCATTCCATCGAACAGATTCTCGGCATTTCTGTCATCGTTACCCTTTGCGAACCAGATTCCCTGCCCCGTAGCGAAGGCAAGGCCAAGAGAGTTATCGACAACAGGAAGAAGATGTAACGCCGAAGGCGTAGTGAGTAGTGAGTAATGAGTCGGCGCTTCGCACCTTTGAGTTTCAATAATCGCGCCTTTGGCGCCAAACTATACACTCACAACTCATTACTGACAACTCATCTCACTCTTCGTTTTTGTCAAGAAGTTTTAAAATAGGAGTATCTCAAATGAAAATTCCTCAAGTATCCGTTTTCGTATCTAACCGTCCGGGCCGTCTCCAGACCGTATGCCGTTCCTTGGCCGATGCAGGAGTGAACCTCCTTTCGCTCACGCTTGCCGACTCCGGCGAATTCGGGCTCATCCGCCTGATTGTGAACAATCCGGAAAGGGTCGTGGACGTGCTCGCCAAAGCGGGCCTCAGCGCAACCATTACCGACGTAGTGGCCTGCCCCGTAAATGCTGCCATCGGTGGCCTCGCCGAATTGCTCAGCACCGCAGTAGGTAGCCAGCAAATTGACTACATGTACGCCTATCCCTCTACCTTGAACGGATCCAACATCATGATCCTCCGTTTCCAGGATACGGACAAGGCCATTGAAGCCCTGAAGGCCACCAACTTCAAGGCCATCAGCAAAGAAGAACTGTTCGGAAACACCTAAACTTTTTAGGATATTTTGAGTTATCTCTCCGTAATTCTCATTGCGGTTATTGAGGCCATGGACTGCTTTGCCGTGGCCACTTCTATTGGGCTGGGGCGCTTAGGCGTATCCCGGCTAAAAGCCCTAATTCTCGCACTGTCCTTTGGATTTTTCCAGGGGGGCATGACCCTTATCGGGTTCTTTTCTGGAACTTTGGCAAAACACTGGATTCATGAGCTTGGGTCAGCCATCGCTTGTGCCATTCTCTGTGTGCTGGGAGCCAAATTTATCTGGGAAGCATACCACCAGAAAAAAGACGAGCATAAGATTGTAGACCTTGGATTTGCAAGCATCATGGTACTTTCGCTCGCCACCAGTATTGACGCTCTCACCATCGGCATTTCCTTTGCCTTTGTGGAAATCAACATTACCTTTGCAACTACAGCCATTTCACTAGCGGCATTGCTGTTCGGGATTCTGGGCTTTGAACTCGGTAACCGTGCAGCAAAGCTCTTCAAGACCAATCTACCCCAAGCTTTCGCGGGAATTATTTTGATTATCGTCGGGATTAAGCTTATAATTGCCTAGGGGATTAAGATATGAGTCTCAACACGAACCGCATGGACGCCTACCTGGCTTTCTTGGGAGTGGAACGGAACCTTTCGCCCAAGACCATCCAGAGCTACCAGGAAGACCTGCGGCATTTTGTCGCCTGGCTGGACGAGGGCGGCATCGACCTGAAAGAACTCACCCCCCAGAAACTGGACGAATTCCTGACCCTTACCGCAAGCCGCGCGGAATACTCCCCCACCTCCGTAGCGAGGCATTTTTCTAGCCTGCGAGGGTTCCTCAAGTACATGCAGAACCAGGGAGAGTACAACTTCAGCACGGAATCCATGCTGGAGCGTCCGAAACTCGGACACTACCTGCCGGAATACCTTACCCGCGAAGAAGTGGACAGCGTTTTCGAAAGTGCGGCCAACGGCAAGAACCCGCTGAGGGACACCGCCCTTTTCGAGCTCATGTACAGTGCGGGGCTACGCATCTCGGAAGCGCTCGGCATCAAGCTTTCGCAGCTGGACCTGAACAACGATTGGCTCACCCCCATCGGCAAGGGCAACAAGCAGCGCCTGATTCCCCTGGGCAGCAAGGCTAAAGAAAATCTGCGCGCCTGGATAGAAAATAAAGAAGAGGGCCGCCCTCACACAAACCCGACCACAGACAACATAATTTTGAACGCAAAAGGCAAACCCATGAGCCGCATGGGAGCCTGGAAGATTGTGCAGCAGCATACGGCCCACCTGACCAAGCAGGTGTCACCCCACACCTTCCGTCACAGCTTTGCCACCCACTGCCTGGAGGCGGGCATGGACCTGCGCGTGCTGCAGGAACTACTGGGCCACGCCGACATCAGCACCACGCAAATCTACACCCACATCGACAAGGAATTCATCAAGCAGGAACATAGGCAGTTCCACCCGAGAGAAAAACACACTTTGTGATGTGAAGTGTGGAATGAGAAATGTGAAAGCGAAACGGGAAATGAGCGAAAACTATGGCACGTTTCTCACAAATGTCCCATCTTTCCTATAGATGGACAATCTGTCATGCATATTCA
>CAMHDS010000071.1 GCA_946183925.1 uncultured Fibrobacter sp. | reverse complement strand
GTAACAGAAAGGGAGGCGCCTGTGGTGCCTCCCTTGTTGCTTATGGAGTTTGAAATACGTTACTGACGGAGGAACCCGAGAGAGTAGACCATCGGGAGCATCTTGGCTTTCAGCGCCTTGAAGTCCTCTTTGAGTTGGTTAAACTCGGTCGGGCATGCTTCCTCGAAGAGACCCTTGAGTTGGCGCCACCCTGCGTCCCATCGGTTCACCTGAAGCTCGGGGTGCGCCTTGTGGTACTCGGGGCGAGCTTTTGCGGAAGCCGTGAGGCAAGCCTTGAAGTCATCGAGGACTTTCTGACCCTCTTCGGTGAGGCTGTCGAGCTTGCCCGATGAACGGATATAGCGGGCGTCATCTTTGGAGTTCTGCTTCCAATCATATCCGAGAAGCTCGTAGGTTTCTTTCTTTGAAAACGGGAAGAACTGATTGGCAAATTCGTAGGCTTCTCCGTCTACCTCGCCCTTGATTGAGGTCTGATTAGACTTGGACTCGAACATGGCGAAGATGTAGCAATCCTTTTGCCATTCGGCATATTCAGACGCTTCCGTGTTTGGCTTCATATAGCAATCCTGATGGTTCCAAACATTGTCCACCATGAGCCTACGGGCGGCAAATCCCGATACTACTCGGTCGAAGTTCTCGGGGAGGAGGTTGAAGCCGTGACCATGCGAGTGCGGAAGCGATGTAAGGGTAACATATTGGGCGTTATCCTTAATACTATTGCTGTGCGTGACAAAATAGCCAAGAGAGTTGGCACAAATTGTACCGGCGGCATGGTCTTTTCCCGGAATTGAAATATTAATACCATCAGTCGTATTTAATGCTTTCTTGCATTTGGGTAATACGCCACGCGACCAAATACCTAAGGTTTCTTTCCCGTCGAGGTTATAATAGACATGTTGTCCAATATAAGTAATTTCTTGACCATCATCGTTTTCGAGTAGGTCTACCGGAAATTCGGTCGGCAAAATATTTTTCTTGACATTCTGCATAGACCAAACTGAAAAGTTAATTGCCCAACCCGGCTTCACCCCGGCAAACTCTTCGCTATGGAAGCCAAACGAATTTTCAAAATTAAAAGTTTTAAGCCATTCCTTGCGGAAAAGTTCGCAAGCGTCACCTGTAAGCCAAGCCGGATTGGAAAATAATCCAACCACGACATCTTTGAGCTTGAAGTCTTGCACAAGTTCAAGGATTCGATAAAGAAACTGAACGGTAAGTTCATTAGCGGGTTTTCCCAATCCATCGGCTTTCATTCGTTCTTGAACGGCGGTTTTGGAAAGATTTTTCTTGTTATCCTTACCTTTGTTTGAACCATTGCCCGTACCGGCATACGGCGGGTTGAGGAAGAACACAATTTTCTTATCTTTGTTTGCACGGAGGGCTTCCTTGAGTTCATTTGGAAGCGTGGCAGTCGCCCCATTGAGAAAGTCAAAAACAAAAGTTTTTACCGCTTCGGTAGATAATGCGGAGGAACACTTGAGTTCGTTCGGGTCAAGCGTAGAGAGAAAGAGAAGACCAAATTCGTAGTCACGCGTGAGACTTTTCGTTCCACAACAGTTGTCCCAAACGAGGCAGTTCTGTTCCCAATCTTCGCCTGCTACACGGGCAATCCTGCGATGAGCTTCATCTACCCAAATTCGAGGCGTAAAGAAACTTCCCCCACGACGGCGTTCGCCATCGGCGAGTAGGGTATCGTACATTCTTTCTAACTGACGATGGTCATCGCTAGTAATCGCCCCGAAGCGAGCCTTGAATTGTCTAGCGAGCGTCTCATTGACCGCCACGGGAGCATACCCGTCAATGCCCATGAGCTTCCCGTTGGCGATAAAGGCTTCGTCCTGCGCTTTGATAAAAGCGTAATAACGACCGACAAGCTCGTTGGCGGTCATATCTTTAGTGGATTTCAAAATTTTTGCAATGAAAAAGTCGAAACCCTTGCGTAGCGTGGTCTTTGTAATAGGTACGACTCGGGTAATGCCCTTAGCCATATCCTGAATAGAATTAAAAATCTTTTCGGCTGAAAAGTCCGCATCTGCGACATGATAGACGATTGCGTTGTCCTGCACTTCCTTGTCCTCTGCAATAGCGGTAACAAGTTTAGTGTTGCGCCATTGTTCGGACGGGGCAAGCTTAAAGTCTACGAGGGAGTAGAAACGATTACAAAAGTTCACATGAAGAGCAAAGCACTCGTTCTTGTCTGCCACGAAGATGACATCGGGCGTACGGCTCACTTTCTTGTTGTCGAGGATTTGGAAGTAGTACTGAATGGCTTGGGCGAGAACCTTTGCCCTTTCGATAGCGTTCGTGAAGTCTCGGTCACGCTTGAACTCAATGAGCATTGCGCTCCCGTCAAACTTGACATAGGCATCGCACGAGTTGTAGCGGTGAATGGTGACTTTCTTCCAATTATGCTGAATGGCGTCAAGCCACGCCTGTTGTACGAGGGATTCTTGGTCGCTATCGTCTTGGATAGATACGAGCTTCGAGCGAAGCTCCCTAGTCATTCGGGTAGTAGTCGCCTTGACTTTTGCAAGTTGTTCTTCTGATGGTTTTAAAGGCATCGGTTAAATCTCCATAAGCTATTATTTCTTCAAATATAGTATATCCCCCACGGAGCTCCCCGTGGCTCCCCATGAGAAACCTGGTGGCTACTAGGGTCTACCTGTGGGACAGCAGTCCCCGCCGGGCGTAAACAGGAAGCCCCGCCGGGGTTACCGGCGGGGCTATAGGAGGGAGCAATTAAAAATTTTTTAGAGGTAGGGCGCCTGCAACTCCTCGATGTTGCCGAACGGGAGGAACGATACGCTACGACCGCTCCCGTCCGTCTTTACGGATACCTCACGCTCGCCATCAGCGAGCCTTTCCACATATCGGTCGTCTGTGGAAGTACCCTCGATGGTAAGGTAGTGGTGTTCCGCACGGGCAACCGCGATGAACCTCCCGTCCTCCTCGTGGCAGACCCAATTTCCGCCCTGAATGGAGTCGAAAGTTCTCGGCATAATCTGTACGCCCTTGCTGTCCGCCTTACGGAGCATATCGTCGCAGGAGATTTCCCCTGCGAAAGCGCTCACCGCCAATGCAAAGATAAAAATAATTTTCTTCATCTTCAATCCTTTGAATGTAAATAAAAGTTTATCCTAAAACCACCTGATGTCTTTCTTGTCTTTCTTGCCGAGGGAACCGATGAACTTTACCGCACCCTCGATAGCCCTTTTCTTGATATTAGCCAATTCACGCTTGGTAGGCGTTGTCGAGAAGAAAGCGATAATGTCATCGCAATTGTTCGATGTTCCATCGCAATACTTAGCCAAGTTGATACGCTTGCGGAGGGCTGTTTCAAAGCCACTAGACAACGCCAAGTTCTGTCCAAAATTAAAATTAAAATGGAGGCAGATTTGGTTGGGAATAAGCTCGTCCTTGGCGTCCTTGCGCTCACGGATTTCGCACTCGATGTCGTGAACCCCCTTGAAAGCATTGTCGAGATGTTCCAAGTGGATTAGCGTTTCGTAGATATGGGCGAGAATGTCCTCGCAGGTCATTGCGTTGTAGTTCACGAGGGCATCGTTGAAGTCCGCCTTGGTCTTGTAGCTTCTGAAGTGGAGCTTCACGGCAGGCTCGTGCTTTAGGCAGTTATCGTTGCTTTCGCCCGCATAATATGTTGGAGTGATTTCCACGGAGTAATTCGGGGTAGCAAAGCGGAAGAAGTTGCAAGCCTTGCGCTTCTTGGTGGCAACATTAGCCTTTACAGCCATCTCCAAGCGGTAAAGAGTGTTTTGGTCGAGCTTTCGGTAAGCCCGACAAAATTCGGTGATTTCACGCTGAGTGAAGTTATCCCTCTCACGGGTGACTTCCTTGATAAATATCTTATTGGAAAATTCGTTTGCAAATACCATAGACTTATGCTCCTTTGGGCTATTTCCTTGCCCATTACCTGTATATCCCCCACGGAGCCACCCGTAGCCCCCCATGAGAATCCCGGTAGCCCCCGTAGTTCCCGCTGGGGAATCCCGGGGACAGCAGTCCTCCTCCCGGGGAAAAGGAAAACGGGCGACCCTTGCGAGCCGCCCGTTCAGGAGCAATTAAAAAAATATTTCTAGAGAGCCGTGTAGTTGAACTGGTTAGCCCCGTCAGCGAAGCCCACGAGAATCCACTCGTCACTCTTGCCGAGCATCAGCCCGAACATATCGTCTGCGTCCTCGACATTATAAAAAATATTTTCGTCATCGGCGCCGACTTCGAGACCCATCTTCATCGTGACATTTTCGAGGCGGTCCTCGTCACGCCACAGAATCACGGCATCGAATCGGGTTTCCGGCTGAATCTTCTTGACCTGCTCGGCAAGTTCACTAAACTTGATTGTCTTTGCCTCGTAGTCGCTGAACCCGACAAGGATATGACCCTCGCCGCATCTCGGGTTCGTCAGCCTGCAAAGGTGGTGACCGGAGCAGAAGAAGTCTACATTGTCGTCCTCGGTTCCCTCTTCGTAGCCGTCGTCGAACTTGATTTGGATGTCATAAGTGCTTCCCCCATCGTCCAACACGGTGCAAGAGCTGTAGAGGTCGTCAGGGTCGCTTTCGAGGCGCTTGTCGATTTCAGAGCAGAGCGTATCCAAGTCCTGATTGACGAGGTAATCCCCGTAGGAGAAGATGAAGAAACGCTTGGAATCAATGACAACGCCATTGATGTCATCTATCATCTGTTCAATGTTCTTGAACTTATTAAGAGCTTTCGGGTAATTTTCCATAGTAACTGCCTTATTATTTGCGGAGGGCAACATCGCCCTCCTATACCCGTATAGCCCCGCTGTGCCTCCCCGTAGCCCCCCATGAGTATCCGGGTGACTCCCGTAGGGTTCCCGGGGGCTGTCCGGCGGAGGCTCGCCTCCTCCCGGAAAACAAAAACGGGCGACTCTTGCGAGCCACCCGTTCAGGGAGCAATTAAACAATTATTTAGTGCCTGCCTTTCTTTCGGTCAATGGACGGAGCAACGCCTCCACAGCGGGCGACCGGTTGTCCCCGAACGACATCGCACGGGCTTGCCTAAATGCTTCTCTCGAAGCGAGACTACGGGTCTGCCGTAGCTTCTTCTGTTCAGCCATAATCTGTTCAATCGTTCTAGGTGCCATATCTGCTCCTTTCGGGCGACCCCCGCCCGCATATACCTTATAGCCCCGCCGTGCCTCCCCGTAGCCTCCCATGAGCTACCGGGTGACTCCCCGTGGGAACCTGCCGGGGAATCCCGCACGGGTCTGCCCGCACGGGAAATTAAATAAAAAATTTTTTATGGGAGCTGCAACAGGAACGCTGTAGGCGCTGTCTGCTCCACCGAGTCGAGGAGGTAGTCGATGAGCGTCCGCACGGCATCCTCCATCGTCCGCACCCCCGTAGACCGGTCGATTAGCCCCGTGGTAGCCAATGCGTTGCCACCGAGGTAGCCCCCTGCAATGATATGGGCGTCATTTGCATTGAACTGAGGTGCAAGGTCGATGAGCTTGTAGCGCCCGCAACTCTCGTGGAAAGCCTGCTCTTTCAGCCCGTCGGTATCAAGGTAGAACCATTCCTCTACGCTAGGAATATCGTCTGTGGCGAAGCGGATTACATCTACGGGTTCATCGGACTGAACCTTTGTGAAGATATGCGTGGCGATTTCACGGGCTAGGCTCGTAACATTGTCGAATCGGAAGTATCTCATAGAATTGCTCCTTTAAGCTAATACCCGTATAGCCCCATCGGAGCCTACCGTGGCTCCCCATGAGTATCCGGGTGAGTGTTACCCCGGGGCTACCCGGGAATCGAAAAATAAAAAAATAAAAGGGCGACCCCACGGGCGAACCCGTGGAGTCCCCTGAATCTTCTAGAAGAGGTAGAAGCTTACCTTTCTTACATAGCCCTTTGTTTCGAGCAAGTGCTTGTGGACTTCGTGGTCAAATGCGTCCTGCTCGTGCGGGTCAGTGTGACCATTGTTACGCCAATAGCGCAAGCCCTTTTCGGTGAGGACGTAGAAAGAATAAAAATCCGTGCCATCGTGGTGACAATTCTGTGCGTGGAGTCCGTCCTTGTCGATAAAAATTTTTACCTTATCGATATGGTTGGCAAACGGATAGGTGAGGGTATCACGACCCGTGAACTCGACCACTCGACCGCCCTCCTGCTGTCCACGCCACCCCCCGAAGTAGCCGTGGATAAGCACCATCTTGCCGAAGATGGGGCTATGCGGGAGGTTGCCCGCAAGGTCATCGGAATCGGTTTCGCTCATATCGCGGATAGTATCCCAATATTCCTTTGAATTTTCCACAAGCGGTTCAGCGGGTTCATCATCGCACTCGTGTTGCGCTTCGTAGTATTCCTTTACATCTTCAAAGTCGGGAATATCTACATCGTTGTAGTATTGGATTTGCTTATTCCCGTTCTTGTCTGCCGTGATACTGCTCCACTTGATGCGGAGTTCTTTGGGTTTCTTTGTTTCAGCCATAAATTGCTCCTTTGGGAATTAAAAAATTTTCCCACTCCCCGTATAGCCCCGATGAGCCTCCCCGTGGCTCCCCATGAGTATCCGGGTGACTCCCGTATATCCAGCCGGGCGGACCGGGACGACGCCAGGAGGAGGCGACAACAAAAAATCCCCCCGTGGGCTACACGGGAGGACTCTAGGTAGGTCATTAAAAATTTTACCACGGGTGCGATGCGTCATAGGTGGCGAAGCGGTGCTCCCACAGATTGAGCTCCTCATTGTTGAGATGCTTCCCGCCCTTGCAATCGGGAGGGTAGACGAACAGCGTTACGCCACGCCCGTAGATTTCACAGACATATTTGTAGTGACCGCAAATTTGGAACCCGTTGGGAACATCGGGGAGCGCCTTGCGGACTTCGTAGGTGGTTCCGTTGAACGGCAATCCACGGGTATTTATTACTTCGTACCCTAGCCCTTGAAGATGCTTCTCAAGAGCTTCCCAATTAAAAGGCTTTGCGCCCGTTCCGTTCAGTTCCCATTCCTTAAAATCTTCTAGGAACTTCTTGAAGTGTTCGGGATATTTCTTTTCGCTAGACATAAATTGCTCCTTTGGGCTTATTAAAAAATTTTTTCTCGCCCATTCTCCATATAGCCCCACTCGGCTCCCCCGTAGCTCCCCATGACCGCCCGGGTGAGCCATAGGGGCTACCTGTGGGGACAGCGGGCAAAAAACAGGAAGGGCGCCCGCATTTGCGAGCGCCCCTTTGCGGAGTTCATCAAGTGTTGCCCTAAGTGAAGAGAGGGTCTTCACCTCGGAGCGCCATATAGGCGGCAAACTCGTTTTGGTGCCACGAGGTTGTGGGCGTCCATTTGGCTAAGTTCTTCGTTTTCGTTCCGTAAGCTACCGCCACGATAGTAGCATAGCTCTGCAAGCAGACAATCCCGTTCGCAACATCTTTCACGATATAAGCATCGTTTGTGCCGATATGGTGGCTCGTCAGTTCAAGTTGCTTCAGGAATTGCCACTGAGGGCTTTTCGCATTGTTCGCAAGCTGATTGCGGTATTCCTCCGTGTGGCACGGATAACCCCATTCGCATTTCTTTCCCATAGTAATTGCTCCTTATTAAAAAATTTTTTGACTACCTAAAGGCGATTCCATCGCCCGAATACGATATACCCCCGAGACGCCACCCCGTGGCGCCCCATGAGATACCGGGTGCGCTCCCGTACCCGAATTCCGATAAAAAAATTTAAAAGGGGAAAGCCTTACGGCTAATCCCCGAATGACCCGAGGGGCTACCCGTGGTAACCGCCCGTGCGCCCGTTGCCTTCACGACCCTTGCTCACTTGCGTACCTCCTTGACCTTGGACTTCACGGAGTCCGCAACCTGCTTGGCGGTCTTGGTAGCCTTGTCCTTGAGGTCGGTAGCCGTTTCCTTGATGGCTTCGCCTGCTTCTTCAGCCGTTTCCTTTGCGACATCGGTAGCAATCTCAACGGCTCCGCTACCCGCTTCCTTTACAGCGGTGATTCCGAGCTTAGCCACGCTAGAAGCCGCGTCCTTTGCAGCTTCCTTTGTTTCGGTTCCGCAAGCCATCAAGCCACAGACCGCAATGACAGAAATAAATTTCAACATAATCTTTCTCATAGATAGATTTCTCCTTTGGGCAATTAAAATTTTCCGCCCACAGTCCTTATAGCCCCAAGACGCCTCCCCGTAGCCCCCCATGAGCAACCGGGTGACTCCCGTGGGCTGACCGGCGGAGCATCAGGGTGCCGGCGGGGCTTCAGGCGGGTATACGCGAAGAGACCCCCCAAATGGGAGGTCTCTCAAGCCGTTGGGCGCTCTAGCTACCAAGAGCGGTGCGTGACGGAGTGCCACACGCTCATGTAGCCCGTAACGAGAACCACGAGCCACGCAATGCCCACCTCAATAAGCGTTGCGAGTTCGTTCGTGGCGCCCGTAACGAAGTTATAGATGACTACAGCGGTCTCACCCAAGAGGGCGAGGACAAAGGCGGTAAGAACCGCCAAAATAATTTTCTGCAACATAGACATAAGCTAGTCCTTTGCAATGGTCAGTATTCTAGGGCAACCGACCGAAAGCCCCTACCTAGTACCCATATAGCCCCATCGTAGCTCCCCGTGGCTCCCCATGAATACTCCGGTGAGTGCCGCGGGGTTCCCCGGGCGTCCCCGGATTCCCCCGGGAGGAGGCAAAAATAAAAAAAAATCCCCCCGAAGCTAATCGGGAGGGGAGAGGAGTCTAGAGGGATTTAAAACAATCCGTTGACCACCGCTACAAGTTGCTTATCGTGAATCGGGACAGTCAGCTCCGCAAGCTTTTCCACGCTAATGTTAGACGGCAATGTTCCATTAAACCACGGAATTGCGGTAAGATAGAACTCATCGGAGCTAGTGATGGCGAGCTGGAGGTTGTACTTCTTGAGAAGCTCAAACATCGGCTTTGCAGCTTCCCTGATTTCTTCCATGTGCTCATCGTAGTCCTTGCCGAGGAACTTCTCTTCATCGGTAATCACCTCTTCCACAAAGCTCCATTCCTCACAGGTGCAGTCAGTGAACAATGGCGAGATTTCCTTAGCACGGGCGAGAGCCGCTTTCCCGAGAACCGAGGTATCCAGACAGAACGCATCGTCAGGGTCTGCCCTTTTCTCAAGGTAAACAGTTACCCACATAGTAGCGCCAACAGAATTACGAGGGATTACATGAACATAATATTTGAACTTCGGCATATTAACCTACCTGCCAAAAAGTGAACGGATTTTAGGGCGTTTCCCTACTCCACTACCCATATAGCCCCATCGTAGCCCCCCGTGGCTCCCCATGAGTATCCGGGTGAGCGCCGTGGGGTTTCCGGGGAGTCGCTGGATGCTCCCGGGAGGAGGCAAAAACAAAAAATCCCCCGAGGCTAATCGGGAGGACTCTAGGGAGATATAAAAAATTATTTGGCGGTCGGTCTTACCGGTTCGGGAATAGGCACAACAATAAGTTCCTTTTCCTTTACCTTTGTGAGCCACTCACGCATATCGTCCGAGAGTTCACAAAAAATATATTCCGTATTGCCGTCATAGTCCTCGTTGAGCTTGGTGAGGTACTTGCCGAGCGTGAGCACCTGCCTGCCGTTACGAGTCGTGCAGAGGGCAACATCCTCATCGTATTGGTGGTCGTCCATCAGTGTATTCAGCGCTACAGCTTCAAAGTCATCGCCTAGCTCCCCATAGTGACCACAGAGAATAACGGTAAAGTCAAACTCGTACGCAATCTTGACGCCCCACCAATTACTCAGGTTATGGGCGTCATCGTCACGCATAGCGAAGTCCACCTTTGCGGTCTTATCGTTTTCCCACGCCCATAGAAGAAAATCAGCGCACTCTATCGGGGTGAGCTTAAGGCAAGCGCCACAATTACGGTCTAGCTGTTGGAATAGTTGGATATTTTCAGACATAGTTTGCTCCTTTGGGAATAAAAAATTTTCCCATTGCATTTATCCCCCCATCGGCTCCCCCCGTGGCTCCCCATGACAGCCCAGGTGACCTCTCGGCTCCCACTGCCCGACGCCAGTCCCTCCTCGGGGCAAAAATAAAAATCCCCACGGGAGTTACCCGTGAGGACTAGGGAGATGCTAAGCTCTAGGCGCTAGGAGTTGAGGAACTCTTTGTACTTGCCGATTACGGCATCGTTAATGGCTTGCTTTACACTCTCGTTAAGCGGGGTGACGATAGTGCGGTAGTCCTCCCCCTTGTAGAAAGTATCAATGGGGTAGCCCACGAAGTAGTTGCCCTCTTCAACCCCCTCCATAATGCGGAGTCCACGGATGGAGAGCACCCCGAATACTTCAATGGTCGCCATGCCTTTCATATGTCCAAGGTTCGCCCCATCCTTGAAAGGGAAAATCTTGACTTGCGTCACGATATTCTGTGCGACTTCCTGCTTGGTTTCTTCGGTCTTGTTCTGTTCTGACATAAATTTATCCTACCTTTAAAAGTTACTAGGCTCTAGGGTACTTCCCTCACCCACTACCCATATAGCCCCATCGTAGCTCCCCGTGGCTCCCCATGAACATTCCGGTGACCTCGGGGGGAAGACATCGGGCGCCCGCGGGACTGACATCGGGAAAACAAAAAAATCCCCCACGGAGTTACCCGTGGGGAATCTAGGGAGCAACTAAAAATTTTATTGTTCCATCGCCTTGCGTACGGCATCTTTCAGCGCATCAATGTAGCTTTCTACTTTCTTTCGTGCGTCAAGCGGATAGACTTCAATGCGGAAAGCCGTGTTCTTTACCCCCGTCACGGAATCAACCACAGACGCAATGTAACGGGCATCTGTATCGGCTACGCCTATCACGCACCGACCCGTAACCCCGCCGAGGTCCACCTTGACCGCACCCGTCTTCAGCGTGAACCACTCACGGGTACACGGGTTACGCATCTGCACGGGGCAGACGAGCTTGAACGAGCCACCCTTGACCTGCTTGGGAGCGTTCGCATCAGCCTGCTTGGCAAGTTCGGCACGAGCCTGCTCTTCAGTGAGGAGTGCGTAGCGGTCGCCATCCATCGGACGGAGGGCGCAACCGCCCCAAGTGCCGTGAATCTGACCCCTATCGTCCGTTGATTCAACCTGCCCAATCTTGCCCGTGTAGTGAGGTTCGCCCACCATATACAACACTTTCAACCATTGACCATTTTTCATATTGACCTACCTTTTAGGATTTTGTTCAACTTTCTGTCCACCCATATTATAGCCCCACCGAGACCTCCCGTGGCGCCCCATGAGAAACCCGATGAGCCACTAGGGGAACCCCGGGGTTCCCGGGTACGCCCGGTCCGCCCGCATAAAAGAAATCCCCCCGAGCTACTCGGGAGGACTCTTGGTAGGTAGGTTTAAAAAATTATTTCTTGAAGAACGGGTTGCGAATGGGTCGCTCGAACGAGTCCATCAGATGGTCGAATGTGATGTCATCTTTCTTGTCGGGCATACTTCCGCCTGCCTGCTCGACTATTACCTTGATGTCATCAAAAATATTTATCGCGGCAATCAGCGTCCCCATCTCGTTGTAGAACCTTGCGGCGCTATGGTCGAACGCGCCGAGGAAAATAAATTTTTCATCTTCTTCAGAGAGTTGCAGGTTGCACTTCGCCCTGATGCTCGCCATCTCGCTCGCATTGGGGCGCCTACGCTCGTCCATCGGCACAGGACGCTTTGCTTGGAGCTTGCGGAGCATCTCGTAGGGCATCGACTCGACTTCACCCGTGGCGCCGTTGTCAATCAGCCTGAACGCCCTGACGCGCTTGCCGTTGCTATCCTCGATTTCACAGAGGTATTCCTCACTGACATCGTGCTTGGCTACGATGACTCTATTAATTCTGTGGTTAATCATATCTGCTTTCAGATATTCGGTAATCATATTTTTGTCTCCCTATATTGTTAATAAAAG
>CAMHDS010000070.1 GCA_946183925.1 uncultured Fibrobacter sp. | reverse complement strand
TCCGTCTTGTTGATGTACTGACCGCCAGCACCCGAAGAACGGTAGGTGTCCATGTGGATATCGGCTTCGCGGATTTCCACGTCCACTTCTTCGGCTTCGGGGAGAATAGCTACCGTCGCAGCGGAGGTATGTACGCGGCCCTGGGCTTCGGTTTCGGGCACGCGCTGTACGCGGTGCACGCCGCTTTCGAATTTCAAGGTTCCGTAGACGCTGTCGCCTTCGATAAATACCCGAATTTCCTTGTAGCCACCCACGGTGCCTTCGCTGGCATCCTGGATGGTCATTTTCCAGCCCATGCGGCTGCAGTAGCCCTGGTACATGCGGAACAGGTCGCCTGCAAAAAGGGCCGATTCGTCACCGCCGGTACCGCCACGAATTTCGAGGGTGGCATTGCGATAATCCCAAGGGTCCTTGGGCACCATCAAAATCTGCAGCTCGTCGGTAACGCCAGGCAGTTTCTTTTCGATGTCCGAAAGTTCCGACTTGGCCATGGCCACCATCTCGGGGTCGGAATCGCCAAGAGCCGCCTTCCATTCCTCTTGGTCGTTAAGCATCTGCAGGTATTCCTTGGCTTTTGCTACGGCCTTTTCGATCCCCTTGTACTGCTTGTGAATCTTGTTGTAACGGGCCTGGTCGGCGAGAACTTCTGGGTTTCCCAGCTCCGATTCCAGTTCCTCGTATTTTTCAATGAGTTTTTTAGCCTTGTCTTTCATCGGGAGCAAATTTAGTATATTTGAATCGGTTAGAAAATGGACACTATCTAAAAAGGAGTGAAAATGACCAGGAGCGGTTTGTTCGCTGTAATTGCGGTAGCGTTTTGCATGTTTGTGCTTGCTTGTAGCGATAGCGGGTCGACAGGAACGGGGACGGATGCGGGCGAAGACAATGTTCGTTGCAAGGTAGTGTCGAAGGACCCTCTGGTTATCGAATCTGTTTCGAGAGGCGTTTCGTCCAAGACGACCATCAGGTACAAAGATGAGAGGGTTGTCCAGCTGGTGGAATTTAGTATTGCCGGCGCCGCTAAAATTGCTTGTCTGAGCTATAAAAATGACCTCGATTATGGAATGGTAACCTGTAAAGACAGCTCCATTTTCGCCATTGGGAAAGATAAAATGTCTTTGAGCGAATACGAAAAACTGGCAAGTGATTTTTCGTCGATGTGCGAGGATTTTAGTGAATCTGCGGAATCTTCGTCTAGCGAGTTTCTTGACGATGAGGAATCCTCCAGTTCTGAGGAATCTTCCATTTCTGAAGAAGGCTCTTTCTGGAACGATGATGACGAAAGTTCTAGCAGTGGTGTTTCTTCCAGTTCTGAAGATTCAGAAGGCGAAGAAATTCCCTGGTATACCAAAACATCTTACTTTAAGAAAAAAGTGGTTGCCGACAATGCCGCTGAATTAAACTGTGCTGATAATACAGACATTACGGAGTTGAACAGTTACGATGTGGCATACGAATTCAACAATCCGAGTAATCTGGGCCACGACTACATCGGAAATCACGACGCTTACCTAGACAAGATGGTGGAATCGGTGTCCGCCGACTGTGGGAGTCTTGTTCTTGATGGAACGAACGGGTTGTTGGTTCCCCTGGACGATGTCTTTATGAGTCGAGGCTTTGTGGTCGAAGTCCGTTTTATGCCAACCGACGATGCGGATATAGGTAACATTTTTGTAGCCGAACCTCCCGGAAGTGGCGTGGACGGATGGCAAATTCGCATGGACAACGGAACGGACATCTATTTCCATACTCGCGATACTGAAGTTAGTTCTGGTTGGCAAGTCTTGAATGTGAGTGACGTTACGGGAGTCGGTCCCTTGACGTTGAACGAGTGGCATACCATCCGCGTAAAGATTTTCCCCACAAAGTCGGGCTTGGGTGATATCTTCTATACTTTGAACATTGTGCTGGATGGTGCCGGTTACGCCGTAGAATTTAATGGGGATATGTCAGATATCGAATATGGCCTGGGTATAGGCTACGACGCCATGCACCAGAGCGCTTATTCCAGAAAATTCTTTACCGGCAAGATTGACTACATCCGCTACGGAAAAATCACGGAAGACGGTTTGTAATAGGTGACCCCCATCGGCACATTTTACGGCGATGCCGTGTACAAGTACGACGCTCCCCGACAGGGGCGTCTTTTTGCAGGGCATCCGGGGCGGATTGTGCTCAATGCAGGGCAAAATTTCGAGACGGCACTCCGGGACCTGGATGGCTTCGAACGCATTTGGGTGATTTTCCTGTTCCACGAGAACGAAGGCTGGCGCCCGACGACACGACCTCCCGTGCCGCCCAAGGGTAAGGACCGGGTGGGTACTTTTGCAAGTCGGAGTCCTTACCGTCCGAACCCCATTGGGCTTAGTTGCGTCCGCTTGCTGAAAATAGAGGGACTCACCCTCTTTATAGACGAAGCCGACCTGCTGAACGGCACGCCCGTGCTGGACATCAAGCCCTATATCCCCATGGCAGACGCCTTTCCCGATGCAAAGGCGGGCTGGGTCGAGGAACAGGAGGGTGACTTGTGGACGATTTGCACCGAAGATGCCTTCGTAGTACGGAATCGCTGGATTGCTGAACATGGTGGCTTTGACTTGGAAAGCTTTGCACGTGTGCAACTTTCCCGCGGGAATTTCTCGAAGAATCTCTTTGATAGTACTCGTCGTCGTTTGACTCTTGATGAAAATGCAAAAAAAGGCGTGCTGGCATATCGTACCTTCCGCATCCATTTTGGTTACGATGAGGCTTCCCGTAAGGTAATCCTCCGGCATGTAGCCAGCGGCTATACTCCGGAGGAATTAAAAACGGGAGTCGAGGACCGATATGGCGACAAGCAACTTCATCGGGAATTTATCGCCCTGTTTGGCTAATTGCTTTTTTTTGTTGCAAAATTTTTACAAACGGAATGTGTCTGTCGCGACATTGTAATTTTTTTGTTCTCAAACCGTTTTCTTTGGACAAATTTGCTTTTTTTGAAAATTTTTTTGTTATTTTTAGAGGCAACTAAACCAAAGGAGTTCTCTATGAATTTAAAATCCGCGTTCTCCCTGCTGGCCGCCGGTATGTTCCTGGCTGCTTGCGGTGCTGACGAAGTTGTCAACATCAACGATGAAGCCAAGGAAAAGGCTACCATTACCCTTAAGGTGATGGACAATCATGACGGTTCTGCCGTTGCCGACGCTTCCATCTACTCCGCCGTTGACGATGAGACCGAAACCTCTGATGAACAAGGTCTTTCCATTTGGGAAAAGCAGGTTCTGGGTGACCATGTTTTCCGCGTTTCTAAGGAAGGCTATGCCACTATCCTCGTTGGAGTCGTTGTAGATGAGAAGGGTCAGGGTAATGTGGCTCGCGTTCCTGACGTGGTCCAGCCGGTCTACATGTACAAGACTGGCGTGTCTGTCTCGGGCACTGTGCTCTATACCGATGATCAGGGCGAAACGAAGGCCGCTTCTGGAGTGACTGTATTCGCAACTATTACTGCTGCGAACAATCCGTGGCTCGTTGCCACGTTCGACCAGACCGAATTTACGGCAAAGACGGACAAGAACGGTGCATATTCCTTCAAGGATCTCCCTGAAGGCGTTGCCTTCGATATTTCCGTGGGCCAGACGACAATTGATGGACTGAGGTACAACGCAGGCGTGACCAAGGTTGGTAGTGCGAACTACAGAGCCGGTGATGCTATCAATACGCCGATGGTAAAGATGGCAATAACGGCTCCTGCACTGGATAAGGTTTCCGACAATCTGGGCAAGCTTGACACCAACTCTGCCATCACTCTGACCTTCTCTTCGGAACTGATTGCTGATTCCTTGGAGGATAAGTGGTATGTGGTCGATGGCTCCAATGATCTGGAAATGGTAAAGGCTACCTTGAGCAGCGATAAGAAGACCATTACCATCAAGTTGATTGATGGCACATGGAGCAAGTCAACCATCTATAGTCTGTATGGCGTTGCCTATTCCAAGGATGGTGAAACCTGCACGATCACCGGTGAACAGTTCTCTGTGAACTCTGCTAAAGCGAATGTTCCTGCTAAGGTAAAGGGCTTTGCTGCTGCAAAGGATGCGGATGATCCTGATGACTACATTAATCTTACCTGGACCGCTCCTTCGACGAAAGACAGGGTGAACGATTATGAGGTATGGTATAAGACGGACCTGATGAATTCGTTCAAGGAAATGGGCGGAATGTGGTATGATGATGATGATGCCTTCGACCTGAAGAAGCCCATGATTCAGGTTTACGTTTCTCGCTTGCTCGGCGCAGAAAGTGTCCAGTTCAAGCTGGTCGCCTGCAATGCCGATGGTTGCTCCGAAGCAACCGATGCGACGAAGGCGCTTAAGCTCCCGACTCCTGCTGTTCCCTAAGAGAACGATGTAGCAGATGAATTTGGACCCGGGTTTTCCCGGGTCTTTTTGTTTGCCTGACGCGAAACCTAATGTGTAAAGTGTTTATATTTAGGCGTGATGCTTTTTTGGACGAGAAAGATTTTTCTTGTGACGCTTCCCCTGTTTATGCTGGCCTGCGCCGGTTCGGACAACGGTGGAGGTGAACCCGCCGGCGATTCGGGCATGGGCGATGCCCCTTGCACCGAATGCGGGGAACGGGGCGAAATCAAGCTGAAAATTTCCAAGGAAAAGTTCTATCGGGAATGGAACGAGGCTGCCTACGGCCGTCTGGATTCCACAGCCGTGGTCGGCGTGTTGCCCACCTTGAAGGTGACGGCTGGCCGTCCGGAAACTTGCCGTATGTGTCACAGCTATAGTGCAGACGCCCTGGACTTTGACCTGGCCCGCATTGAGGATTCCTTGTTCGTGAAGGCATTCCCGAAAATGCGTCGGGAACTGTTGCTGCCTGGCATGCGCCTGCCGGAATCGGACACCTTGTACATGGACAGCCTTTCGGCCCTGCTTTTGCAGACAGAATTTACTGACGGCAAAAAGCTGGAAGATTTTACGCCCTGGCAGGAGCGGGATAGCGTGGAGCAGAAACTGGTCCGCGAGCCGCCCCTGGCCCTGCGGAACTTGCTGAACGAATTGGCCAGCCGGTACGAACTGCGTTACGTCTCTATGCCGGTGCGGCTGGACGTGTATATGGACCCGGACCTGGGGAGCAGTGGCGGTTACACCTGGAAGATTCTCTGGAGTCTTTGGGATGCCCGTTATGGAGAGTTGGTATTCCTGGTTTATTCTGAATTTACCGCTGAAACAACTAGTCGTGTAGCTCCCGAAAAGGAGTGGGCCGTACCATTTGCCCCACGCCTCTGGAAGATGTTTTCTGCGAATTTAAAAAGTATAGAGAATCATTAAATAGTGTGTAGTGTGGAATGTGAAATGTGTAATGATTTATTCCTCATACCCCAAAGGCGCAAAGCGCCTAAACGATACTTGGCAACTAGAATTGCGATGCAATTCGTTGCCCTAGTAGAGTTATGCCCTTTGGGTAGACCTCAAACCCCTAACCCCTAAATCCTAGCCCCTATCCCCTAAAATGAACACTCCCTTCTACATTTTCATGAAACTCTTGCCGAAGAATGCCGCAAGTCGTGCCTTCGGTGCTTTGACTCGCCTTCGTTTGCCGGTGATTTCGAAGGTGGCCCGCAATGCCTTTGCCGCTTATTACAAGCTGAACATGGAAGAGGCCGAATATCCGCTGGAACATTACAGGAACATCGGGGAACTGTTTATCCGGCACTTGAAACAGGGAGCCCGCCCCATTGCAGATTCTGAAGTGGTTTCTCCGGTAGATGGGGTGCTTTCCCAGACGGCCACCTTCGACGAAAAGCAGGAGCTGATTCAGGCAAAAGGTAAAACTTACACGCTGAAAGACCTGCTTCGCGACGACGAAATGGCCAAGCGTTTTGAAGGTGGTGCCTTTGCGACCATTTACCTGGCTCCTTTCAATTACCACCGCATACACAGTCCTGTCGCAGGAACAGTTATAGGGGCCAGCTACTGCCCTGGAACGCTTTGGCCGGTAAATGTAGGCAGCGTGGAACGTGTAGAGGGCTTGTTCTGCATCAACGAGCGCCTTACCAGCCATATCCGTCTGGATGACGGCTCCGAGATGCTTGTGGTCAAGGTCGGGGCTACCAATGTGGGCCGTATCGGTGTGGCCTACACCGATGAGCTTCTGGTAAATGCGGGCAAGCTCCCTAGGGACTGCAAGCGTTACGACTGGAAACCCTCCGGCGAAATCCGCGTGGAAAAAGGCGGGGAGCTGGGACGCTTCGAGATGGGCAGCACCGTGATTCTTGTGGTGGACAAGAAAATCCGGGAACGCCATCCGGATCTGTTCAAGTCCAGGCTGGGTTCTGCTGTCAAGATGGGCGAGGCTTTGTAAGGCCCGAATCGTTGGTGGCGCCCCTATGGTTTCGGCAAAGCGATTTCTGCAAGACGAACCTGTCCTTGGCAGGGCGCTTCGCCTGTTTGTAGAACGGTTTGCCAACTTGGACGATCCCGTTTTGCAGGTTTCTTCTGGTGCCAAGACGGACGACGAAAAAATCGCCTGGACCCTTTTGGGAACGGCCCTGTATCAGGACCTACGCATGGACGAAATTGTTGCGCTGCTTACGGCTCTTTGTCGCAAGTTCCCCGGCGAAAAGCTCTGGAGTTTGCCTGTGCCCAAGGGCGGCGACATCGAGGCTGTTGTGGAGTCCGCCCTTGGAAACCGGGACTGGTCCCTGTTTAAGAACGTAGCGGGCATATTCTGGAGCGTTGGCTTTTTTGTCCGGCGGCACGTGGACTTGAAAAACTGGATTGCAAGTTCCACTCCCGAAGAGATGTGGCGTGACTTGGGAGAGATCTACTTTATGGGAAAGCGTGGCGCGCGGCCTAAGGCCTGTGCCGCCATCTACCGCCTTTGCGGAAAGGCTCCCGCTGGTCTTGGCTATGGGGTTGGGCGCGGGCTCAAGCGATTCCGTTGGCCGGACCTGCCTTTGACCATGGGGGCGAGACGATTCCTCTCTATCATGGGGCCTGCCCGGGAAGGGGGCTTTGCAGACCTTTCGCCTGAGCAGAAGCAGAAGATGATGAACGATTTTTGCGTGGCCCTGTTGCCCGAAAACCCCTATGCCGTGGCTCATTCGTTGCAGTTCTATCTGGAAGAAGGGGATAAATCTTTTATGTGTCGGGAATGTCAGGCGGGTTGTGCCAACTGCTCGATTTACGAGTTCTGTGATTACGGAGTGAAAGAATCATGATTCGATTACTCCTTGCACTTTTTTTGTTTGTGATGTGGGGCTGTTCTGAGGAGCATGTCAAGGTGGACTATTCCAAGCTCCGGTTCGAGGGCCGTAAACCTATGCGTGTTTCGGTGGATTCCTCCAAGGTGCAGGGTAACGGTTTTGTGCGTGAGGTGGACTTGCGGTATGCGACCCAGTGGGGTGATACGCTAAACGTCTCTGTGCTGGAGTTTAAGGGCGACGTCTATGCGTTGGACTACTACACCAACAGCGGACGGTTTCAGGGCGCTCATTCCATTTTGCGCGGAAAGTATCTGGAGCAGAGCATTCGTGCGGACTACCGCATATTCGTATTCCGGCACGACAGTTTCAGGCGTTACGAACGGCGCACCCTGGAAAATTTCGTCCGTTCGGTGCCGGGGGTGCGCATCGGCTTTCCTCAGGAATTCTTAAGCCTGCCATTTGAACATCGGGAGACGGGTCGGACGACCATTCAAACCAAGAACTTCTTGGGAGTAAAGTCTTTTTTCCCTGTGCTGGAGCAGAGCTATACTGATGACAATCTGGCCTGGAACGTGGCCCGCAGCTGGGACCTGGTGGAAGAATCCCGCTACCTGGAGTGGGTAAAGCAGTTGAAGCGGGCGATTCCCCGGAATATTGAACAGGACGAAGATGTCTGCTATTTCACGGCTGGGGATGGAGCTCGTGGGATGGCGACTCAGCTGTCTGGTGGACGCGTGGTGGTGGTTTGGGGCTACATGGACTGGCCGGACCTGAACCAAAAGTTCCTGGTGGCGGGCGACCGGATTTTCGAAGCACGGTATTAGTTCAGATTTCGGAATTATGAATTAGGAATTGTTTGGTTTGGCGGCTTCGCCGCGTTTATTTCGACTCTGAATTCCGAACTCCGAATTCCTAATTACTATATTCAAGCCATGGCTATTGAAAAACTTGCAGAAACTCTTTTGGAAAAACTCCGCTTCATTACCCAGGCGGAAACAGTCATCGGCCAGCCTATCCAGGCGGGCGAATCTACGGTTGTGCCTGTGAGCCGCGTGTCCGTGGGCTTCGGTTTTGGCGGTCATGCCGGCAAGGGGGATACTTCGGCCTCTGGCGGTGGAGCTTCCGTTGAACCGGTCGCTTTTTTGGTCATCAAGGGCGACGACGTGCGCGTAATGCCCATTAGCAAGGATAGCTCACTGGTGTCCAAGGTCATGGACATTGTTCCCGACGTAGTGAACAAGTTCAAGAAGAGCGAAGACGCTTAATTTGTCATCCCCGGCTTGACCGGGGATCTCCTTTTAAAACAGAAAAGGTCTCCGCATTCGCGGAGACCTCTCTAATTTATTGTTGGCTTGAGGCGATAACCCTTCGAACGTTGGGCTAGCCCAAAACTTTTTTCTCGAAGTCGCCGAGGCAGTCAACGAGAGCCTGCACGCCTTCCACCGGCATAGCGTTGTAGATGGATGCGCGGAAGCCGCCCACGGAGCGGTGACCCTTCAGCTGCTGCAGACCGCGGGCCTTGGCGAATTCCAGGAATTCCTTGGCTAGGTCGTCAGCCTTGTCGGCGGCTACAACGTCCTTGTTGAACACGAAGGGCACGTTCATGATGGAGCGGTCTTCCTTGGCAGCGGTACCCACGAACACCTTGGAGTTGTCGAGAGCGCTGTAGAGGAGAGCGGCCTTGGAGCGGTTCACCTTTTCGATAGCGTCCACGCCACCGAATTCCTTGAGCCACTTGAGGGTGCGGTTCATCACGTACACGGCGAATACCGGCGGCGTGTTGAACATGTTCTTCGCGTCGATGTGGGTCTGGAAGTTCAGCATGGTGGGGATGGTGCGGTTCACCTTGCCCAGCAGGTCCTTGCGGATGATGGTCACGGTCACGCCTGCGCAGCTGATGTTCTTCTGGGCGCCGCCGTACACAACGCCGAAGTCAGATACGTTGATCTTACGGGCGAGGAAGTCGGAGCTCACGTCGGCCATGAGGAATCCAGACTTCGGCTTCGGGATGTTGTGCCATTCCGTACCGTAGATGGTGTTGTTGGCGGTAATGTGCAGGTAGGTGGCGTTGTCGCTCATCTTCAGGTTCTTGTCAATGCGGCTGTAAGTTTCGGACTTGGTGTCGCAGGCCACGTTCACGTTACCGAACAGCTTTGCCTCTTTGCAGGCCTTGTTGGCCCACACGCCGGTCAGCGCGTAGTCGGCGGTGGCGTTCTGGTCCAAGAAGTTCATGGGGAGCATGCAGAACAGCAGGGAGCATCCGCCGCCCAGGAACACGATGTCGTAGTTCTCGGGAATGCCCATGAGGTCGCGGAGGAACTGTTCGGTTTCTTCGAACATGCTTTCGATGGGCTTTGAACGGTGACTCATGGAAAGGATACTGATACCGCTGTTCTCGTAATCGATGCAGGCAGCCGAGGCTTCCTTGAGTGCTTGTTCGGGCAGGACAGACGGGCCTGCACTAAAGTTATAGACTTTGTTTGCCATGATTCGTTCCTTTTTTGAGGGTGGTCCCCTATAGTTTTTGCGTTGCCAAATCTAGAAAAAAGGCCTCATAGGGGTTTTTCCCATTTGTGCAACTATTCCAATTTGGACTACCTGGTGTCCCTAAAAATAGAGGATAAGCCAGTTTTTTTTCATTGTAAACTTTAGTTTACGATTAGTGGAGGGCGCTTTAATTTATACAAAGTTATTTTAATCGTATCAAATTCTCACAACGGGAATGGTTTTCGTTGCGGCACGGATAACCGCGAGGTTCTATGGATACTGAAAAGAAACAGAAAAAAGACTACGTCACCCCCGAGATGATGGAGGTGGAAATGTACCACATGGCGACATTGATGTGTGATAGCGGGGATCCGACAGATCCTCCGTGTGCAGAAGGAATTGACTTCAACTAAGTGTTCGTTTCAAGATGGGTTTATGGTGTGTTTAAGCAAAAAGGAAGGTCAAACATGAAAAGAGGATTTCATGTGTTTTTCCCGTTTTTCCTGGTGGCGCTCTTCGCGGTAATGGCGAATGCAGCCCAGCTGAATCTTCAAACTGATCCTGACACGCAGGAAAAGTTTATCACCATGTCCGGTACGGGGACGGACACGTTTGTCATTCCTTCTGGCGTGACGTCGTTCAAGGTCTACGATGACGGCGGTAAGTACGACGACTACAGCGACGATTCCCAAAACTGGCTGGTGCTGGAAGCCCCGAGTGGCTACGCGCTTACTGTATCGGGATTCATATATACTGAATATGATAGTGATTTCTTTGGAATTTGGAATGGTGCCCAGGGGGGCGTTGAGAGTTGCGAGCAGAGTTGCATCCCTCTCTTTGATATGACCAGTGGGGATGTTGGTGTCTGGGCTAACTCTGGAAGATTTATGACCCTGTATTTTGTTTCGGATGATAACGAAACAGAAAGTGGTCTTGACTTGACGGTGACAGTGACTGAAGCCCCGCTACATACAATAACCTTGAATAGTGCGCAAGGAGGAACGGTCAGTAGCGACAAGTCCGAAGCATCGCAGGGAGATGTTGTGACCTTGACTTTGACACCCACAGGGGGCAATTATATTTCCGGAGTGTCGGTTTCTGGAGGCGGCAGTCCCGTATGGGTAAGCGAATTGGGTTGGTATAGCGGCAATGTGGCGACATTTGTCATGCCTCCATTTGATGTTACCGTTACGCCTCAATTTGTCGGAAGTATTTCCGCAGCAGGGGGTAGTTTTATCGAATTGCCGAGCTCAGGTACAAAGTACGCGACCATTCCCGAAGGCGTGATTTCATTCAAGGTGTACGACGACGGAGGGCGGTACGGAGATTATAGTGATAATGCTGATGGATATCTTGTATTGACGGCCCCAGAAGGGAAAACTTTCATGGTGGCAGGACAGCTGAATACAGAAGAGAACTACGACCATTTCTTTATTTATGATGGCAATGCAAATGGAAATCCTTTAGTAGATGGTATAAGTGGTGAAGATGTAGATGTCAGTAATGTCCTAAGTACAGGAAATGTCATAACCTTTTATTTTACTTCGGATGAATCAAATACATATGAAGGCCTTGACCTGACGGTATCCGTTATCGATGCGTCTACACCACATACGGTGACGTTAAACAGTGTGGGGGGCGGAACTGCTAGTAGTGATGTGTCTGAAGCTTTGTTTGGCGAAACGGTGACCCTGACCCTGACACCTACGGGGAATAATTTTATTGCAGGGCTTTCCGTTACGGCCGAGGGGTTGGGACCTGTCGAGACTTCGGAACTGGAATGGTATGTCTCTGGAGCACATTCCGTGTCGTTCGCCATGCCTGCCGAAAATGTTTCCGTGAATGTTGTTTTTGCTGAAAATGTTACGGCCGAAAGCGGTGCTTTCATCAATTTGCCAGTTGATGACACCAAGAGTGTAACTATTCCTGCCGGTGTCACATCGTTTAAGGTTTATGACGATGGCGGTAGAAACAAGAACTATAGCAATTACGCCTATAGTGCCCTGGTGCTGACAGCACCGGCAGGTTTTAAGCTGCAGGTGACGGGAACGGTGAATTCTGAAGGTTGTTGTGATGAGCTTACAATTTACGAAGGGGATGATGAACTTTCCGGAGCATTTAGCGGAGACGATGTGGATATCGGAACGATTACTAGCAATGGAAATGAGATTAGGATTGTCTTTACATCTGATGATGGTTATGTTGAGTCTGGCTTAGACTTGACGGTGACGCTTG
>CAMHDS010000069.1 GCA_946183925.1 uncultured Fibrobacter sp. | reverse complement strand
TGGAGGACGGCGCCGAGGCGCTTGCCCTTGAGATTTGCGGGAAAAGCCTTTTCAAAACGGGAGAGTGCGAGAGAGACCATAGTAACTTATATATTCCCAAAAAATAGGTTCCAAATGAAAATTTATAAAAAAAATACCTCTTCCTTAATTGCTTTTATTTATATTACTACTAAACAAATTCAAGAGGATTACTATGAAAACAAAAATCTTGACTCTCCTTGCGGCATCTACCCTTGTATTCTTCTCTGCATGTAGCGAAGATGCAGAAAGCTCAAAGTCTCTCGTAGAGCGTTGCGAAGCTTTAACTGAAGATTGCCTTATCGGTACATGGACATTGAAATCCATTGTCCAGAAATCCGACCAACAGAATATCCAAGATTTTTCCAACGCACAGGGAGGAACCTTGGAATTCCGGGAAGACGGAGTATATCATTACGAGAGATCTTCCATTGGGGAATGCATTGATGTAGCTGACGAGGGGCACTGGAGTGTTGACGAAGACACCGGGACATTGACCCTTAAGTCAGACAAACAAGGTGTATGTGTTGATTTCGGCAAAACATTTACAATAAATCCCAAAATCGACATTACCGGGGAAACCTCAGTATCCCTTACTCTCAACGCTGTCATTTTCCAACAGGCAGAAAACGAGCAAGGCGACAACACCGAAATGTTCGTCCGCACGGAATAATCCTTTAACTTTATGTATACAAGAGTCCCGCACCCCCGCGGGACTTTTTTTTGTTTATCGCCAGCGATGCTTTTCGTACTCGCGAAGGGATTCCAGCGCACTCAAAAACTCTCCGCTGCCCGTCACCTGTGGTTCAATACGGGCAAGGAAAGCCCCCACCGTCTCCCCAGGTCCGCGAACAAAGCCTTGCCTTTTCAAAATTTTCTCTGCTCGATCAAGGGAGCGGACCCATTTTTGCGCGCGCAAATCTGGTTTTTGATGAACCTTGTGTTTATTTCTTTTAAGCAATCTTCGGACAAGGATTACCAGCAAAAGCAAAAAGGGAATTCCGTAAATCAAGGGATTGTCCAAAAGCCCTTGGGTAGTGGTTTGCCAATCGTCCACCACACGTCGCCACTCCCCTTCTTTTAACAGGTGGAAAACGCGGGCAAAACGCCCACGCACACCTTCCCACCAGGACTGCCAGCCGGAAGTTCTTGCAAATAGCCCCGGCCTCATGGGAGGCGTGGGGTCAAAGGAATACCAACGGCCATTCCAGAGGACCTCTACCCAGGCATGGCTGTGGTGCCTGCGGAACACCACATAGTCCCGATCTTCGACCCTTTCCGGGTGGGCAAAGCCAGTCACATAACGGGCCTGGATTCCCTGATGCCGCAATAGCAAAACCGCAAGGGTGGCGTAGTATTCGCAAAAGCCTTCCTTGGCATTCCAGAAAGCCCGAAGCGGTTCCCTCGTGTTTCTATGGACACCGGGAACAACCAACGAGTACTTGAAATTTTGGACAAAATAATCCCGTATAGCCGTCAGAACCGCCCGTTCATAAGAGCCATCCGACAAAGAATCTTGCTGAGAATCCCTTTGGGGCAAATTCATTGCCATGGCGATGGAATCTACAAAGGTGACATGAGACTTGCCCATTTGCAGATAAACAGAATCGCCCTCGTCAAAGGTTGTTTGCCGCGAAGTGACCTCATCGGAATCACCTACAAAATAATACCAGTCCCCATGAGTCCCGTTGGCACCAGCAAAAATTCCCGTTCTGTAGAAATCCAGGGAATCCGCATTCTTGGCGGCAACACCCAACGCATTAAAGGGAGCGAAAAGGAAACCGAAATTGTCCAGGGCAGACTGCACCCACACGGTGCGCACAGTTTCGCGCCTGGTGGCAGAATCCACAAGTTCAAAGACCGGATAGTCGATGCGGTAATAGGCGGGATAGAGTTTCTGCTCCGGCTTCGCCGGGAGTTTCCAGATATTGCCCAGGTATTTTTCATAGACGGCAGCCCGCAGGTATTCGGGAGCGTCCTTGTCCCACACCCGCAAAATCACCTGACGGTTATACCTGGAACTATAATTGTTGGAGAAGGACCCCAGGGACACCACAGGATCAAAGCCCATGACCCGATTCCGCTCCATGTAATCCCTAGCCCAGCGACCGTCGTAACTCCGGTGGTTTTTCCAGTATTGCCAACCTCCAAAAGAAGTAAAACCGAAGAAGGCAATCAGCAACAAGAACAGCCCGTACTTGTACCAGGCCGTCTTTGTGCGCCTGTAGGCAAGGATAGCAAGCAGTATGCCCACCGCGCCCAAGATTCCTCCGGCGCGACCCGCCTGGAACATTCCCAAAAGTAGGGCCGCAACGCCGTCAAAAATGACAAAGGCCTCGAAACCTCCCCGCCCAAGACTCCGTTTCTGGAGCCACGCCAGAGTCAGCAGGTACCAGGCCGGAATAAACACCACGTAGGGCGAAATTCCGTTTTCCACCTCGGGAGTCACCACCCACCACAGGGCATAGGGAACGATAGCCCCATAGGCAAAACGCTTCTTGTACAGGGGCGTAGGCTTTTCCAGCCTCCAGTGAAGGTACAAGAATCCCAAGGCGAAAATAATTCCAAGCAGAAGCATCTCGCTGGAGATTCCCAGATTCACGGACGCAAGCACCAGGAACAGTGTCTTGAATATTTCCCTCAGGGATTTTCTCATGGGAGCAAATCCTCCTGCCTAGTCAGGGAAATTTTATCCTTCAAGAGGGAGCAGTGGACCATCAGGGTGTCGTCACCCGCTGCCGTCGGGACTTTTCCGCCATAGACAAGAACCTGCTTGTGGACCAGAGGGTTTTCTTCCCGATGGAGCCCGAGACGCAGCACCGGCCCCATGGGCCTTGCCGCCGGAGACCAGGGGCCCTCTGTTGCAGGCCCGCTCTTTTTGAAAGGGCTTGCCGCCGAAATCCGGGCGAGGGCGGCAAAAAGGCTGTCACCACCGTCTTCTGCATTCAGGGATATTTCTTCGTCGTTTATGAAGAACCGTCCGAGAATTCCACGCTCCATGAACCAGGCGCCTACACCTGCCGCAAGGCGTATAAGGTCCTCTTGCAGGGAGCGTTCCTGCAGAGTGTTTCCTCGCACATCCAGCACCATCACAATTCCAGCTCCCCGTTCCGCCTCGAATTCCTTGGTAAAGGGCCTTCCGTAGCGGGCAAAGGCCTTGTGGTGCAAACCCCGCAGGGCATCCCCTTCCTGGTATTCCCGCACACCCGAAAAATCCAGCCCGCGGGAAAAGCCGCTGGTCAGCAGGGGCGCAAAGACCATACCGCTACTACCCCAGGTCAAAAAATCAAAGGCCGATATTTTCACAGGTTTCGGGTAAACCAGAAGTTCCGCGGATCCCGCCTTGGCACTATACCGCAACATGCCCATGATTTCGGGAATCAAGAGGGAAACCTTCCCCACCGTATAGGCGCCACGCTTCTTGGTTCTGACCTTGCACAGAAGCATTACCGATTCGCCCTGATTCACAAGCACATAGGGCGATTCTTCGCTTGCAAGATTGGCATCCATGCGGAAACAGGAAAGGGATACCGCGTCAATCCGGTTTTTGGCAGTCACCTGCACCTGGACCGTTGCCGTTTCGCCTTCCACAACAGGAGAAACTTCTATAGCCCCCGCTTCAAAGCGGTTCTTTCGGCAGGTCATAAAGAGGGAGGGGAACAGCGCCAGGAACAACAGAAAATCCAAGCCGCAGAAAATCCAGGCGGCCCAGAATCCTGGCACGAGTCCCGCCACCATAGAGAAAAACATCAGCGCAAAGGCACTGTGACCGGCAGGCATAAAGTACTCCTGCCAGATAAAGTAAAGCCGCATGAGGAGCCCCGTCCTCTTGGGAGTCCGGGGGTAAGCCTCCAGCAGCCACTTTATGGAAGGAACCTTCGACATGTTCCCCGCTTCTACTTAGGGATTTTCACCTGGGTGCGGATAGATTCCAGAATGTTTTTCACCGTAGAGGCGTTTCCGTCTTTCGCAAAGACGCGGTGTTCCATCACCGCGGAATACACCCGCTGGATGTCGTCGGGATTCACGAAATCCCGGCCCTGGATGTAGGCAGACGCCTGGGCCATCTTTATGAGGTTGATTCCTGCGCGGGGGCTTGCGGCCAGGCGTACGGCTGGATTTTCACGGGTGGCCTGGACAAGCGACACCACGTATCTTTCCAGGGATTCGTCCACATGGATCTTGCGGACGGCATCCCTCGCCTTCAGGATTTCTTCGGGGGTGGTGACGGCGGTCAGCGTATCCAGGGGTTTGCCATCCCGGTGACTCCGCAGAATCTGCAGCTCCGTTTCCGTAGAGGGGTAGCCCAACGTAAGGCGAATCAAAAAACGGTCCATCTGGGCTTCCGGCAAGGGAAACACCCCGTGGAATTCCACCGGGTTTTCCGTAGCCAGCACCATGAACAGCTTAGGCAGCGCGTGCCGTTCCCCTTCCAGGGAAACCTGACGCTCTTCCATGGCCTCCAGCAGGGAACTCTGGGTGCGGGGCGATGCGCGGTTTATCTCGTCGGCCAAGAGAATCTGGGTAAACACGGGACCTTTCCGGATTTCAAAATCCCCGGTGTTCATGCGGAACACCGCCCCGCCGGTCACATCGGCTGGCAACAGGTCCGGCGTGAACTGGATGCGGGCGAAATCCGCCCCGATGGCTACCGCCAGGGCCTTAGCCAGAGTGGTCTTGCCTGTTCCAGGCACATCTTCTACCAGCACATGACCGTCGGCCAACAGGGCCATGACCAGCATTTCTACGGACTCCCGCTTGCCAAGCAACACGGAGTCAAGGGCGTTCAAAAGTTTTTCAATCATGTTTCTAATATACAAAAAGGGGTTAGGAATTAGGGGCTAGGATTTAGAATCCAATCTCTAGTCTCTAAATCCTAGTCTCTATACTCTATTTTCCTATATTTTCGCTAGTATTATGGAACCAAACAACAAAACAGTAGCGGTCGGACTTTCGGGAGGCGTAGATTCCGCCCTTACCGCCTGGACCTTGCAGCAGAAGGGCTACAACGTCATAGGCATTACCATGGCCCTCTGGGACGGTTCCATCGACATGCCCATCGTGGAGGGCCGCTCCGGATGTTTCGGTCCCAACGAAGGGGAAAGCATCGAAGCTGCCGAGAGTGTGGCCAAGCGGCTTTCCATCCCCTTCCACGTGGTTCCCGTGGTAGAGGAATACAAGAAAAACGTGCTGGACTATTTCCGCGCCGAATACCGGGCGGGCCGTACGCCCAACCCCTGCGTGCGCTGCAACCAGTCCATCAAGTTCGGCGCCATGCTCCACGCCGTCCGCAAGATGGGCGTAAGCTTTGACTACTTTGCCACGGGGCACTACGCCCGTCTGGATTTCAAGAGCCCCGAAGAACCTTTCTTGTGGAAGGCCCGCGACAGTTTCAAGGACCAGTCCTATTTCCTTTCCAGGCTAACCGAAGACCAGCTTTCGTCGGTGCTGTTCCCCCTGGGCGAAATGCACAAGGACGAAGTCAAGGAACTGGCCCGTAAAATCGGCTGGGAAGATTTCGCCTCCAAAAAGGAGAGCCAGGATTTTCTGGAATGCGGCGACTACTCCGTGCTCTTTGACGAAAGCGACAACGTTCCCGGGGACTTCGTAGATGTAAGCGGCAAGGTCCTGGGGCAACACAAAGGGTTCATCCACTACACCATCGGGCAAAGGAAAGGGCTCAATATCGGCGGTCAGCCGGAGCCCCTTTTCGTCATTGCCATCGATGTCAAAAAAAACCAGGTGGTGCTTGGCCCGAGAAGCCTGTTGCAATGTAGCGAAGTCAGCGGAAGCCAGCTGAACCTGATGGTATCCAAGGATTCTCCCCTGCTACAGCAAAAACTACAGGCGAAAATCCGGCTGGGACACACCTTCGCCGAAGCGAGCATCACCGAACTTACAGACAACCGAATCTCTATCCGGTTCGACACGCCCCAATTTGCCGCCACGCCTGGCCAGATTATGGTGCTCTACGCCGGCGACGGCATCGTGGCCTCGGCGATTATCGAGAAGTAGTTCTTACCGCGCCACCACCTGCTTGCGGATTTTTTCTGCAAGGTCGCGGCCGCCTAGCTGGGCGATACATTCGAAAGCGAATTCTTCGGCGGAGCCTGCGCCGCGACTGGTGACAATGTTACCGTCTACCACTACGCGGTCTTCCACAAACTTGTTACAGACCAGCTCCGCTTCGCAGCCCGGGAAACAGGTGGCGGTTCTGTCCACCAGGATTCCCGCCTTGCTCAGTACCAAAGGAGCGGCGCAGATGGCGAAAATCCACTTGTCCTCATCGTTGAAATCGCAGATGACCTTCTCCACATCGGCAGAGGCCTTAAGGTTCCTGACGCCGGGGCCGCCACCGGGCAAAAGGACGGCGCCAAACTTTGCGGTATCGGCACCCGAAAGTGCAAAGTCCGTCTGGATTTTAAGACCGTGGGACCCTACCACTTCGGCCTTACCGGAAACGCTTGCAAGAGCGACCTCAAAGCCCGCCCGCTGCAGGTAGTCGAAAGGTGTGACGAATTCGGTTTCTTCGAAGCCATCGGCCATCAGGAATAAAATCTTCATATTGAGCCTCGTTTTCGCAAGAATATAATAAAAGTGGACAGAAAAAGCCGGGCGTTACGGGGCGGCGACTGAGCCCCGTTAGAAGGGGTAGGCGGCAACAGCGCAAGTGCCTTGCCGCCGAGGGGGAGACCTCCCCCCACCTATCCAAGGGCTTTTTCCCTCCCTCGTCCCTAACCACTAGCCACTAACCACCAACCACTATTCTATCTTTGTGCCATGAATTTCAAGGACCGCATTATCCGCGCCACGGGCAAGAGAACGCCCTTCCGCCTGATTGTCGTCGATTTGACCGCGACGATGAACGAAATCGGCAAGAAGCACAACGCACAGGGTTTTGCCCTCAAGCTCTTGGCCGAAAACTCCATCGCAAGCATCTTTTTGAGCGCCTCACTGAAGTTTCCGGGAACCGTGTCGCTGACCACCCGCTTTGGCGGCGAAATCACGCTGGTGCAGTCGGACACGACGCCCCAGGGCCTGGTGCGTGCCATGATCCCGCAGCCGGAACTCCAGGCTGTTGGCGGTAACGAGCCCGTCCTCATTCCGCAAAGCGTCCGCGTGGTCAAGCTGAACGAGCAGGGCAAGCGGGTCCACGAGAGTATCATCGAGGCTCCGTCGGTATCCATGGGCCAGAACCTGGCCACTTACCTGTTGCAGTCGGAGCAGATCCGCTCCGCCGTTGGCATCGAGGCCGCTTTTAACGTCCAGGACCCGAGCAAGCTGGACTATGCCGCCGGTTTCTACATCGAGGCGTTCCCGGACCTGGAAGACAAGGACATCAACCTGATAGAGGTCATCGTGCAGAACCTGCCCAAGTTCTGCGACATGAACACCCCCGAAGGTTTTGACCTGGACGAACTTCTGGACCAGCTTCGCGGGCCTTACGAAATCGACATCGTGAAAGAAATTGACCCCAGGGCCTACTGCCCCTGCAGCCACGAACGCACGGTGGCAACGCTTGCAACGCTCCCTCTCCAGGACCTGCTGGACCTGGAAGCCGAAGGCAAGGACCTGGAAGTCATCTGCGATTTCTGCCGCACCCCGTACCAGATTACGATTGCGGACCTGAGAGAAATTATAAACGAGAGGAAAAAATAATTCGGATTTCAGATTTCAGAATTCGGATTTCAAAATTGTTCAAACTCCGATCTGAACTCTGAATTCTGAATTTTCCTAACCCCTAGACCCTAAATCCTAACCCCTAAGCCCTATGTTCACCAAGCAATGTGTCGTTACCCTGGACCTGGAAGGAGTTCTCGCCCCCGAAATCTGGATTGCCGTCGCCGAAAAGACTGGTGTCGCTGACCTGCGCCTGACCACCCGCGACATTCCCAACTACGACGAGCTCATGAAGGGCCGCATCAAGATTCTCGACCGCGAAGGCATCAAGCTTTCGGACATCCAGAACGTCATTGCAAACCTTGGCCTGCTGGACGGCGCCCGCGCCTTTATGGACCAGCTCCGGGACGAGACCCAGGTGATTATCCTTTCGGACACTTTCCAGGAATTCGCCTACCCCATCATGAAGAACCTGGGATTCCCCACCATCTTCTGCCATAACCTGGAAGTGGAAAACGACCGCATCGTAGGCTACCACCTGCGCCTTACCGACCAGAAGACCAAGGTGGTAAAGCACCTGCAGGACCTGAACTTCAAGGTGTTCGCCTCGGGAGATTCCTTCAACGACACAGGCATGCTCCTGCAGGCCGAAAAGGGCTGCTTCTTCTGCGCGCCGGACTCCATCGTGGCCCAATTCCCGCAACTGGAGGCCACCAAGACCTACGCCGAGCTGCTGGAAAAGTTCCACCAGTTCCAGGCGACGCTCTAAACGGCATGGAAACGACACCCGTAAAGCCTAGGGAACTCTACGCCGAAGTCCTTAGAATCATCGCGGCGTTTTCCGTGGTGTTCCAGCATACCGTCACCTCCGCCTGGTACAACATTCCCGTTCGTACCGACGAGTGGATTACCCTGAACTTTTACAACAGCATCGCCCGCTTCGGCGTGGGCGTTTTCATCATGATTAGCGGGGCGTTCATGCTTTCGCCCCGTTACGCCCACCCGCCGGAGAAAATCCTCGGCAAGAACCTCACCCGCATCCTGCTTTTGCTGGTGTTCTGGGTCGTCATCTACGGAACGGTCAATACCTTCGTTGCCGGCGGAACATTCAAGGACATCTTCGCCACGCCGTTTCTGCTTTTTACCAAGCCGCCCACCCACCTGTGGTTTCTCTACACCATCGCGGGGCTCTACATTCTGACGCCCCCCATGCGGGTCTTTACCGAACATGCAAGCCACCGGATGGTCCTCTACGTCATCGGCATCTTTTTCTGCTTCGGGCTGGTGCTCCCCATGGTGAACCACCTGCTGGAGCGCCTCGCCGACTTTACGCTCTACAAGAACATCCGCATCCAGGGATGCACCACCTTCGCGGGCTTCTACCTCACCGGATTCTACATTTCCCACTACGGCCTGAAACCCCTGGCCCGAAAAATCCTGTACCTCTCGGCCATTGCCTCCTGGGCATTCGCCTTTATCTCCTCCACCTACTTTTCTATCGACCGCTCCAAGCCCAACGAATATTTTCTGGGCAATTTCCAGCCAACTACCTTCCTAATCGCCGCCGCCATTTTCTGTTTTTTCTGTGAACGGTACCGGGGCGTGCTGACCACAAACCGCCACCTCACCTTCGTTTCGGCCTGCATGCTGGGCGTGTACCTGATCCACCCGCTTTTCATCAAGCTTTTCTACGGACTCGAGCTGTCGCTCCTCACGCCACACCCCATCGTCGTGGTTCCTGTCGTGGCGGCGGCCGTTTTTGCCGTTTCCCTGCTGGTGACAGCACTTTTCAGGCCAATTTCCTTTTTCAAGAGGTTCTTCTAACACCATGCTTGAAAACCTCGAAAAGCGCATCAAGCGGCAAGTCCACGGGAAACTCCACCGTTTCACCGCCGTCGTGCCGCTGGGATTCGAGGCGACCCTGGTCCAAGAACTGCGACAAATCGGGGTCGCCGCCAAAGACGACTCCTTCGAAACCGCCGACGGAAAAATCATCTTCGAAGCCAAACTGACCGAAGCCTGGAAAGCCGTAGCCCACAGCCGCATCGCCAACCGAGTGCTCATGGACATAGCCTCCTTCAAGGCAGAAAACTTCCGCGAACTAGAAAAAAAGGCCGCCGAAATCCCCTGGTCCTTATACCTAACCACTGATCACCAATCACCAACCACTATTCACGTCACCTGCAAGCATTCCAGGCTCTACCACAGCGACGCCGTAGCGGAACGATTTTACAATGTCTTCAAGGGGGGAAGTCTCCCCCTCGCTCCTGCGCCTTGTCATCCTGGCCCCGGAACACAGTCCGGGGTAAACTCCGGCGGGGATCTCCTAGCCGCATCCGCTACCCCCTCTGCGGGGACACCCCGCAACGCCCCGCCGCAAAACATATTCGTCTCTCTCATCGACGACCGATGCACAGTCTCCGTGAACCTGGCCGGCGAAGAACTCTACAAGCGGGGCCACCAGCGTTTTGTCAACGACGCTCCTCTCAAGGAAACCATCGCCGCTTCCATGCTCTTCGAGGCTTTAAACGCCCCCCACCTAACCACTAAACACCAACCACTAACCACTCTCATAGACCCCATGGCAGGCAGCGGCACCTTCAGCCTCGAAGCCGCCTACATGGCAAGCGGGATCATTCCCGGAAAGTGCCGCGACTTTGCCCTCAAGCACCAGCCCGCCTTCAAAGAGGCTACGTGGAACTACCTTGTTAATTCGGAATTCGGAGTTCTGAATTCCGAATTAAGAACAATCATCACAAGCGACATTTCAGAACGGGCCGTCAAAATCATCAGGCATAACGTAGAGTGCAGTCCCCTCGCAAAAATCGAGCCGGCTCCCATCGCGCCGCAGCAGAAGGACTTTTTCAGCTACACGCCCGAAGAAATTTCAAACATCGGGCACGATACCTCAAACGGCAGCAGAAACGCCAGAGTGATCATCGTGCTGAACCCGCCCTACGGAAAACGTCTGGACGCAGACGCTCCAAAACTTTACGCCAGAATCGGGAAGAAGCTTACGGAACTTGCGCAGGGAATTGTGTGTCCTTTGGTCGTTGCCATCCTTGCGCCCAAGGGCGCCTGCACCGACAACCTTTTAAAGAACTGTGCCGCCTTGGGCTTGCCAAGTACAAAGGTCATCAAGACCAGCCACGGCGGCATCTCGCTGAACTGCTTTGTCGGGAAGATTTAATCTTTGAGACAACGAACAGAAAACCCGTTGTTCCCGCTGTTGTAATTCAGGCTCGCATTGACGCCGTTGTCGATCAAATCCATGTAGTACACGCTGTTGCTACCTTTCTCGGTAGAACTCCAGAAGTCCGCGCTGTAACCCTCGCTGTAGTAATCCCCACAGTCCCTGTTGCCGGCAGGAAGCGCCGAAAACCCGAAGACGTCATCACCGTTTCCACTTTTGTCTTCATATTTCTCCCAACCGCTAGTGGACTTCAGCTTGGAACCCGCCGTATTTGAAGACGTATACGTATATTCCGTAATGGAACCGTCAACGGCCACAATCAGGGCTTCCCATTCATCATAGCTTGGCAGGTGCCAGCCCTTGGGGCAGATGCCCCGCACCAAGGTCACTGAGCTCGCCGAAGCGACGCTACAAGTCTTGCCATAGCCACAACCCCTGCCGCTCGTGCTCCACTCGCCCACGCTGTCCATGGCCGCACCCCAGGTGTAAAGGCGGCCGTACTTGGCGCAGTTGGCCGGGTCGTCGCCGTAGCACCAGCTGTTATCCGTCACAAAATTCAGGTTCTCTGCCATCCACACCTGATCACCGATTTTCACAGTCCTGTAGGTCTGGCCGTCGCGGGAATCGGTAAGCATGCCGGTGACCACGTCGTAAGCGCTGGACATGCCGTCGTTACCAGTATCGCCATTTGATTTTCTTTCGGTGGAATCTTCATCGTCCAAAGTCCAGTCGCCGTTTTCGCATACGTAGGCGGCCTTTTCGTCCTTCACGTAGGCGATTGCACCTTCACGCTTGGCGGTACAAACTGGCAGGTCATCGAAAGTCTCGGCAAACAGGTCCGCCCCTGAGGAGGAATTCGAACTAATTTCCAAAGGTTCGCCATTGGTTCCCGAACCACTACTGCAGGCAACAAGTAGTGCCATTGCGGCAAGGGAATGCCCCCAAAAAAGATTTTTCATAGCCAGTTCCCCTTGAGAAGGTTGTTTGTCTGTAATCTATATAAAAATTTCGGGAATATCAAATGAAGAAAGTGTGAAATGCGGGGAAAGAGGGGTGGTTCGTGTGGCCCCGGCACTAGGCCGGGGTGACAATGGGAAGGGCAAGGAGATCCCCGACCAAGTCGGGGATGACATCTCGGGGGAAACTCGCAGGGACTAACAGTCACAAGAGTTTCCG
>CAMHDS010000068.1 GCA_946183925.1 uncultured Fibrobacter sp. | reverse complement strand
CCCTCGACATCGACCTTGGGAAGGTCGCGCTCTACCAACTGAGCTACTCCCGCGAGAGTTTTCCAAATTTAATAAAAAAACGCCCCCTGTAAAGGGATTCGCCCCGCCAAAGATATTTTTTCTATCATTGGGGCATGGTTATTTCCCGATTTGCACGGGCCGTTTTGCCCGCAACCCTGCTCGCCCTCGGGCTTGCCTCCCTTTCCCACGCCGAAGAAAAATCCCTGTGGCAAAAGTTCAAGGACTTTTTCTCCCCCATGCCCACCGTCGAGGGCGAAGGCCCTGAATACGACAAGCTCCGGGAATTGGACAAGAGAATCAACACTCTAGAAGGCAAGTATTCCAGGGAGCGCAGGCCAAACAACAAGGCCAACATCAAAAAAGAAATGGATGCCCTCAAAGCCGAACGGGCCGCCCTGGAAGAACAAATCCGGAAGAACCCGCCACAACCATCCAGTTCAGCGGCAGCACCACAGGGTGCTGTTCCAACCTGCAAGACCGATACCGTCTTTGTGCGGGATACTGTAGTCGTCCACGACGTCGTTCACGACACCCTCTATGTGATTGTGGCCGACAAGAAAACGGAAAGCTCGGCACCTGTCTCTCCTGCCGTAAATTCTGCGACCAGTGCGACAGTTCAGGATTCGACGGCTGTACCTTCCGCGCCCACAGCGCCGGACTCCGCCAGCGCTCAGCCCGGCACCAAGTAGTAATCCGGCCGCACACCTAGGGCGGCCTCATCTGCGGCAAGACTCTCTTCGTGAACGTTGCGACCTACCACCAGGGCAGCGTCAAAGCCTGCAATCTTTGCTCCGTAAACATCCGTCCCGATGGTATCGCCGATCATCAGCACCCGCGAGCCTTTGGGGAGCGACCGACGGACCTTTTCCCAGATAGCCGGAAAGGGCTTTCCCAAATAACAAGTCCTACAGCCCGAAGCGACCCGCAGGCGTTCTGCCAGCGTGCCGGACACGGCGCTCCGGCTGCCGTCTATCTTTGGAGCCCAAGCGTCGGGATTCAGCACCAGCAGCAATCCGCCCGGGCGGCACAAGATCTCTACCGCATGCCGAAACATTTCCTCCGTAGACGTGTAAGACGATACCGCCACCACAGGGTCCGCCGGATTTTCGGCGGCAGCCATTCCTGCCTGGGCAAGCACGTTCACGCCGGTGTCCCGACCGATGTAATAAACTTCACGTACGCTTCTTTCCAGAGGTTCCCCGATTTTCAGTCCCTCAACCGACCCGCGTTTCTGCCCAGAAAGCCCCACAAAATCAAAAACACCCACAGGCTCGCCCCGAGACAGGTCCGCAAGCAAACTGCCCGAGGAAATAGTCTCTTCCGCCGTAAAATCAAAACCCCGGGCCCCTGCGTCTGCTGCCAGGAACTCGTCGGTGTTGGAGGCGGCATTGGTCACCAGGCGCAGGTGCTTGCCCGCCGCCCGCAGGCTTTGGAACCATTCCATGGCTCCGGGGTAAACGAAGTCCCCGCGGTTGTATAGCGTTCCGTAGCCATCGAAACAGAAGGCGTCATAGGCGTCTAGAATTTCAGACAAAGTAACTTGACGCGGTTCCGCCCCTAACTTCGATTCAGGCAAAAAGGGTTCCATAAAGGATTGATACCCTTTATAGATTTTCGTCTCTTCCAAGTCCATGGGAAAAGCAAGCCCTAGCGGCGGACCACCCCAAACACGTAGGATGCCGTCGCGTCCGTTCCGTTCCGGAAAACGGCCTTGCCGTCGTATTCCACCAGGGCAGTCACGTTTGCGATATAGACGCCCGTAGAAACACGTCGGCCATGATTGTCCATAAAGTTCCAGCGGAGGGAAAGCTGCGTGGGTTTTCCGCCCAGACGTTCATCGTTTCCGGCAATGTCAGCTCGGGTCCCCACCACATAGGCGCCCAGGTTCGTGTAGATGCGGATATCAAAGCGGACCTTTAGTTTAGACAAACTAACAGGTGTCTTTTCGTCCATCTTCAAAATTTCACGGAGGGCGTTCTCGAATTCTTCGCCCAGCACATCCATATAGATGCCCCAGGCCGTATCCCGAGCGGATTCTACAGGCAGGGGCTGGAAGTTCAGTTGGAAAATCGGGAGCCCCGCACTTTCGGCACCCGCGCCATGCCCAGAGGCACTGTCCACCGCCATGGAGGGCACCACCACCTCAAAAGGAGAATAGCCAGTCAGCGGCGAGAACTGGGAAACCTTCGACACCGCATTCCCGCTGGTGTCTTCTACGCAGCCATTCACCAACCGCAAGGAATCCCGGAAGTTCAGCCCATCAGCCGAAGCCTTCTTGTCCAAAACGAATACGGCGGAATTCATCCAGAAGTTCCAGCGGATTTCGTCTGTCTTGAATTTGCGGACCTTGCCGTCTTTTGAGCTCTTGTATTCCAGCAGGGCCGGGCAGCCGGGAACCGTTCGGACAGTTTCCGAAAACAGCACCGTCAGGGAATCGTTGGACTTGCCCCGCATGTTCCTCAAGTAAGCCGACATGATGGAAGGCGCCATGGCGTCTTTCAGGGCCACGGGATACATGGAACCGTCCCGCAGGTACAAAAGCGCCGAACCGTAGATGGCGGCAGAAAACTCCATAGTAGAAAGGGCCGTCAGCATGCGGAAACTTTTCTGCATCGATTTCAGGTCAACTATGAGACTGCGCTTGTTGGCCGGGTTCAGCTGGAACTTGTCCGCAGCCACGACGTAGTGCCTGGCCGCTCCCGAAGAATCGATCCATTCGAAGGTGAGGCTATCCAGCATGGAGGACACGTATTCTTTAGTCAGGTTTCCCAGGAACCGAATTTCCATCTGGTCCATGCGGCCATCGCCGTCGGTATCCAGAACAAAGTTCTGCTGGGTGCTGGGCGGTATGGGGCTCTGGATAAAGGCGGCAAAGGCCCCACCGCAAAGCAGGGACATTCCGAGCATTACCTTTGTCAAAAGCCTACGCATCACTCCTCAATATACCATAATCCCGGCCTTCTACGGGAATCACCAGCTGCATTTTGGACAGAGTTTCGATGTGTTTTTCGAAAACCGCCTTGAAATCCTCCCCCAAAACCTCTTCGTCGTCGTGGTCCAGGTTGTAAGAAGTGTAGCTTCCGTCGGGGAAAATGGAAATGCAGCAGTCCCAGGTGATGTCCCCTTCTTCTTCCTCCTGGTCGTCGTCCCGGTCCTTACTTTCTAGCATGAGCATGGGACGTGGAGCGGCGATGGGGTCGGCATGACCGTTCTCGTAAATGAAATAGTTCCTGCTGATCAGTTCGTGTTCCAGCGCCATGGTGCTGGGAACACGTTCGAATTCGCCGCGGAGCCTACGGATGTTCCCTAGGTCGTCTTCGTAGGGGTCCTGGAAATCCTGAGGCAGCACCACCTGATGGTAGTCGAACTTCTTGCCGCTGGCGGCATAGTTGTCCAACCAGGACTGGGGCGGTTCCGGACGCAGGGTCAAAAAATCCTCGAAAGAATCCAGAATGTCCTGGAGACGGGACTCCCAGGGCTTGGTCTTTTCGGCCTGGACCAGTTCCATGAAATTTTTCAAGCGTTCTTCCCCCGGAACCATGGAAAGTTCTGCACTGGGCACGTTGTTTTCATCGTATTCCATCATAAAAGCCTTTATTCCAAATAAACCTTAATTCCGAATTCCGAAATCCGAATTCCGAATTAATCATAGCGCCAAAGGCGCTACCACTCCTCCACGGTCCTTACCGTAAGGCTCATGGCGATGTCCTTCTCGTAGTAGGCGGGCTCGTTGATAAAGATGGGCCACACGCTCTCGCGTCCGTCCGGCTCGCCTTGGTACAGAATGTCCTTACCGTCGAAGGAGCGGAACAACTTGTCGCCCTTCTTCAGTTCGCCAAAGTCACGACCCAACAAGTCGGGATGGAGCATGGCTTCGATGGGCGCTCCCGCCCAGGCCTTGGGGTAGCCCAAGTCCCGAAGCTGGGTAAAAACTTCCACCTGGATGGGAGGGAGTTTCTGCAGTTCGCCCCGATTCCATTCGTCTGCAAGTTCCAGATAGCGCTTCACCAGCTTTTCGGTGCGTTCAAACAGGCGGGCATCCAGAGTCCCATGCTGCTGCGGGCCAATCTCGATACACACATCTGCCTTGGCCACCGTCCCGAAATAGGGCGACATGCTCCGTTCTTCGGGCTGGTAATAAATCCACGCGTCCTTGAATTCCTGGGTCAGCACGGCGGAAGCCTTCATGGTGAAGGGGTCACGTGCCGAAAGAATCAGGCACAGCCCCATGTTCGCTCCCGTATTGTGCACGTCCAGCAACAGGTCCGTCTTTGTGCCTGTTCCCTTGGGGCCGTATATGCGGTTCAGTTCCTGGGCACGGCGGAACTCGTATTCCTCAGGTTCAGCGCTCATGTCCAGGCACACCTGTGAAAAAGCCCTGTTCAAATCGTGGTCGCGATACCGCCTGTTCAGCCGAACCGCCTCCGGGTTCGAAAGCACCAGTTCCACCTTGGCGCTTGGGCAACAGGAGCTGTAGCATTCGGGGTGTTCCATCCACTTTTCCACCAGCCGGACACCTGTCCGCTCGTTTCCGTGGGTTCCGCCCGCTACGACAATGTTTTTAATCAGGCTCATGGTAAGCATTATAGCAAATTCTATATTTCCCCGTATGGACCTGGATTTCAACCGACGGCTTTCTATCGCCCCCATGCTGGACTGCACCGACCGTCACGAGCGGTATTTTTTGCGGTTGATTTCCAAGAACATCCTGCTCTACAGCGAGATGGTGGTATCTACAGGACTTTTGCACTGCAAGGACCCAGAACTGTTCCTGGGCCACGAAGACTGCGAAATGCCCGCGGTGCTCCAGCTAGGCGGAAGCGCCCCTGCAGAACTTGCGGCGGCAAGCAAGATGGTAGAACGTGCAGGCTTTGGCGAAGTGAACCTAAACTGCGGATGCCCTTCGGACCGGGTGCAGAACGGGAACTTCGGCGCCTGCCTCATGAAGGACAAGAACCTGGTAGCGGACTGTTTCAAAGCCATGCAGGACGCCGTATCTATTCCCGTCTCCATCAAGTGCCGCATCGGCGTCGATGAATTCGACAGCTGGGAATTTTTCAGGGACTTTGTCGGGACCATCGCCGACGCAGGCTGCCGAATCTTCATTATACACGCCCGCAAGGCCTGGCTCAAGGGGCTCAGCCCCAAAGAGAACCGAGAAGTTCCGCCGTTGAAATATGAGTTTGTTCACAATCTGAAGGCTGAAATGCCCCACCTGAACATTTCCATCAACGGCGGCATCAAGACCCTGGACCAGGTAGAGGAACAGCTGAAAGACCTGGACGGCGTGATGGTGGGTCGGGAGGCCTACGAAAATCCCTGGTTCCTGCGGGATGCCGACGAACGGATTTTCGGCAGCGCACCGTCGCCGGCCACATCCCGCAAGGCAGTTCTCGAAGCCTACCTGCCCTACGTTGAAAAGGAATTTGCCAAGGGGACGCCTGCCACCATCCTCACCCGCCATCTCTACGGACTGTTCACCGGACTCCCCGGCGCCCGCAAGTTCCGGCAGGTCTTGAGCCAGGATGCCCCCAAGACCAAAGACGCCGCCGGAATGCTCCGACAGGCCATGGACCTGGTTGTAGAAGAATAACTGCAGGGCACCTCTAAGAAATTGCTTTGATGAGAAAAATTGAGCGAAACCGAGTGCAGGCAGGAACGAAAAGTGGCGAATACTGGAGGTATTTGTCACTTTGAGTGACGAAACTGCACGATGCGTTGCAGCCAAATTTTAGAAAATGAATTTTTAGAGGAGACCTACTCTATTTCCACCTTCACATCTACCCCAGGAGCAAAGGCCTTGGGGTTATTGACCACAGGCCCGAGCACGCTACGGACGGCATTCAAGTCCTGGGTTTTCAGGTAGAGCCTGCTCCAGTGCACGTTCTGCACCACAGGCACAAAGGCCTCCACAGGCCCAAGCACCATCAGGGACTTTTCCTTTTTGCACAAGGCCTCAAGCTTTGACAGCGCCCCATTCAGGGCCGATTCGTCACGACTCCCGACCGACACAGTCACCAGCTTGCAGAAGGGCGGATAGAGCGCCGCTTTCCGGTTCGAAAGTTCACTCCGGGCAAAACCCGCATAGTCGTGGTTCAGAGCGAACTGCATCACCGCCTCTGTGGGATTCAGCGTCTGGATCAAGACGCGGCCGCCGCCCTGGGCGCGGCCTGCACGACCCGCCGTCTGGCTCAGGAGCTGGAACAGCCGTTCCGTCCCGCGAAAATCGGGAATGCCAAGCCCGCTGTCGGCCCCTACGATTCCCACGAGACGCACTCCCGGAAAGTCGTGGCCCTTGGCCACCATCTGGGTGCCCAACAGAATGTTGTGTTCACGTTTCCTGAAAGACTCCAGAATCTTTTCCACAGAACCTACGTTTTGGGTGGTGTCCCTGTCCATGCGGACCACGTTCGCCCCCGGAATCCACTGCACAATCTCTTCTTCCAATTTCTCGATGGCCCCGCCCACGTATTCGTAGGTCTCCGCCCCGCAGGAATGACAGCAGGTGTTTTCCGGATAGATGCTGTTGCAGTAATGGCACAAGAGCCCGCGGTACTGCCGGTGGTAAACCAGAGGCACGTGGCAATGCTTGCAGTAAAGCGTCTCGCCGCAGCTGCTGCACACACGAATCTTGGAATATCCACGGCGGTTCATAAGCACAATGGCCTGCTCCCCAGCCGAAACGCATTCCGTCAGGGCCTCCCGCAACTCCGGCGACATGAGGATGCCCTTCTGCTGCCGAACCTCCCCCATATCAACAATCTTTACATCAGGCAGGGGCGCCGCCGTGGCCCGCTTTTTCAGGGAAAGCAGTTCCAGGTGGCCCTGGTTTGCGTTGTAGAAAGTTTCCAAAGCAGGCGTGGCAGACCCGAGCACCACCAGGGCCCCGTACTTGTGGGCCAAATGAAAAGCCAGTTCCCGCGTGTGGTAGCGGGGAGCCGGGTCTTGCTGCTTGAAAGAACTGTCGTGTTCCTCGTCCAGAACCACCACATCAAAGTCGAAGGGCGCAAGGATGGCGCTCCGGGTCCCGAGAACCACACGGGCCTCCCCCTTCAGCACGGACACATAGGCAGAGCGCTTCTTGGGGGCCGAAAGGGCAGAATGCAGCACCTGCACGGGCACGCCCAGAAAACTCTCGAACCGCCCCGCCGTCTGGGGCGTAAGCCCGATTTCGGGCACAAGAATCAAGACCTTGAGCCCCCGGCCAAGTGCCACGCAGGCCAGTTCCTGATAGACACGGGTCTTGCCGCTGCCGGTGACCCCGTGCAAAAGCGCCCCACGGAAACCATTTCCTTCTAGGCGAGCCACCAAGGCGTTTAACGCCACCTGCTGTTCGTCTGTCAGGGGCGCGACACTGTTTACGCCCGATGCAACACCGTCCAAACCAGCCAAAGGTTCACCCGTACCAACCGGTGCAACTTCCGTGCCAACATCGGCGCCGTTCGCACCCGAGGCAACACCATTCGTACCCGAAGCCGCAACTTCCGTGCCAGCATCGGCAGCGATGGCGTCCAGATACTTCCCGAAATCCGATGGCCAGAACACGTCCAGGGCCTTCATGGGAGTACTTATATAGTAGCGTGCCACCCATTCCAGGGCGTCCATGTACCGCTCGTTAAAGACATAGCCCGAAGCATGGGGGTAGGCACACCGCACGTCAAAGGCGGGCCGTTCACGGCTCACACGGGAAACCAGGGCCAGCAGGGGGTTCTTGCGGGTGGCGAACTGCACCCAGACCACGCTTCCCCGTTCAACTTTTGCGCCTTCGGGAACGCCGTAGGTATAGACCGACGGGGCAAGCGGGATATAGACCTCGCAAAAAAGTTCCAGCTCCTGGGACTTTCGCTTCCGGCCAACCTCCAGAGGGGCTTCGGTCTTTGGTATGCGTTTTGCCACCTTACTCCTTAGATATTCCGCGGTGTTTCGTACCCAGGAAACACCTTTCAACAAAATAGAAAAGACCCGCTACAAAAGCGGGCCTTTTTATCGGGATGACTGAATTCGAATCAGCGACCTCTTGAACCCCATTCAAGCGCTCTACCAGGCTGAGCTACATCCCGAGACTCTTACGAGTGCACCAAAGTTAGTTAAAGTCTCCCCTTTTTTCAAGGCGAAATTGCGAAAAAACAGATTTTTTCGCCCGTTTTAGACCGGACTACTCCTTCCAGTAGCCCACAATCAGCACCTCGGGGGTGGCCTTGGGGTGCTTTTTGCTCTTGAAGCCCACAATCTTGCGGATGCTCCTCTGCTTCAATTCCAGACCTTCACGAAGAAGTCCCTTGGTCGTCAGCGTCACCTTGATACCCGGGACCTTGCCTCCTTCCTTGATCTGGTCCAGCTTGTCCACGTTCAGCATCACCGGCTTAGACGTCATAGAAAACTCCCGCAGGGCGGCGGAGTCCAGAGCCAGGTCCGGCCGTTCCTTCTTGTCGGTCTCCCACACGTAGAACGTCCATTCCCGCTTTTCGCCCTTGGCGTAGAATCCCGCATCAAAGAGTTTTTCGCCAAAAAAGATGGGGGCTTTCACGAAACCATCCAGGGTTGCCGTATAGGGCGTACCGTCGGTGCCTACCATCACCACCACCGGGTTGATCTGGCCGTCCATGCCCGCAAAATCCATGTCGAACTCAATAGCAACCGCCGCACCCTTGGCTATCTTCTTGGGGAACTTGAAGTTGGACATGCCAACCCCCTGGCCCATGACGCTTTCCAGGTTGATTTCTTTTCCGGAGACATTGGCGCCCTTGAGCACCACATGCTTCACCTCCCCTTGGTCGGCAATACCGATAGGGTAAGGTTCGGGAACAAAACGGATGTTGTCGTCGGCAAAGGCGGCAGAAAAGCTCGCGGCAAATGTGATAGCAGCCACACACAGACATTTGGATAGATTTCTCATAGTGATAAATATAACATTTTCTACCTGTTTTCGCCCACTTTTGCTCACAATGCTCCAAAATAACTTATATTGAACGAGTAAACAAAATCAGGAGAAAAACCATGAAGAAAATTATCGCCCTTTTAACATTTGCCCTGTTTATCATCGGTTGCGCAGGCACTCCCCAGGAACAGTCTGCAAGCAAGATGATGAAGATGCAGAAAGAAAAGAACGAACTGCTCGACAAGGGCGTCGTGGCCGGCATCGGCATCGGCGAATCCAAGTCCGAACAGCTGGCCTATGACGAAGCCGACCTGAACGCCCGCACCGACGTAGCCCGTTCCCTGGAATCCAAGGTTGAAGCTCTTATCCGTAACTACCAGGAAGAAGTAGGTGACGAACTCACCCAGCACAAGGAGGCGGTCAAGAAAAACGTCATTTCCGACATGCAGAACGGCGTCAGCGTGATCAAGATGGACATGGAAGTCACCGAAGAGGGCAAATTCAAGGTCTATGCCATTGCCGCCATGAACACCGAAGCCTTCAAAAAGGCCTTCGAAGCCGCTCTAGCCGCCCAAAAGGCCAACGTGGACCGCGCCCGCGCCATGAAGGGTTACGCCGACCTGGACAACGCCGCAGCGGCTCTTGACCAGTACAAGGCCAACCAGAAGTAGCCTACTCTAGTCATTTCCCCTTGACCGCAGCACTTGGTGATTGCGGTCTTTTTCATATATACAGGCTTTCTCTGCCACTCGACCACTTATTTTTTTATATTTGCCGCGCCTAAATAAGATGAAATAATAGGAGTGAAAAATATGGCTTCTGAAAATGCGATTATCGAACGTGCCGAAATGTACCTGCGTAAATTGTCTTGCGGCATCAACCCTCTTACCGATGAAATCCTCCCCGAAGGGGACTCCTGCAAACAGGAACGAATCAGCAAGTGCCTCGCCTACGTGGCATCCCTGTTGCAGCAACAGCTGAATCACGAACAGCTTGCGCCCGTAACCGCCCCCCGCAAGCCCACACCCAAAGCCCCCAAGGCCCCCAAGCAGCCCCTTTCCATCGCTCCCGAAGCTATCAGCAAATATCGTTTCTTCGACTACCCCGTCTCCATTTCCCGGGTGGTCCGAAACATCAACGAACTTATCCCTGCTGGCGTGAACATGAACCACCTGCTCTACGCCGACGTGGCCAACTTTTTGGTGCAACAGGGCATCCTCGCCCGGCAGATGACCGAAAACGGAACCGAGGCGAACCTGCCCACAGACCTCGGAGAATCTTACGGGTTCGAAAAGGGCGAATCGGACCTGCGTGGCCACCACAACATTTATACCCAGTGCTGGGAAAAGGCCCAACAGTACGTGTTGGACAACCTCCAGAAATGTATCGACATCGCCAACGAGCGCTTTGCAAGCCGCAGTTCCAGCCACGCCGAAGAAGACGGCATCGAAGAAGGTAACGCCCCGCGCAAGACCCGTGAAAAATTCCACGTCTCTGCAGAAGAACTGAACAGCTATCCCGCAGACGAGACCCCCATACCGGTAAGCGAAATTGCCCGGAGGCTCAACTCCCTGATTGGCCCCAATACAGAACGCATTTACTACAAAGTAATCCGCGACTGGTACGTGACCGAAGGCTACTTGGAATTCAAGGAATCCCCCAACGGCAAGGGAGCTTTCCTCCCTACCGAAAAAGGTTCTCTCGCAGGCCTTATGGTAGAATCCCGCACCGGCAAGTTGGGCGAGCTCTACGACGTGGTCATGTACGACCCCAAGGCCCAGCGGCTGTTCCTGGATAGTTTGGTTGCTAGAGATTAGGGGTTAGGGGTTAGGGGTTAGGGGCTAGGATTGTCATCCTCGCTGTCATTCTGGAGCCACGCGGTGGCGATAGAATCACGAGGATCTCCTATTCTCGCGTAAAAAAACGCTTACTTTTGCTTAAAAACACAAAAATGTAAGCAAAATCAGGCCCTAATACGGCCTATTTTTATGACCTCAATCACCCCAAAATTCTTTTTACAAGACATTCTGACCACATTAATATATTTTTAGGGCCGGGTGATGGGTATAAGAGAGGTCTTATGAAGTTTCCGTTTTTCAAATCCCTACTGGTAGCAGGAGCCCTCCTGCTAGCCTGGAATTGTACCGACAACACATCTGTAAATCCGGCGAATGGCTTACCCGCCCTTGCTGAGGAAGCAAGGATGCTCGCCACCCCTGATGGCTACTTGTATATCACCGAAGACGGACTGGTAAAGGATGGGCATGGAACCGTAGTGGCTCAATTAGACGAAAACGGCACATTCGCATACGGGGATAACGAGTATACCATTGACCCCAATGAACTGGAAAAGGTCGAACTCATTCAGACCGAAGAGGGATCGCTCGTGGCGATTAACCAGGACAACCAAGCCTTGGATGCCGTTGATGGCAATGTCATCGGGCAGAAAAACGACGACGGCACCATCACCAACCAGAATGGCGCCGTCATTGTGGACCTCAACGGGGGCGACAATAACGACAGCGGCGAAAACGGTGGCAACGGCAATGGCGAAGGTCACCAGACCAGCTATAGCTCAACCTCTAACGGCAACAACAACAACCCGTCGGGCAATAGCTCTACCTCCAACGGAAACAACAACAACCCGTCGGGCAATAGCTCTACCTCCAACGGAAACAACAATACAACGACTTCTACCGCATCAGGCAACAACTGTGAAGGCCAGTGCTACGATGCTCCTTCAGGTAAGTGTGTCGACTACCGCCAAGAAATAGTCCTCTCCAACGGGGTGAAATACGCCTACAGCCATTCCTGTGAATTGGATTGCTACTGGGATCCGAACAAAAACAACTGCAGGGATGTAGCAAATGCAACTCCGTCAAGCAGTGCGTCCAATCAGCAGACACAGAGTTCCACAAGCCACCAGCAGACGCCTAGTTCCACAAGCCAACAGAGCGGCAGTTGCCCGAATATTGAGTATGTCAATGGAGGCCACACTGGCAGCGGCTATGCAACCCGTTACTGGGATGGTTGCAAGCCCAGCTGTTCCTGGAGGGAGAACGCCTCAAAGAACGGTGGTATCGGAACCCCCGCAAAACAGTGCAATAGTAACGGGAAAACCCCAAATACGGATTACAATGCCCAAAGCGTATGCCAAAATGGCGGAAGTGCCGCAACATGTACTAGCCAGGTACCCTTCACGGTTTCTGGCTGCGACAACATTGGATTTGCGTTCGCCGCAGTTCCAGCCGCAGATGGTGCCGCATGCGGTAAGTGCTTTGAGCTCACCTTTACCGGCGAAGGAAACTGGGAAACCAAGGCGAACCATCAAGCTTTAAGAGGCAAAAAACTCATCGTCATGGTATCCAATGTGGGTTGGGACGTTCAGGGCGGCCAGTTCGACATCATGATTCCTGGTGGTGGCGTTGGCATATTCAACGGAACCGCTGGCTACAACTGGGGCGACGACCTAGGAGCACAATCTGGAGGCTTGCTGAGTGATTGCGAAAATTCTGTCGGCTACGACGATGCAGGCATTTTGGAAAGAAGAAAGAACTGCCTTATTCAAAAGTGCAATTCCACTTTTGCAAATGACAGCGAAGCAAAATCGGGTTGTTTGTTCCTCGCCAACTTCATGGAAGCTGCCGGTAACCCCAAACACTCTTATAAAGAAGTCAAGTGCCCCAGCGTTCTATCTACTAAATACTAATCTTCCCAGACTTTACCTTCGAGACACCCGCCCTGCGGGTGTCTTTTTTTCTACATTTCCCGCCGTACTAACAAGAGGATATACTATGCCGAAACTTCGTTCGCTCAAGACTATGGAAGGCCGTGAAATGGCCGGTGCACGCGCCCTTTGGCACGCAACAGGAACCAAGGTGGAAGACTTTGGCAAGCCGGTGATTTGCGTGGTGAACAGCTACACCCAGTTTGTTCCGGGACACGTTCACCTGAAGGACTTGGGCCAGGTGGTCGCCCGCGCGATTGAAGCCGCCGGCGGTGTCGCAAAGGAAATGAACACCATCGCGGTCGATGACGGTATCGCCATGGGCCACGACGGCATGCTCTACAGCCTCCCCAGCCGCGACCTGATTGCGGACTCCACCGAATACATGGCAAACGCCCACCGCGCCGACGCACTCGTGTGCATTTCTAACTGCGACAAGGTGACTCCGGGTATGCTCATGGCCGCCATGCGCCTCAACA